>CANQYP010000258.1 GCA_947628045.1 uncultured Lachnospiraceae bacterium | reverse complement strand
TCGATGTTTACAACCAGATCAAGGGCATTCAGCCGATCTGCTTTGAGAACGCGTGCTGGGCTTACACGGTAGGAGCGGCGATCGCGATCAAGAAGAACTGCCGCAAGGCTGCTGACGCCGCTGCGGCGATCGGCGAGGGACTTCAGGCGTTCTGTATCCCGGGCTCTGTTGCCGATACCCGTAAGGTAGGTCTTGGCCACGGCAACCTCGGCAAGATGCTCCTCGAGGAGGAGACCGAGTGCTTCGCATTCCTGGCAGGTCACGAGTCCTTCGCGGCGGCTGAGGGTGCCATCGGTATCGCGGAGAAGGCGAACAAGGTTCGCCAGAAACCGCTGCGCGTCATCCTGAATGGTCTCGGCAAGGACGCGGCGCAGATCATTTCCCGCATCAACGGTTTCACCTTCGTTGAGACCGAGTACGATCCGTACAAGAACGAAGTGAAGGAGATTTCTCGCAAGTCCTATTCCGAAGGGCTGCGCGCGAAGGTCAACTGCTACGGCGCAAACAGCGTGCCGGAGGGTGTTGCGATCATGTGGAAGGAGAATGTGGACGTCTCCATCACCGGCAACTCCACGAACCCGACCCGTTTCCAGCATCCGGTGGCAGGCACCTATAAGAAGGAGCGCACCGAGGCGGGCAAGAAGTACTTCTCCGTGGCGTCCGGCGGCGGCACAGGGCGTACGCTCCACCCGGACAACATGGCGGCAGGTCCGGCGTCCTATGGCATGACCGATACGCTCGGTCGTATGCACTCCGACGCGCAGTTCGCGGGTTCGTCCTCCGTTCCGGCTCACGTTGAGATGATGGGTCTGATCGGCGCGGGCAACAACCCGATGGTTGGCATGACCGTCGCGGTGGCTGTCTCCGTCCAGGAGGCGGCGGACGCTGGGAAGTTCTAAGATAACTCTGATCAATTTAGACGTTAAAAATCAGGAAATACCGCAACTGCAAGGGTTGCGGTATTTCTTTGCATAGGAAACGCCCTTGTATCGCGGGGCGATCTATGCTAAAATAGGCAGGAACTATGAGGAAGATCATGGAAACGGGGAACTATGGACAGACAGAGAAACAAGGAAGAATATTTTTTCTTTGCAGCCTATATCCTGTGGCTGCTCTGCGCATTGCTCGGCGCCAGCCAGTGGAAGACGTTTGCCTTTGTGGACGGCGCGAGGGATTACATTGAGGCGGCGGCGTATCTGCTGCTGCTCTCGCAGTTTCTGACGCGGGCAGAGTATACCAGAAGAGACGTCACGGGGCTGTTTCTGATCGTGGCGGGCTGCGCGCTGTCAGGACATGCGCTGCACAACCAGCAGATCATACCGGTGGTGATCTTTCTGTACTTTTCGCGGACGATCGATTATCGGAAGATCCTGAAGTGGACGTTCGTGGTGCAGGCGGCGTTTATGGTCGTCACGGTGGCGGCGTCGCAGCTTGGGCTGATCGAGGATCTGATCTGGAACGAGCAGGGGCGTATGCGGCACAGCCTGGGATACAATTATTGCGGATATCCGGCGCATCTGCTCCTGTTCATGACGCTGATCTGGTTCTGTGTCCGGGAGAAGATCCGTGTCCTGGAGGGGCTTGTCCTGCTGGCGCTGAATTATCTGATGTACCGGGTGACGGATTCCAGAACGGATTTTTACCTTGCGGTGCTGGGCATCGCGGGTTTCTTTGTCTGGACGAGGGAGTACCGGTCCCGATGGGTGGACAGGCTCCGGGGATTTGCGGTGAAATATGCGTTCCTTCTGCTGACCGTCGCGACGACGGCGCTCCACTATTTCTACGACCCGGAGATCGGCTGGATGCAGCGCCTGAACGAGGCGCTTAACGGCAGACTGGCGCTGGGGAAACAGGCGATTCAGACTTACGGATTCTCTCTGTTCGGAGAGGGGATCCGCTGGTTCGGGCAGGGCAGCCTGATGAAGGATTCGAGCCGGGTCTACAATTATGTGGACTGCGCGTTCCTCAAGGAAATGCTGACGTACGGCGTGCTGTTCGCGGCGCTCCTTGCGCTCGGATATTACCTGCTCGGCAGAAAGATCATGCAGGAAAAGGATCACGCGCTGGGCTGGGCGGTTCTGATGACGCTTGCCTACAGCACGATCAACGCGCATCTGTGCGTGCTGATCTTCAATGTGTTTATCCTGGCGCTTGCGGGGATTCTCGAAGGATTCGGAGCAAAGGAGGGGGAGGCACAGAGCGGCAGGGCGGATGCGCGGCAGGAGCTGCGGCATGAAGTACAAGTGGATGCGCGGCAGGAGCTGCGGCATGAAGTACAAGTGGATGCGCGGCAGGAGCTGCGGAATGGAGTACAAGCAGATGCACGGCAGGAGCTGCGGCATGAAGTACAGGCGGGTGTGCGGCAGGAACCGCGGCATGAAGTGCAGGCGGATGGTCTGCGCGCGCGGTGCAAAGAGCGGGCGTGCCATCTGTGCGCGCGGTGCGGGGGACAGATGGACAAGCTTATGGCGGCGGTCGCGGACTGCTGTCCGGCGCGGGTCGACGATAGGCTCCGCCATGTGCTCCGGATCGTCGTGCTGCTGGCGGTGCTGTGCTATGCCACGGCGGCTCG
>CANQYP010000257.1 GCA_947628045.1 uncultured Lachnospiraceae bacterium | reverse complement strand
GACTCCTGCGCCAGCAGAGCCTCGTCCAGAGCGTTCTGGTAAGCGTTGTCCGTGGTAGCGGTAACGTTCCATACTACATCAACATCACCGATCTTGCCGTGTGTGTCGTCCACCTTCTCGTATCCCGGATAGTGGTCTACCAGTCTCTCCTGGAACTCGGTGTTCCAAACACGGATGTTGAGGACCTTGCCCTCTTCCTCAGCGTTCACAGCCGTAGCCGGAACGATGGTCGCAGCAACCATAGCGGTCGCCAGGATCATTGATAAAGCTTTTCTTTTCATTCTTGTTTTCCTCCTTGAATTTGTTAAGCTTTATGTTTTTAGTGACAGTTACAGCGAATTTCTAACGAAATCGTTTAACTGCACTAAATATACATCAGATTGTGCAATATTTCAATAGAAAATTTATCCCTTTTATACATTTTGACATATTTCACAATTCTTGTCCCGAAAATGTAGAAAAGTTGCTTTTGTGAGACCCGTTTTGCCTTATTTTTCGGGCGGTTCCGGGTTTGTTAAATTTGTCTAATTCATCCGCCGCACCGAATCCCCCGGCACCAGCTCGCCCGGCACCAGAATCTTCTCCGCCAGCGTCGTCCTGGGGTTCTCGATCAGGCTGATCAGCTCCTCCGCCGCGCGCCGCCCGATCGTCCGCGTGTCCTGCCGGACCGTGGTCAGCCGCGGCTCGAGCACCTGCGAGACCGTGATCCCGTCAAACCCGACGACCGAGACATCCTCCGGGATCCGAAGTCCCCGCGCCTGCACCGCGCGGATACAGCCGAGCGCCGCAAAGTCGTCCGGGCAGATGATGCACGTCGGCGGATCCGGCAGGTCCAAAAGCTCGCCCGTCTGCCGCTGGGTCTCCTCCGTGTCGCGGTACGCCGCCTGTCTCACATACTCCTCCGACGCCTCGATCCCGTAGTCCGAGAGCACCCGGTAAAAGCTGGTGAGCCTGTCCCGCGTCGTCGAGGAGTCAAACCCGTGGATATACGCGATCTTCCGGTGCCCCATGCCGCAGATATACTCCATCAGCTCGCGCATTCCGCGCACATTGTCCGAGGCGACCGACGTCCTGCCGTCGAACACATAGTCGATCGTCACCACCGGCAAGTCGCTGCGGATCAGCTGCTGCGTCTCCGGCGTGTAGAAATCGATGCAAGCGATCACGATGCCCTCCAGCCCGCGGTAGCGGCAGCGCTCGTAATAGCTCCTGCCGAGGTTGGACCTGGACATATTGCTGTTCACGAAGGTGATGTCGTACCCCTTTGCCTCCGCCGTCACCTTAAAGCTCTCGATGATGCTGCTGAAATAGTCGTGCGTCAGCCCGCTCTGCGCCTCGTCCACGAAGAGAATGCCCAGATTGTAAGTGCGTTTCGTCTTCAGCGCGCGCGCCGACAGGTTCGGCAGATAGCCCATGCGCCGTGCCGTCTCCTTGATCTCCCGGCGTTTTTCCTCCCCGACGTCGCTGTAATTGTTCAGCGCCTTGCTGACCGTCGCTACAGAGACGCCGCACGCTTTTGCCACATCTTTCATTGATACCATAATTCTCTCTCCTGTTCTCCCGGGCGTCCGGTGACAGCGAAAACGTTTTAGTTAGTGTCTTATTATAATATAATCCCGTCAAAAACTCAATGATTACTTTGCCTTTTCCAGCCCTTTATGCACATATTTGCTGTTTTGTCCAAAATGTTCGTTTCTTTTTTGTCTATTTCTACCTATTTTTTTGAAATTCGTTTCTATTGATTTCCATATAAAAATAGGATATACTGAATACATTAAGGCTCGTCCGAGCCACGTAAACGTTTTCTTTACAAAGCACACATACAAAAAAGGAGAACAGCTATGAAATTTGGTTATTTCGACGATGCGCACAAAGAGTACGTCATCACCACACCCAAGACCCCGCTGCCCTGGATCAACTATCTCGGCAGCAACGATTTCTTTTCCCTGGTGTCCAACACCTGCGGCGGCTACAGTTTCTACAAGGACGCAAAGCTGCTGCGCATCACGCGGTACCGCTACAACGACGTGCCGTACGATTCCAACGGCAAATACTACTATATTAAAGAGAACGGCACGACCTGGAACCCGGGCTGGCAGCCGACCCAGACGGAGCTGGACAGCTACGAGTGCCGCCACGGCATCGGCTATTCCAAATTTACATCATCCAAAAACGGTCTGAAGGCGGAGCTGCTGAACTTCGTCCCGTTCGACGCGACCTGCGAGGTCAACCAGCTCACCGTGACGAACGACACGAACGCTGAGAAAAAGTTCCAGATCTTCTCCTACGTGGAGTTCTGCCTGTGGAACGCGACCGACGACATGACGAATTACCAGCGGAACTTAAGCACCGGCGAGGTCGAGGTGATCGGATCCACGATCTACCACAAGACTGAGTACCGCGAGCGCCGCAATCACTATTCCTACTTCTCGGTCAACACGCCGGTGGACGGCTTTGACACGAGCAGGGACGCGTTCCTCGGCGCTTACCGCCCGGCAGCCAACCCGGTCGTCGTCGAGAACGGCAAGTGCACCGGTTCCATCGCGAGCGGCTGGTATCCGATCGCGAGCCATCAGCTCGA
>CANQYP010000256.1 GCA_947628045.1 uncultured Lachnospiraceae bacterium | reverse complement strand
ATCGCCTCGCTCACGCTGCGGAAGAACTTGCCCTCGCCGAGCGCGCCCGGCCGCTCCTGCGTCAGATAGTAGATGCCGAGCACCATATCCTGCGACGGAACCGCCACAGGACCGCCGTCCGACGGCTTCAGCAGGTTGTTCGGGGAGAGCAGCAGGAAACGGCACTCCGCCTGCGCCTCCACGGACAGCGGAAGGTGTACCGCCATCTGGTCTCCGTCGAAGTCCGCGTTGAACGCGGTACACACGAGCGGATGCAGCTTGATCGCCTTGCCCTCGACCAGGATCGGCTCAAACGCCTGAATGCCGAGGCGGTGCAGTGTGGGAGCGCGGTTCAGCATCACCGGGTGCTCCTTGATGACATCCTCGAGCACGTCCCAGACCTCCGGCTGCAGACGCTCCACCATCTTCTTCGCGTTTTTGATATTGTGGGAAGTCCCGTTCGCCACAAGCTCCTTCATCACGAAAGGCTTGAACAGCTCGATCGCCATCTCCTTGGGCAGCCCGCACTGATAGATCTTCAGCTCCGGTCCCACGACGATAACGGAACGCCCGGAATAGTCCACACGTTTTCCGAGCAGGTTCTGACGGAAACGTCCGGATTTTCCCTTCAGCATGTCAGACAGAGACTTCAGCGCCCGGTTGCCCGGCCCTACGACCGGTCTGCCGCGGCGACCGTTGTCGATCAGCGCGTCGACCGCCTCCTGCAGCATACGTTTCTCGTTGCGCACGATGATATCCGGCGCGCCGAGATCCAGCAGTCTCTTCAGACGATTGTTGCGGTTGATGATCCTGCGGTACAGATCGTTCAGGTCCGACGTCGCGAAACGTCCGCCGTCAAGCTGCACCATCGGGCGCAGATCCGGCGGGATCACCGGGATCACGGTCATGATCATCCACTCCGGGCGGTTCCCGGACTCGCGGAACGCCTCGACGACCTCCAGCCGCTTAATGATGCGCGCGCGTTTCTGACCCGTGGACTCGCGAAGTCCTTTCTTGAGCTCCTCGGACTCCTTCTCCATGTCGATCGCCTCGAGCAGCTCCTTGATGGACTCGGCGCCCATGCCGGCGCGGAACGCGCTGCCCCATTTCTCCCGTGCCTCCTGGTATTCCCGCTCCGTCAGCACCTGCTTGTAGTGCAGGTCTGTCGCGCCGGGTTCCAGCACGATATAGTTCGCAAAGTACAGAATCTTCTCCAGCGTGCGCGGAGAGAGATCCAGCATCAGTCCCATCCTGGACGGGATGCCCTTGAAATACCAGATATGGGATACCGGAGCCGCAAGCTCGATATGTCCCATGCGCTCCCTGCGGACAGAAGACTTCGTCACTTCCACGCCGCAGCGGTCGCAGACCACGCCCTTGTAGCGGATCTTCTTGTACTTGCCGCAATGGCACTCCCAGTCCCTGCTCGGTCCGAAAATGCGCTCGCAGTAAAGTCCGTCCTTCTCCGGCTTGAGCGTCCGGTAATTGATCGTCTCCGGCTTGGTCACCTCTCCGTGCGACCACTCCCGGATCTTCTCCGGGGAGGCAAGCCCGATCTTGATCGCGTCAAATGTCATCGGCTGATAGCCTTCATTGTTTGTCATCACTGGCATGGCGGTACTCCTTTCACAAGCAATTGCTATTCTTCGTCAAAAGTCTCTTCCAGGTCTAAAAAAAGGTCTTCGTCAGATTCCTCTTCCTCTTCTTCCTCGACATCCACCAGCTCGCCGTCCTCAAACTCCTGCTTGCTGAAACCGTAGTTGCCAAGGCGTTCTTCCTCCCGGTTGTAACCGCCGCGGTCGCCCTCGATGATCGAGCGGAGATCCGTATCGCCGTAATCGATCGACTCCATCAGCTCAACCTCGGTGTTGTCGTCCTTGAGCACCTTGACATCCAGACCGAGCGACTGGAGTTCCTTCAAAAGTACTTTGAAAGATTCCGGAATGCCCGGCTGCGGAATGTTCTCGCCCTTGATGATCGCCTCGTACGTCTTCACACGCCCCACCACATCGTCCGACTTGACCGTCAGGATCTCCTGCAGCGTGTAGGACGCGCCGTACGCCTCGAGCGCCCAGACCTCCATCTCACCGAAACGCTGACCGCCGAACTGCGCCTTGCCGCCGAGCGGCTGCTGCGTCACCAGCGCATACGGACCGGTCGAACGCGCGTGGATCTTGTCGTCCACCAGATGGTGCAGCTTGAGGTAATGCATATGCCCGATCGTGACCGGGCTGTCGAAATACTCGCCGGTGCGCCCGTCGCGCAGCCTCACCTTTCCGTCCCGCGAGATCGGAACGCCCTTCCAGACCTTCCTGTGATCCCGGTTCTCGTAGAGGTAATCCATCACCTCCGGGAGCAGCTCCTGCTCATGCTTTGCCTTGAATTCATCCCACTCGAGATTCACGTAATCGTTCGCGAGATCCAGAGTGTCCATGATATCTTCCTCATTCGCCCCGTCGAAGACCGGAGTCGAAACGTTGAATCCGAGCGCCTTCGCCGCGAGGCTCAGATGGATCTCCAGCACCTGCCCGATGTTCATACGGGACGGCACGCCCAGCGGGTTCAGCACGATGTCCAGCGGACGGCCGTTCGGAAGGAACGGCATATCCTCCACCGGCAGCACGCGGG
>CANQYP010000255.1 GCA_947628045.1 uncultured Lachnospiraceae bacterium | reverse complement strand
TTCTTCGCCTGATTATAGACGTCCACGAGAAGGATATTATCAAGGAGCAGATTCTGCATAAAACGGTTCTTGTCCATACGCTCCCTGTACGCGGTCAGAAGGCTCTCCAGTTGCTCCGTCCCGAACCGCCCCGCCAGAGCGAGCTTCTCTCTCTCCCCGCGCACCGCCAGCACATACACCGGCTCACCGTCGTCACGAACGAGAAATAATCCCCGCTCCTCACGCACATCTTCCGCTCCGGGCTCCTCCGGGGAACCGCCGCAGATCTTCAAAAAGCCGGCCACTTCCCCGGAAAGGCTCTTCTCCTTCTCCGATGTCTCCGCAAGGCAGATGCCCCGCATATCCCACAGAGAGCACCCGAGATCTGCGATTCTCTGTATACTCTGCACTGTCCTGTGCAGCACCTGATTGGATAACATATCACCAGACCCTCTTATGCCTGTGGGAACAGCGCTTCCTCGATCTTGCTCATCTCACTCTCGTCGATCGCGTACGCGTCGTCCTCGTCCTTCGCTACCTTCACCTCGATGGTGGACGGCTCCCCGTATGTATTTCCCTCGATAGACCGGTTTACGGACTGGATCATCAGGTCCACGAAAGCCTCCCCATCTTCCAGCGGATTCTGTCCGTTATTCAGCATTTCCTGCGTCACGGCAGCGCTGTTGTCCTCCAGTGTCTGATAGATGTCGGAGGGCGTCACTTCCACGGTCACCACGTAGCTGTCGTCATCCTGTTTCTCGGCTTCCTTTACCTCATATTTTGCCAGAGGCATGATGGACTTGATGCAGTCGAGGAACGCATTCTTCGTCTCATCCCCGACCTCTACCTGAAGGGAGTTAAACTCCTGCAGGGCAAGAAAATTCATATTATTCTCGATCTCCATCTTCGCCGATTCCTCGCTGAGCCCCCGGAACTCCGCATACTCCTCGTATTCCCCGTGGTAATTTGCGTCGAGCACGCTCTTCACATACCCCGCCGCGTCGAAATCCTTCCCGCAGGCCGCAAGTCCTAAGCACATCACAACCGCCAGCAATGCGGCAAAATATTTCTTCCTCTTTCTCATCTCGATATCCTCCTCATATTTTACGGTAGTGTCAAAAACTACCTGTTTTTTTATTGCTAAACTTTAATGAAAACCTTGATCTTAAGGGAAATCGAAAATAAAAAGAGCATTGACCTCCCTTTTCTGGTATAATGTCCTCGACCAAAATTCCATCAACCGAAAGGAGCCAATGCTCATGGACATTATACAATACTTACTTTCTGTAATTCAATATCTTTACCAGCAAAACTGCTGGTTTTTAAATTTCATCTGCAGATACATCCCTCTCAAGCAGTGGGCCTTTGATGACTCCCATTCCCCAAAATACCAGAAGTTCAAGGTTGACGAACTCCCTCTCGTTACCGACTTCCGTCAGGACTGGGACTACAAAGACCTCATCCCTTACTACGAGAAACGCTATGCTAAAAAGATCCGCCCTGTCAGCCGCCGCTCTGAATGCGATATCCCTGATGGCTGCTCCTGCCCCCGCTGTCATGCACCGAAACCGTTCCTTTACAAGAATAACGGTCCCAAAGGTCAGCTCCTCTGTAAGGTCTGTGCCGCAAGGTTTTCTCCTGCTGAAAGCCGATTCTCTTCCATAAAGCTGCGCTGCCCCCACTGCGGAAATGCCCTCGTCCCCAAAAAGGATCGGAAACACTTTATCATCCACAAGTGCGTCAATCCCAAATGCCCTTATTATCTTCATAACCTGAAGAAGGTGGATAAGGACGATCTCAGAGAGGATTACGGCAAAAACAAATATAAGCTCCACTACATCTACCGCGAATTTACGATGGATTTTTTCCGCATGGACTTAAACTCCCTGCCAAAGAACGCATCTTCCCTGAAATTCAGCAAGCATAATGCCCATGTCATGTCCCTGTGCCTGACACTCCATATCAATCTTGGCCTCTCCCTGCGCAAAACTTCCCAGGCGCTGAAAGACCTCTATAACATCAGCATCTCCCACCAGCAGATCGCCAACTACTGCAAGACCGCAGCCATCTGCATCAAGCCTTTTGTTGACCACTACCCTTACGAAAAGGGCAGCGTGTTCACCGCTGACGAAACCTATATCAAGATACGCGGCATCAAAACCTATGTCTGGCTCATCATGAACGCCGCTTCCCGCTCCATCATCGGATATCAGGTCTCTGACAACCGTGGCGTCGGCCCTTGTATCCTTGCCATGCGGATGGCCTTCCGGGGCCTTACAAAGCTGCCGGAAAAATTTAAGTTCATCGCCGACGGCTACAGCGCCTATCCCCTCGCCGCAATGGAATTCGCAAGGAAGTTTGGGAAAGATTTTACCTTCAAGATCACACAGGTGATCGGGCTTACCAACGACGATGCCGTCTCCAGGGAATACCGCCCGTTCAAGCAGATGATCGAACGGCTCAACCGCACCTATAAGGCTTCCTACCGCCATACAAACGGCTTTGACAACATCGACGGCGCCAACTATGACCTTGCCCTCTGGGTCGCCTATTATAACTTCCTGCGCCCACATAAACACAAGAAATACAAAGTCCTCAATGAAGTGGAACTGCTGCAGGGTGCGGACAACATGCC
>CANQYP010000254.1 GCA_947628045.1 uncultured Lachnospiraceae bacterium | reverse complement strand
TAAGGATTACCTCGCCAAGAAGTCTCAGTGGATCTTCGGCGGCGACGGCTGGGCATACGACATCGGCTTCGGCGGCGTGGACCACGTGCTCGCGAGCGGCCAGGATGTCAACATCATGGTATTCGATACCGAGGTTTACTCGAACACAGGCGGACAGTCCTCCAAGTCCACACCGACCGGCGCGGTTGCGCAGTTCGCTGCGGGCGGCAAGGAAGTGAAGAAGAAGGATATGGCTTCCATCGCGATGAGCTACGGCTACGTGTACGTTGCGCAGATCGCTATGGGCGCGGACTTCAACCAGACTGTCAAGGCGATCGCAGAGGCTGAGGCTTATCCGGGACCGTCGCTCATCATCGCTTACGCTCCGTGTATCAACCACGGCATCAAGAAGGGCATGAGCAAGGCGCAGACCGAGGAAGAGCTGGCTGTAAAGGCTGGTTACTGGCACTGCTTCCGCTACAATCCGGCGCTCAAGGCTGAGGGCAAGCCGGCATTCACCCTGGATTCCAAGGCTCCGACCGAGGATTACAAGGAATTCCTGAACGGTGAGGTCCGCTACAACTCCCTGATGAGAGCGAATCCGGAGAGAGCCGCGATGCTGTTCGACAAGTCCGAAGCTTACGCGAAGGAGAGATATGAGTATCTGAACAAGCTGATCGCGCTGTACGGAAACGAGTAAGATATTTCCATGCAGATCCGAAAGGATCATCGATAGCAGTAAATACGGGCGCTCCGCAGACCGGAAACGGTTTGCGGAGCGTTTCGCGTTGGTATACTATATTTAGATTCCGTTTTACTAGAAGTTGTAAATTAGTTTACAGCTTTTTCTTTCTGTGGTAATATGTATGCGAGCATAATGATCGCTGCATCAGGCAAGGCGCAACACGGAAAAAGGCGCAGAGATAAAGGGGAAATCATGGCAAGACGAAAGACGCCGGATCAGGACAATTACAGAGAGATTGAGGTGCCGGATACAGGAAGAAGGGCTCCGTCGAGGGCGCGCGGCACTTCTGCGGGGAGCCGTATGTCTTCCGGCAGGCGGGGTCAGAGTTCTGGCTGGGAGGATGACGACAGCCGCCGTGCACAGGGACGTGGACGGCGAGACGACAGCCGCCGCATGCAGGGGCGCGGCAGCGGTTCAGGGCGGGGCAGGACTCCGGGACGGGGATACGCGCCTCAGCGACCGCGCCCGGTCGTGACGCCGTCGAATCTTCTGCTGGCGCTGATCGGCTTTCTGTTCCTCGCCTGTGTGTCGGTGGTTCTGGTGCTGAATCTGCGGACGATCTACTATTTCGATATCCGTTACCAGCAGCTGGAGAGCAGGACGGGGCTGCCGGAGGAGACGATCCGGGAGAACTACGATACGCTGATCGACTACAACCTGGTGATGAAGGGCGTGAAGAAACTGGAGTTCCCGGATTTCCCGATGTCGGAGCAGGGCGAGACGCATTTCCGCGAGGTGAAACGGATCTTTTTTGCGATCCAGTATCTCCTGGTGATCTCGGGCGTGGGGTTCCTCTTCGGGATCTCCAGGAAACTGCGGCGCAGGGATTACGGGAGCCTGAAACTGGTCTCGATTCTGACCTTCGTGGTTCCGCTGGCGCTGGGCGTTCTCGCGGTCGCGAGCTGGGACAGCTTTTTTATAAAGTTTCATGAGATCTTTTTCCGCAATGACTACTGGATCTTCGATCCGGTCACGGACCCGGTGATCCGCATTCTGCCGGACGCGTTTTTCTTCCACTGCGCGGTGGCGATCCTGTTTTTCCTGCTGCTCGGGGGCGTGCTGACAGGGGCGATCTACCGGTTCGCGACGCGGAAGTACCGCAGGCAGCGGCAGATGGAGCAGCTGATGCGGTGAGGCGGCGGATAAAGCAGTTGATGCGTTGAGGCAGCGGCAGATGGAGCAGCTGATGCGGTGAGATGGCGGAATTGAAACGGAAAGAGCAGCGGAGGAAACGACAGAAAACGAAAACAGGCGATTGTGATTTGAAAAGTTTGCAGAAGGAGGACAAGGCAATGTTGGAATTCAGGTATGACACGCAGCTTTTGATCGAGGGCACGGATCTGGACGAGGATGTGATCAGTGCGTATTTCACGGAGCATTTCAAGGGGGACTGCCTGCTGGCGGTCGGGGACGAGGAGCTGATCAAGATCCATTTCCACACGAACGAGCCGTGGAAGGTTCTGGAATATTGTGCCTCACTCGGGGAAATCTATGATATTGTAATCGAGGACATGGACAGGCAGTCGAGAGGGCTGAAGGGCTGAGAAGTGAAGAATGAAAAAGTCTGGAGGCAGCCTGGTCAGCGTTTGGGCAAAGTAAGATATGAAAATAAAGAAGAAAGCAAGGAGGCTGAAGCATGAATTTAGAGAAAATCCCGCAGTACGAGCTTGTCATGCAGAAACGGATCGAGGATATCCGCTCGGACGGCTATTTGCTGCGCCACAAAAAGAGCGGCGCGCGCGTGATGGTGCTGCAGAATGAGGACGAGAACAAGGTGTTCGGGATCGCGTTCCGCACGACGCCGACGGACAGCACGGGCGTGGCGCATATCCTGGAGCACAGCGTGCTGTGCGGCAGCCGGGACTTCCCGTCGAAGGACCCGTTTGTCGAGCTGGCG
>CANQYP010000253.1 GCA_947628045.1 uncultured Lachnospiraceae bacterium | reverse complement strand
ATCCACACCTACAAGTGCGACGGCGATCCGCTCCCGAGCTTTGAGGGCGAGCCGAAGCTGGTGGCGATCCCGGACGACATGGAGGAGTTTGCGCAGATGCTCTGGACGAGCCTGAACGAGGACAACAAGGTCTCGCTGTTCGTGCGGTATATCGACATCGCGAGCGGGAAGTATGAGTCTAAAATTATCAATAAAAACCGGTAGGAGGACGACGATATGAATGAACTTGCTTTGAAATACGGCTGCAACCCGAACCAGAAACCTTCCCGCATCTTCATGGAGGACGGCAGCGAGCTCCCGATCAAGGTGCTCTCGGGCAGACCGGGCTACATCAATTTCCTGGACGCGTTCAACGGCTGGCAGCTCGTGCGCGAGCTGAAACAGGCGACCGGGCTCCCGGCGGCGACCTCGTTCAAGCATGTGTCCCCGGCGGGCGCGGCGGTGGGGCTCCCGCTGGACGAGACGCTCGCGAAGATCTACTGGGTGGACGATTGCGGACCGCTCTCCCCGCTTGCGTGCGCGTACGCGAGAGCGAGAGGCGCGGACCGGATGTCCTCGTTCGGCGACTTCATCGCGCTGTCTGACGTGTGCGACAGGGACACGGCGATGCTGATCAAGCGCGAGGTGTCCGACGGCGTGATCGCGCCGGGCTACACGGACGAGGCGCTGGAGCTGCTCGGTCAGAAGAAAAAGGGCAATTACAACGTGATCCAGATCGACGAGAATTACCGCCCGAACCCGATCGAGCGCAAGCAGGTGTACGGCGTGACGTTCGAGCAGGGGCGGCAGGAGCTCGCGATCGACGACGCGCTGATCTCGAACTGTGTGACAAAGCAGAAGGAGTTGCCCGAGCGTGCGAAGACGGATCTGAAGATCGCGCTGATCACACTAAAATACACGCAGTCGAATTCCGTCTGCTTTGTGAAGGACGGACAGGCGATCGGCATTGGCGCCGGGCAGCAGTCCCGCGTGCACTGCACGCGCCTTGCCGGACAGAAGGCGGACAACTGGTTCCTTCGCCAGTGCCCGAAGGTGTTGAACCTTCCGTTCTCCGAGCATATCACGCGCGCGGAGCGGGACAACGCGATCGACGTCTACATCGGGGCGGAGTACATGGACGTGCTCGCCGACGGGGCGTGGCAGAAGGTCTTCACGGAGAGACCGGAGGTCTTCACCGAGCAGGAGAAACGCGCGTGGCTGGATCAGATGAAGGGCGTGACGCTCGGCTCCGACGCGTTCTTCCCGTTCTCCGACAACATTGAGCGCGCGCACAAATCCGGCGTCGAATACATTGCGCAGCCGGGCGGGTCGGTGCGCGACGAGGACGTCATCGCGACCTGCGACAAGTACGGCATGACGATGGTGTTCACGGGGATCCGGCTGTTCCATCATTGACGGAAAACATCGAAAAAGTTTGCCGCATTGGACTGATTGGTAAGAAAATACTTTACAGCACTAAAGTATAGTGTTAAAATAAGGACAACAAAATGCCGTGCCGGGCGGATCCGGCAAGGGAGCACAGGAGAAGGCAGATTATGAGCAAGAAGGTCAGGACAGAGGCGGTAGACGCGTTGTTTGAGGCGATCTTATGCCTGAAGGACAAAGAAGAGTGTTATCTGTTTTTTGAAGACGTGTGTACGGTGAATGAGCTGCTCTCCCTCTCGCAGCGCTATGAGGTGGCGCGCATGCTGCAGGAGAAGAAGACCTATCTGGAGATCGCGGAGAAGACCGGCGCGTCGACGGCGACGATCAGCCGCGTGAACCGTTCACTGAACTACGGCAACGACGGCTATGAGATGGTGTTCTCGCGGATCGCCGCGGGGCAGGAGAGACCGTAACACAGAATCAGACAAGGACGCCGCCCTGTTTTCACGGGGCGGCGTTTTATAAGCGCGTGCAAATCTATTTTAACGAATCAATCATTTTCTCGATCACTTCTTTTTTCAGATAGATATCCAGGCTCAGCAGACAGATAAAACAGAAAAACTGCAGGAATTCGCGGTCCTCTTCCGGGACTTCGGAGAAGGAGTGCGACGCCTTGTGGTAGCTGTCCATCACGCTGCGGATCGTCCCGTTGATCTGCTCCTTCTCGATGGCGTAGATCTCCTCGTAGATGTTCTGGATGTTGAACTCCTTGTCTGCGCCCCAGAAACGCTCGGTCACCGGTTTCAGGATCGTCTGAATGTCGGAGAGCGGCAGGAACCCCTTGAGGTAGTAGATGAAGATCAGCACGACCATATGCTCCCGGGAGTAGCGTTTCTTCTCCGGGGGCGGCAGGAGCTTGTTCTTCGCGTAGTTGTTGATCATGGTCTTGGTGAGGATCTTGTCGTCCTCGTAACGCCTGGACGCCTGCAGATGGTCTTCCATGAAATGCGTCACCTGATCCATATACAGGTCGATATCCGGGATATCCGAGAGGCGGATCTGGTCGGTGCTCGCCATCTGTTTCAGGATATCGCCGAGCTGTTTTGTGTATTTCTGATCCATAGGAATCGTCACCTCGTTATTTTCTCTTATTATAAAGTTTTTGCGGAAAGATGGCAAGAGGGGAATTTGCGCTTGATGAAGTTGACAGAATGCGAGCGGGGGGGGGTATAATATTTTCATCTTAAGAGCACAAATTTCTCAGGCGAGGA
>CANQYP010000252.1 GCA_947628045.1 uncultured Lachnospiraceae bacterium | reverse complement strand
TTCACTGCTTTCTGTATGAGTAAATGCCACTTTTTTTCTGGTACTTTTCAAAGTGGAAATAAACTTTTCACTTCACGATGAAGTTTTTCACGCAAAAAAATTTTGGTAGAATTTGCTTGAAAAATAAGTTGATTATCGCGGCGTGCTGGGTTATACTATCAGTAAGAACTGCAAGTACGTTCCTGGGGTGTACGAGAGTCCTAGTATTTTGAACCTACATTTACTTTTATGGGATTCCTATATCGCACAGCCTATGTCAGGCCTCCGTTTGCAGTGGAAGACAGACACCTGTGCTGCGGTTACCCACCTAGCTTTGCTAGGAGTCAAAATTTAGGATACGGCATTCTGGGTCATACAATAGGCGGAACACCTGGTGGTTGTTCCGCCCGTTTTACACTTAAAATAGTACGTTATAATAAAGTAATGCGAGAAAAGAGGCAATTAATTTCGCTGAAATCTGTTGACATGATGAGTAAAAATTCATATAATGATAACAGGATAAGGAAACTTGTCTGGGTGCGCTGACACCCTAAAAATCTGACATTTATGCCAGTTCGTGAGCTGGTTAGTTGGGGAGCAACAGAAAAACTCCACAGAAAAGCCATATGTTGAAGGATGGCAAGTTGGCAGACAACAGAAAAATCAGCGATAATACAGCAGGAAAAGGTTGTCCAGAAGGGCAGCCTTTTTTGCTAAAAGAGGAACATGGATGAAAAACTATAATGCTGATCAGGCTTTGCTGATTATTTTGAAAGCTGCGAAAGAATACGACGCTAAACTAAAGGATAAGCATTTTTTAATTGTGTATCGCAGGAAAGATAGTATCTGTACAAGCTGTGTTGGATTCCGGGATATGAACTATTTACATCTGACTGGGGTGAAAACGAGCTTGCCTGCACAGCAGTTTTATTCTGCCTGCTTAAACAGGAAATTATCTGTTAGAGATATTAAAGTAGACACTGGGGGAAGATCTCAACAGAAACTTGCTGTATTACCATATTTGCCAGACTTGCTGTATCACAACTGCATGGTTGGAGATTTCATAAACAGCGGAATCGTCATAAGCGCTGATTATTTTGTCGGAGACACGAAAGCAGTGCTGAGTGTAGGCTTTCGATATGGGAAAACAGCGGATATTCCGGTTACACTTTACAATGAAAGCGTAAAACGATTGACGAATCCGACATGCAGGGTGCTGGCAATATTTGTGAAACAATATCAATCGGATTATTACGACGAATGTACATATTTGTCTAAAGGGTATGAAATTGGGAGCTTGTCGGAAGAAGTAAAAAAGCAACTTGATGAAAAGTTGTTATAGAGAGCCGCTTTACAAAACTGACTTTCAAATCTATAATGAGATTTACCGGGGTTTGTGAAACAGCTCCGTATGTTACATTTATGAATCAACTTATAAGGAGGACAAGCTATGGCAGTATTGGTCACCGGCGGCGCCGGATACATAGGGAGCCACACCTGCGTGGAGCTGCTCGAGAGCGGATACGAGGTCGTCGTGATGGACAATCTCTACAATTCCAACGAGGAGGCGCTGGAGCGCGTGGAGCAGATCACCGGGAAAAAGGTAAAGTTTTATAACGTCGACATGCTCGACAAAGAGGCGGTGAACCGGATCTTCGAGAACGAGGCGATCGACTCGGTGATTCATTTCGCGGGTTACAAGGCGGTGGGAGAGTCCGTGCGCAAACCGCTCGAATATTACCACAACAACATTACGGGCACATTGAATCTCTGCGACGTCATGCGGAATCACGGCGTGAAGAAGATCATCTTCAGCTCGTCGGCGACGGTGTACGGTGATCCGGCATTTGTGCCGATCACGGAGGATTGCCCGAAGGGGCAGATCACGAACCCGTACGGGCAGACGAAGGCGATGCTCGAGCAGATCCTGACGGACCTGCATGTGTCGGATCCGGAGTGGAGCGTGGTGCTCCTGCGTTATTTCAACCCGATCGGCGCGCACAAGGCGGGCATCATCGGCGAGGATCCGAAGGGCATTCCGAACAACCTTGTGCCCTATATCGCGCAGGTGGCGGTCGGCAAGCTCGAGAAACTCGGGGTGTTCGGGAATGACTACGATACGCCGGACGGCACGGGCGTGCGCGACTACATTCATGTCGTGGACCTCGCGAAGGGGCATGTCAAGGCGATGAAAAAGTTCGACGACGAGCCGCAGGTGCGCATCTACAACCTCGGCACGGGCAAGGGCTACAGTGTGCTGCAGGTGCTCCACGCGTTCGAGAAGGCGTGCGGGAAGACGTTGCCGTACGAGATCAAGCCACGCCGCGCGGGCGACATCGCGCAGTGCTACGCGGATCCGTCGAAGGCGAAGGCGGAGCTCGGCTGGGAGGCGCAGTACGGCATCGAGGAGATGTGCGCGGACTCCTGGAGATGGCAGTCGATGAACCCAAATGGGTATAATGAGTAGTTGACGAATCTGCCATTTTATGAGAGAATGAGTAGAAATTAAGTAACTATGAAGAAAATGAGTAGTTACGAAATTAAATACATATTGAAAGGAGTAATACAATGATTTATTCACGCGAAGTAGAAGAGATGTGCCCGGTTGCTCAGGGCGTTCATCATGGCGCTGCTCCGATCCCGGAAGAGGCAAAATGGGTACAGGCAAAGGAAATCAAAGACAT
>CANQYP010000251.1 GCA_947628045.1 uncultured Lachnospiraceae bacterium | reverse complement strand
TCATCGTCGCGGAGAAGAATTTCGGCTGCGGTTCTTCGCGGGAGCACGCGCCGATCGCGATCAAGGCGGCGGGCGTGAGCTGCGTGATCGCGGAGACCTTTGCGCGGATCTTTTACCGCAACGCGATCAACATCGGACTGCCGATCATCGAGTGCCCGGAGGCGTCGAAGGGCATCGAGGCGGGCGACGAGGTCGAGATCGACTTTGACTGCGGCGTGATCTATAACCGCACGAAGGGCACGAGCTATCAGGGGCAGGCGTTCCCGGAGTTCATGCAGAAGATCATCAAGGCAGAGGGACTGATCAACTACATCAATCAGGCATAAGCAACCTGCGCCGTCTCATGCGGGACGGCTTTTTTCGCGCTTTCTGTCACAGGGTTTCTGTCATAGAAGGAGGTTCTCCGGCATACGGTAGATTAGACTGGTCATATACCATAAGATTTGCAGAGGTGCCGGATGGACAAGAACAGGAAATGGAGGCTCCGGCTGGCAGCCGGCTTGCAGGTCGCCGCGGCAGCTGTGATCACGGGCGCCGTGCTTTTCCTGCTCTGGCGGTATGTCCGGTACGGAGAGCGCTCTGCGCGGGAGGCGGCGACAGGCATTCGGCAGACGGCTGTGCAGACCGAGGATCTGCCGGAAACGCAGGAGTTCGCTCCGAGTGAGCTGCAGGAAGGGACAAGGCTGCCGGATTCGATACGCGTGCGCATTCTCGACGATGCGTTTGCCGGGGCATATCACGCAGAGGTGGCGCTTGCCTGTGAGAAGGCGTTTACCGTGAAACAGGACGGACGGCGGATCCGAAAGGGCAGGACGTACGCGGTCCGTGCGGAGGAGCTTGCCGAGGGACAAGTCCTGCAGATCCGCCAGAAGGACGGTCTGCCGATCACGGTGACATCGCTGAAACGCGCCGACGCGCCCCCACAGTATCAGGGGACGCTCTGGCTGTACCGGGAGGCGGACGGGATCGCATTGGTAAACGAGCTCTCGCTGGAGGAGTATCTGTGCGGCGTCGTGGCGAGCGAGATGCCGTCCGACTATCCCTTGGAGGCGCAGAAGGCGCAGGCGGTCTGCGCCAGGACTTATGCCTGTAACTGTATCCGAACCGCGCGGGAAAATTTCGCGGCGGATCTGGATGACAGCGTGGGCTATCAGGTGTATAATAATTATCAGGCGAATGAGCAGTCCAGGCGGGCGGTGGAAGGGACAAAGGGCGAGATCCTGCCGCTCGATGAGATCCAGTATTACTCGACCTCCTGTCAGTCGGAGCAGCGCGGTGACCTGGACAGCGACGAGGCGTTCCGGGAATTCCTGTCGCGGGAGCCGGACGCGGGCGCGGAGTTTGAGTCTCCCTGGCTGCGCTGGACGGCGGAGCTTTCCGCACAGCGTATCCTGAAACATCTGGAGGCGCAGTATGGCTGGCTGGCGGATTCGATCGAGGAGATTCGTGTCGTGAAACGCGCGGGGAACGGTCAGGTGCAGGAGCTGGAAATCCGAAACGGCAGTTCCGTGCGGATCGTTCGCGGCGAGTATGAGATCCGGCAGGCATTATCGCCCGCGCAGGCGACGCTCCGCTTGAGGGACGGGGAGGAGCGCGCGGGGATGGCGGCGCTGCCGAGCGCGTTTTTCTGGATTGAGTGCGAGCCCGGTGTGCCGGTCGAAACGGTGACGGTCCACGGCGGGGGCTATGGGCATGGGATCGGCATGAGCCAGTACGGCGCGGCGGCCCTGGCTGAGAAAGGGCTGGATTACCGGGAGATTCTGGAATACTATTACCACTGTGAGGTCATCGGCGGATGACGGGAAGGCAGAACCATCTTCAGGGCATCTTTTGGGATTTCTATCACACGACAGAGGAAAGAAAGTTTGGGGAAGGCATTCATGACGAGGGTGAAGGAACTGATCTTCAAATTCATGTATAAGATGGACAGGGATCGTGTCAGGGCTCATTCCGCGGAGGCGGCGTTTTTCATCATCATGAGTTTTTTTCCGGTGCTGATGCTGCTTTTGACGCTGGTTCAGTTTACGCCGATCACACAGCAGCAGGTGCTGACGACGATCGAGAATATCACGCCGATGGGCATGATCGAGTTTCTTGAGCCGATCGTCGACGCGATCTACAACCAGCCGATCGCGGTGATCTCGTGGACGGCGATCGCGGCTCTCTGGACGGCGGGGAAGGCGATCATGGGTCTCGCGGACGGAATGAATTCGATCTACGGGGTACAGAAGACCAAGAACTACCTGGTGACGCGAATCCGGGCGGCGTTTTACATGATCCTGATGATCCTCGCGCTGATCCTGAGTCTGGCGATCCTGGTGTTCGGGTACAGCATTCAGGATTATCTGAGCAGACGTTTCCCTAACCTGGACAGGTATACCGGGGATCTTCTGGTGACGCCGATGGCGATCGCGCTGCTCGTGCTCATCGTGCTGTTCGTGGTGCTGTATACGTTTCTGCCGGACACGCGGCAGAGGTTCTTCGGGCAGTTCCCGGGGGCGGTGTTTTCGGCGATCTCCTGGGCGGTGTATTCCTACGGCTTTTCGCTCTACCTCGACTATGCCGGCAGCATGTCGGTGATCTACGGCAGCCTGACGACGCTGGTGGTGGTGATGCTGTGGCTCTACGGCAGCATGTACCTGCTGTTCATCGGGGCGGAGATCA
>CANQYP010000250.1 GCA_947628045.1 uncultured Lachnospiraceae bacterium | reverse complement strand
GAGCTCGTCGTTCACCTGCGTGATCCACGCATTCTCAACCTCCGCGACCGCGTCCGCCGTCTCATCGGCGACATCAGCCGTCTGCGCCATAATACCGTCATAAAGCCTTGCCTTTACATTGTCCGCCTCGAGAAGCTCGGTCGTGATCTCGCCCTCCGGGGAGATCGTCATCTGCCCGAGCGCATTGAAATAGGAGCCGGTCTGCGTCAGGACGACCTCGTTCTCCTCCTCATCGAGCACCACTTCCATCGGGATGGTCGTGTGCGAGTGTCCGTCGATGAACGCGTCAAAGCCCGTCGTGTTCGCGATGACCTCCTCGGACGTCCACGGAACGGACGACGGGTCTACGCCCAGATGCCCGAGCCCGATGACGATGTCCGCCTCCGCGGACGCCTCGTCGATCGCCTCCTGCACCGTGTCATACAGGTCGCTGCCGTCGTTGCCTCCGGCGATGCCGTAGATGTAATTGCCGTTCTCATCCTGGAAGTACGCCGGCGTCGACTTCGTGAAGGATTCCGGCGTGGTGACGCCGATCAGCGCGATCTTCTGCCCGCCGACCTCAAACACCTTGTAGGAATCCAGCACATTCTCACCCTTCTCGCCGTTCTCCTCATGGTAGAAGTTGCAGGACAGGTACGGGTACTCCGCCTTCTCGATCGTGGCGAGCGCGCCCTCCATGCCATAGTCAAACTCATGGTTGCCCAATGTAGCCGCGTCATACTTCGCCGCGTTCATCAGGTCTACGATGGACGAGCCCTTGTCCATGGAGCCGTAAGCCGTCCCCTGGATGTGGTCCCCGGCGTCCACCAGCAGCACGTTGTCAAGCGTGTCGCGGTAGCGCGCGACCAGGGAATAGCCAAGGTCCCCGTCGATATAGGTGTGCACGTCGTTCGTGTAGAGAATCGTGACCGGCTCCGCGCCTGTACTCTCAGTCGCGTCCTCCGCCGCCGCAGCGGGCAGCCAGAGCGTGGAAAGGATAAGCGGAAGTGTCAAAGCAGCAGCAAATTTCCTCATGTGAATACCTCCTGTTTTATATTTTGTGTAGCCAAAGCATGCTCACGGGAGACATTATACTACAATTTTCCTTTTTTGCCTACACCATTTTATGAACATGAGCAAACGGGCGTGATGTCCGGAGAGTTTCCTGAAATATTTTATTTACAGGATTTTCATATCATGTTATATTTATTTAAACCTTATTGACATGAATACAAACCGCAAGGGAATGATATGGACAAATGAACTCTTCAAAATTATTGGAAAGAACTGTCTATTTGGATTATTTGAGGGTTGCCGGGATTTTTGCCGTAATCATCCTGCACCTGGCAGCTCAGAACTGGGCGTGCACAGATGTGAATCAATTTACCTGGCAAGTATTTAATTTTTTTGACAGCATCGTCCGGTGGTGTGTTCCGATCTTTGTGATGATCAGCGGAGCTCTTTTTCTCGGCAGGGAAATTCCGATCAAAACACTGTATTCAAAATATGTGCTGCGGATGGTGACCTCATTTGTAGTCTGGTCTACCGTCTATGCGGCAGCATTTCCCCGGAAAAGTCTCAAAGATACACTAAAGGTCCTTATCCGAGGACATTTTCATATGTGGTTCATCCTGATGACAATAGGATTATATATTTGTATTCCCCTGATAAAGTCGATCGCAGAAAGCCAGGACAGAATAAAATACTATCTGTTTCTTGCTTTTATCTTTGCTTTCGCGGTGCCTGAGATTTCGACACTGACAGGCGATTTCGCAGGAAAGCAGATCATATGGGGCGTATCACTGATCATGAAGGACATCAAAAAGATGAAGATACATATCGTCTTAGGGTACAGCAGCTATTTCATTTTGGGTTACTATCTCAATAATATCGAACTCAGTAAAAAGCAGCGGTCCATAATCTATCTCGCAGGAGTCATCGGGTTCGCATTGACAATAGGATTGGATGCCGTTGTCGCACTGAAAACGCAGAAGCCTTGCTTAAATTATTATAGTGAATTCAGCATTCCGGTTTTACTCGAAAGCGTATGCGTATTTACCTGGTTCAAATACAGGAATTTCCGCGCCACAAAACGATACCCGTTTATTGTCAGATTATCCAAGTACAGCTTTGGCGCATATCTGGTTCATATTCTTGTCCTGAGATGTCTTCAAAATCGCTTGGGACTGAATACACTGTCCTTCCATCCGGTTCTTGCAATCGTATGCCTTGGAATCCTTATATTTGTCATTTCATATGTCATTTCGGGAATACTGAACCATATCCCTGTAATCAGGAAATATGCTGTTTAGACCGTAAAACAATTAGCAGCTGTTCTGTATCAGCCACTGCTCGGCGGCGCAGACCTTCTCCTCGGATTTCCTATGATTTCCCCCATGCAATTATTGAATGGAAACACGCTTTATTACTTTCGCGGGCGCTCCGCCGACCACGATATACGGTTCAACATCCCGCGTGACGACCGCGCCCGCGGCAACCACAGCCCAATCTCCGATTGTAACGCCCGGCAGGATCGTCGCGTTTGACCCGATCCACACATGATCTCCGATGGTCACCGGCGCGTACTGGTTCCTGCGCCCGTTTCGCGGATCGAGGTCGTGGTTGATCGTGGCGATCACCACATTGTGCCCGATCAGCGCGCCGTCCCCGATCCGTATCACGCCCTGATCCTGAAAATG
>CANQYP010000249.1 GCA_947628045.1 uncultured Lachnospiraceae bacterium | reverse complement strand
GAGGCGCCGACCGAGGCTCCGGCTACGGAGGCTCCTGCCACAGAGGCGCCGACCGAGGCTCCGGCTACGGAGGCTCCTGTTACGGAGGCTCCGGCGGACAACAGTACAGACAGCGGGAGCGACGATATGTACTACGACGTCGCGACGGATCAGATGGTGCCGTTTTCGTCCTAGTATTACAGGATCAGCGGAGTGATCTCGTACTCGGATCGGAATTCCGTATGGGCGGAGACGCTCTGAATGCTGCGGTACAGGTGCGAGGCGAAAAGATCCTGCTGCCACATGCGCGCGGCATTGCCTTTCAGCGCTCTGTGCGCGTGCGACGGTTTCGTAAGGAAGGGGACCGTGCAGGAGTTCTTGAGCTCATGCAGGAGCGGGGCGGCGTCCCTGCGCATTCCGAGGACTTTTGCGTAATATATCGTGCCGTCCGCTTGGAAGGCATGGATATCGTTCGCTTTGATGTCCAGGATCAGATGGAGCAGGGCGCGGCGGACGCGCGCCTCCGTGAGCTGCCTGGTCTTCAGGGACGCGACGATCTGCGCGTAGGTTTTTCCGACACATGCGTAGCGCAGGCTGCGGATCCGGTCGGACAGCTCGGGAGAAAGATCAAAGACAGAATCATAGGAATCACAGGCGAGGAGCTTCTGCAGCAGAAACGGCAGGAGCTCTTCTGACGTCACGGCGTATTTTTTCCCGTGCAGGAAAAGCGCGCGGCAGTTTTCGGGAATGTAGCGCAGCAAGAGCTCATCCGGGCGATCCTCAGCGATGCCGCGGCGCAGCGCCAGGGCGGAACAGCCGGGTCCGTCGAGGTCTGCGCTGTCAAAACGGCTGCTCTGCCGTAGGACGGGCAGCGGCTGGATGCTGCTGCGCAGCCTTTGCAGCGCCTTGCAGTATTCGATGCCGAGAATGTTGTTCGGCGTGCCGAGAAACTGACAGATGTCAGCAGATTCATTGGCGCTGCGGGCGAGGCAGGAGACAAGCGCCTCGCTGCGCGCCTGGGGGAAGGTCATCCCGAGACGGAGCTGCTCACGCAGTTTCCCTGTGTATGCGGGCGGCTCCTCGGCGAGCACGGAGGCGACGCGTGCAAAGAGCTGCGGGTCGGCATGCTCCGCGCCGAAACAGAGCGCGTCGATGACCCCGAGCCTGGAGAGCAGCGTGACAGCGCCCTCCGCGAAATATTCTGCGCTGCCGGTCGCATAGCAGACCGGGAGCTCCAGAACCAGATCCGCCCCGCAAAGGAGCGCCATGCGCGCGCGCGTGTACTTGTCAAACAGGGCAGGTTCTCCGCGCTGGACAAAATCCGGGCTCATGACGACGACGACGTGATCCGCCCCCGACGCCTCCTTTGCCTTTCTGATGTGGTATGCGTGACCCGTGTGGAACGGATTGTATTCCGCGATGATCCCGACTGTGTTCATATTCCCTCCGCGGTGCGCGCGACCGTCCCGGCAGTTCGGGATATGCCGTCGCCACAAGGATTGATGTTCCGAATTCCCGTATAACGGGATTTTTTCTATTTTATCAAACAAACGGGGGAACCGCAACGCAAACATTTCAGCACCTGTGACAAGCGTTTTGGTATCCCTGCGGTAAATATTTTGACTTCTCTGCGATAAATGACACGGCGGTTGCGAAAATATATCTTGTCCGCTGTAAAAAAATGGGTTATAATCGAAAATAAAGAAATAACGCCGCCGGTCACAGAGTGGGCGTCGGCGAAACACAAGGGAAAGGAGTCCATGAATCATGGCATTTATTGACATTCTCAAAGCAAAGGCAAAAGCGAACAAGAAGACGATCGTACTTCCGGAGACGGAGGACCGCAGAACGTACGAGGCGGCTGCGAAGATTCTCGCGGAGGGCATCGCGAATATCGTCCTGGTCGGCAGCGAAGAGGCGGTAAAGAAGGGCAGCGAGGGACTGGACGTCTCCGGCGCGACCATCGTAGACCCGGCGACCAGTCCGAAGACACAGGCTTACATTGACAAGCTTGTCGAGCTGCGCTCCAAGAAGGGCATGATCCCGGAGCAGGCGAAGGAGATCCTTCTGAATCAGTATCTGTACTACGGTGTGATGATGGTGAAGATGGGCGACGCGGACGGCATGGTGTCCGGCGCCTGCCATTCCACGGCGGACACACTTCGCCCGTGCCTGCAGATCCTCAAGACCAAGCCGGGCACAAAGCTCGTCTCCGCGTTTTTCCTGATGATCGTCCCGGACTGCGAGTACGGCGCGTTTGTATTTGCGGACTGCGGTCTGGTGCAGGATCCGAATCCGGAAGAGCTGGCGGCGATCGCGGCGTCTTCCGCGGAGTCCTTCAAACTTCTGGTCGGCGAGGAGCCGAGGGTTGCGATGCTTTCCCACTCCACGATGGGCAGCGCAAAGCACGCGCTGGTCGACAAGGTCGTAGAGGCGACGAAGATCGCGAAGGAGCAGTATCCGGACCTCAAGCTCGACGGCGAGATGCAGCTTGACGCGGCGATCGTTCCGAGCGTGGGCGCTTCCAAGGCTCCGAACAGCGACGTGGCGGGCAAGGCGAATGTTCTGATCTTCCCGAACCTCGACGCGGGCAACATCGGCTACAAGCTGGTGCAGAGACTGGGCAAGGCAGAGGCTTACGGCCCGGTTACGCAGGGTATCGCGGCTCCGGTCAACGACCTCTCCAGAGGCTGCTCCGCGGACGATATCGTCGGCGTGGTAGCGA
>CANQYP010000248.1 GCA_947628045.1 uncultured Lachnospiraceae bacterium | reverse complement strand
GAGCAGACCGGCGAGGTGCCGTTCCACCATGTGCTGATCCACGGCCTCGTGCGCGACTCGCAGGGGCGCAAGATGAGCAAATCGCTCGGCAACGGCATCGACCCGCTGGAGATCATCGAGCAGTACGGCGCGGACGCGCTGCGCCTGACGCTGATCACGGGCAACGCGCCGGGCAACGACATGCGTTTCTACATGGAGCGCGTGGAGTCGTCCCGCAACTTCGCGAACAAGGTCTGGAACGCGTCGCGTTTTATCATGATGAATCTGGAAAAAGCCGAGGTGCCGGAGACGATCGATCTGAATACCCTGACCGGGGCGGACAAATGGATCCTCTCGAAGGTCAACACGCTGGCGAAGGTCGTGACCGAGAACATGGAGAAATACGAGCTGGGCATCGCGGTTCAGAAGGTGTACGACTTCATCTGGGAAGAGTTCTGCGACTGGTACATCGAGATGGTGAAACCACGCCTCTACAGCGACGAGGACACGACGAAGGCTGCCGCGCTGTGGACGCTGCGCACGGTGCTCGCAAATGCATTGAAGCTGCTGCACCCGTATATGCCGTTCGTGACCGAGGAGATCTACTGCACGCTGCTGCCGCAGGAGGAGTCGATCATGATCTCCGCGTGGCCGGAGTACAAGCCAGAGTGGGAGTTCGCTGAGGATGAGAAGGCGGTCGAGACGATCAAGGAGGCTGTGCGCGGCATCCGCAACGTCCGCACGGGCATGAACGTGCCGCCGAGCAAGAAGGCGCAGGTGTTCGTGGTGTCTGAGAACCCGGAGCTGCGGAGCATCTTCGAGAACGGCAAGGTCTTCTTCGCGACGCTGGGCTACGCGAGTGAGGTGCATGTGCAGGCGGACAAGACCGGCATCGGCGACGACGCGGTCTCTGCGGTGATTCCGGAGGCGGTGATCTATCTGCCGCTCGCGGAGCTCGTCGACCTTGACAAGGAGCTGGAGCGCCTGCAGAAAGAGGAAGAGCGCCTCACGAAGGAACTCGCCCGCGTCAACGGCATGCTGAACAACGAGCGTTTCATCAGCAAGGCGCCGCAGGCGAAGATTGACGAGGAGAAGGCAAAGCTCGAGAAGTACACGCAGATGATGGAGCAGGTGAAACAGAGGCTGGCGCAGCTCGGGCACTGAAACAGGAAATGAGAGCAGAAGTATGCGAGTTATTCAAATCATAGGTCAAGAATTAACGATTTGAATGAACGAAATCGTTAATTCGGGGATAATACAGTTAATTCGCAGTTGATTCTATTGATATTATCGTTAATCCTCAATAGATCAGAGTTATTGAAACGGAGGAAGGGCAAATGCAGCTCAGGGAATATCAGAAAAACGATCTTCCGGAAATGATCCGCATCTGGAACGAAGTGGTGGAGGAGGGGATTGCGTTCCCGCAGGAGGAACTGCTCGATGAGGATACGGGAGCCGCGTTCTTCTCCTCGCAGAGTTACTGCGGCGTCGCGGAGGAAAACGGCTCTGTAGTTGGACTTTACATTCTGCATCCGAACAATGTGGGGCGTTGCGGGCACATCTGCAACGCGAGCTACGCGGTGCGTTCGACGCACAGGGGTCTGCACATCGGGGAGCGTCTGGTAAAGGACTGTCTGGAAAACGCGAGACGGCTGGGATTCGGCGTGCTCCAGTTCAATGCGGTCGTCGAGAGCAATATTCACGCGAGGCATCTGTATGAGCGCCTGGGTTTCGTGCAGCTTGGAACGATACCCGGCGGTTTCCGCATGAAGGACGGGCATTACGAGAATATCTGTCCCTATTATCATGTATTATAATAAGTTTATAATTATCTTGACTTTGCTGGCATTTCGGGTATGATTGATTGTATACAAATCAAATGGCGGGAGGTAAGGAAATGGATAAGTCTACGGTTTACTTTACAGATTTTCGCTGCTCTCTCGGAAGTGGGCAGCTGGAAAAGCTGAAAAAGCTCTGCATCGCGGCGGGGATCAAGGACATTGACATGGAAGGCAAGTTCGTCGCAATCAAGATGCATTTCGGCGAGCTCGGGAACTTGGCGTTCCTGCGCCCGAATTACGCGAAGGTGGTTGCGGATCTGTGTAAGGAGCAGGGAGGCAAGCCGTTCCTGACCGACTGCAATACGCTGTACCCGGGCAGCCGCAAGAACGCGCTGGAGCATCTGGACTGCGCGAACCTGAACGGTTTCAACACGGTGACGACGGGCTGCCAGATCATCATCGCGGACGGTTTGCGCGGCACCGACGACGTGGAAGTGCCTGTGGTGAACGGCGAATACATCAAGACGGCGAAGATCGGGCGCGCGATCATGGACGCGGACGTGCTCATCAGCCTGTCCCATTTCAAGGGACATGAGGCGACCGGCTTTGGCGGGGCGCTCAAGAACATCGGCATGGGCTGCGGGAGTCGCGCCGGGAAGATGGATCAGCACAAGGATGGAAAACCGGCGATCGACGAGTCGCTCTGCCGCGGATGCCGTCGCTGCGCGCGCGAGTGCGGGAGCGACGCAATCTCTTACCCGGAGAAGAAGGCGGTGATCGATTACGACAAGTGCAAGGGCTGCGGACGCTGCATCGGGGCATGTACCTTCGGCAATCCGAACGACTGTGCGTACGAGATGCTCGACCGGAAGATGGCGGAGTACGCACAGGCGGTCTGCCACGGACGTCCCTGTTTCCACATTTCTCTGGTCCAGGACATCAGCCCGAACTGCGACTGCCACGAGGAGAACGACGCGCCGATCCTTCCGGACATCGGAATGTTCGCGAG
>CANQYP010000247.1 GCA_947628045.1 uncultured Lachnospiraceae bacterium | reverse complement strand
GAACAAGCCCCTCGGGTGGCTCTCCCGGAAGAGGGACACCGTCATCTGCTCTATGGGGATCTGGTCCGCTGTTTCGCTAAGTCCTTTGTAGATACAGGCATAGCCGATCGTCTTGAAGAAATCGTCGATTGAAAGACCGTCGTCCGGCGACTTGTATTCCACGATGTTGTGCTGGCGGAAGATGTGACCGATCTCATTTTCGATTCGGACATCGCCCGGTTTTTTGATCACCAGCAGGTCGATCTGCAGGGGTTTCTTGCTCAGGTTGTACTCGCGGTGGAAATCCAGCTCCGCCCGGTTGGCGGACAACTCAAGCTCGGCAGCCGCACAAAAGGCAGGGTGCCATTGTATGTCCATATCGGACAGTGACACGGGTTCATTTTCTGTAAAAAACTGCATTCGTTCTGTATGTCCTCTGCCCCCGCCGAAAACATATATCCGAACCGATCGTCCAAATCGTTTGTTATAGCTATATTATACAAGACGGAACGGACGATTTCAATGAAAAAAATATTAAAATTTCAGCCGAGAAAACTGCGGAAGGACAGCTTTTCGATTGTACTGAAAAAAATACAATCTTTTTTTCGGTAAACAGGGATTTTCCGCTTGCATTTGCCGGGTTTTTCCTGTATACTGTGAAAGCTGTGACATGATAGCTGTGAAGCGCGAGGTTGCTGCAGTGCCCGTCACTGCGGGTTTTCCGTGGAGCGAATGTCAAGTTATCGAAACTGGCGACAAGTCACTGTACAAAATTTTAATGGTTCGGAAGTTTTCGGACACCGTGTGAGCTGATGATACACACGGGAGAGTGTACAGTCACCGCTTGTCGTACTGCAACAGAGTGCGAAAAGGAGGCGACTTTTTTTATGGCAAGTCAGGTAATGAGGATCACATTGAAGGCGTACGATCATCAGCTGGTGGACGCGTCTGCAAAGAAAATCATCGAAACAGTCAAGAAGAACGGATCTCAGGTGAGCGGACCGGTACCGCTCCCGACGAAGAGAGAGGTAGTTACCATTCTCCGCGCCGTACACAAGGACAAGGATTCCAGAGAGCAGTTCGAGCAGAGGACGCATAAGAGACTGATCGATATCATTACACCGACCCAGAAGACAGTCGATGCGCTGTCCAGACTGGAGATGCCGGCGGGTGTCTACATCGACATCAAAATGAAACAGAAATAAGCAGCGGTTGTCTGTTGACTAGAATGATCGCCTGTGGCGATCCGCTGTAGAAAAACAGGAGGGAATAAAGGAATGAAGAAAGCGATTTTAGCGACGAAGGTCGGAATGACCCAGATCTTCAGCGACGACGGGACGCTCACGCCGGTGACGGTTCTCCAGGCAGGTCCGTGTGTGGTCACGCAGGTCAAGACGGTGGAGAACGACGGTTACAGCGCAGTGCAGGTTGGTTTTGTCGACAAGAGAGAGAAACTTGTGGCGAAACCGCAGAAGGGCGCGTTCGACAAGGCGGGCGTTTCCTACAAGAGATACGTTCGGGAGTTCAAGCTTGAGGACGCCGAGAGCTACACAGTAGCGCAGGAGATCAAGGCGGACATCTTCGCGGCAGGCGATAAGATCGATGTCACGGCGGTCTCCAAGGGCAAGGGTTTCCAGGGCGCGATCAAGAGACATGGTCAGCACAGAGGACCGATGACGCATGGTTCCAAGTATCATCGTCACGCGGGTTCCAACGGCGCGGCATCCGATCCGAGCAGAGTCTTCAAGGGAAAGAAGATGCCGGGACGCATGGGCGGCAAGCAGGTCACAGTTCAGAACCTCGAAGTGATCCGCGTGGACGCAGAGAACAATCTTATCCTGGTCAAGGGCGGCGTTCCGGGACCGAAGAAATCACTGATCACGGTCAAAGAGACTGTGAAGTCCGGTAATTAAGCATGAATGCAGGAAAGGAGGAAGACACAGATGGCTAATGTATCTGTTTACAATATGGAAGGCAAAGAAGTCGGCACAATGGAGCTGAATGATGCTGTGTTCGGCGTGGATGTCAATGAGCATCTTGTGCATCTGGCTGTTGTGAACCAGCTCGCGAACAAGCGTCAGGGAACACAGAAGGCGAAGACGCGCTCCGAGGTATCCGGCGGCGGAAAGAAACCGTGGAGACAGAAGGAGACGGGTCACGCGAGACAGGGTTCGACGAGAGCTCCGCAGTGGACGGGCGGCGGCATTGTATTTGCCCCGACGCCGAGAGATTACTCGTTCCGTATGAACAAGAAAGAGAAGAGACTTGCGCTCAAATCGGCGCTGACGAGCAGAGTGCAGGAGAACAAGCTGATCGTTCTCGACGAGCTGAAGTTCGACGGGATCAAGACGAAGAACATGAAGGCGGTCCTGGACGCGCTGAAGGTAGACAAGGCGCTTGTCGTCCTGGGCGACAACGATCAGAACGTCGTGCTTTCCGCGCGGAACATCGCAGATGTGAAGACGGCGCTGACGAACACGATCAATGTATTCGATATTTTGAAGTACAACACGCTGGTTGTCACGAAGGCTGCCGTGGAAGCGATTGAGGAGGTGTATGCATAATGGCGGATATCAAATATTATGACGTCATCCTTAAGCCGGTGGTTACGGAGAAGAGCATGAGCGCGATGGCGGAGAAGAAGTACACGTTCCTCGTCCACCCGGATGTGACCAAAAATCAGATCAAGGACGCGGTCGAGAAAATGTTCGAGGGGACCAAGGTCAAGAGGGTCAACACGATGAACCTCGACGGCAAGACCAGAAGGCGCGGCATGACCTTCGGCAAGACGGCGAAGACGAAGAAGGCGATCGT
>CANQYP010000246.1 GCA_947628045.1 uncultured Lachnospiraceae bacterium | reverse complement strand
TAATGGAGCCGCCGCTCGCCTTCGCGTACTCCTGGCACGCCGCGACAAGCTTGGGATCCGGGAAATATTCCTTCGCCGTGCATGCCACGAAATGCATGCCGAGCTTTGCGCAGACGATCATCAGCGAATTGCCCATGTTGTAGCGCGCGTCGCCGAAATACGCCAGCCGCTTGCCCTTCAGCGCTCCGAGATGCTCCCGGATCGTCAGGCAGTCCGCCAGCATCTGCGTCGGATGATACTCGTTCGTCAGACCGTTCCAGACCGGAACGCCCGCGTACTTCGCCAGCTCCTCCACGATGCTCTGCCCGTAGCCGCGGTACTCGATGCCGTCGTACATTCTGCCGAGCACGCGCGCGGTGTCGCGAATGCTCTCCTTCTTGCCGATCTGGGAGCCCTTCGGATCCAGATACGTCACATGCATGCCGAGATCGTGCGCCGCCACCTCAAACGAGCAGCGCGTCCTCGTGCTGGTCTTCTCAAAGATCAGGGCAATGTTCTTCCCCGTGAAATAATGGGTCAGTTCCCCCGCCTTTTTCTTCGCCTTCAGCTCCTCCGCCAGATCGAGGAAATACGTGATCTCCTCCGGCGTGAAATCCCGAAGTGTCAGAAAATTTCTGCCCTTCAGATTCATAATATCCTCTCCCCAAAATACTTTTTATGCCTCTTTGGAAACCTTCGCGTCCTTCGCGACTTCCGTCACCGCGCTCACCAGACCTGCCACGTTCTGCAGCTCGGACGGAATGATGATCTTCGTGGACTTGCCGTCCGCGACCTTCTCGAGCGTCTCGAAACTCTTCATCGTCAGAACCGCCTGGTCTGCCCCCGCTTCCTTGATGAGGCGGATACCTTCCGCCTTCGCCTGCTGCACCTTCAGGATCGCCTCCGCCTGACCTTCCGCCTCGCGGATCATACGCTCCTTCTCCGCCTCCGCGTGCAGGATCGCGGACTGTTTCTCCGCCTCTGCGTCGAGGATCGCGGACTGCTTGTTACCCTCTGCCACAAGGATCGAAGACTTCTTCTCGCCTTCTGCCTTCAGGATCGCCTCTCTTCGCTCGCGCTCCGCCTTCATCTGTTTCTCCATCGCGTCGACGATCTGCGCCGGCGGCAGGATATTCTTCAGCTCCACGCGGTTCACCTTGATGCCCCAGGGATCTGTCGCGACGTCGAGCGTCGAGCGCATCGTCGTGTTGATCACCTCGCGGGACGTCAGCGTCTGATCAAGCTCCATGTCGCCGATGATATTTCTCAGCGTCGTCGCCGTCAGATTCTCGATCGCCATGATCGGGTTCTCCACGCCGTAGGTGAACAGTTTCGGATCCGTGATCTGGAAAAACACGACCGTGTCGATCCGCATCGTGACGTTATCCTTTGTGATCACCGGCTGCGGGTCGAAATCGACGACCTGCTCCTTCAGATTTACGCGCTTTGCCACACGGTCGATCAGCGGCAGCTTGAAATGAAGTCCGACGTCCCAGGTGCTCTGGTAGCCGCCGAGCCGCTCCAGGATAAACGCCTGAGCCTGCGGAACGATCTTCACACAGCTCGCGAGAACCAGCAAAAGAATGATTACCAAAACAATTACAAGAATTGTTCCGAACGGAATTCCTACATCCATCATTAAACCTCCTCCACGATCAGCTTGACGCCGCTGATCTTTGTTATTTTGACCTGTTTCCCTGTTTCGATCTGAATGTCGTCAGCCACTGCACGCGCAGACCACGACTGTCCCTTTGCCTGTACCCTGCCTTTGCCCGCCAGATTGTCGATCGGCTCCGTGACGACCGCCGTCACACCGACCAGACTCTCCGCGTTCGTCTTGACGCGCTCCCTGTTGAGCCAGCGCATTGCCGCGGGTCGCGTGACAAGCAGCAGCAGCACGGACACGACGCAAAACGCCACGATCTGCAGCAGCGTATCCACACCGGCAATCGCAAGTCCGAATGCCACCAGAGCGCCGCCCGCAAACCAGATCGTCGTCAGCCCCAACGTGATCGCCTCGATGATCAGCAGGATCACAAACACGCCGAGCCAGGTCACAGCCTGCAGATTGATATCCATACAGTAAGCCTCCTCTCTTTTCATTCTCATACATTCTACTATATTTTGCCGCAAAGCACAACCGATTATCCAAAGAAATCTATTTGCTCACGTCCACCCAGTTTGTGCTCCCGGAGAACTGTTCCAGCTCCTCCATCGTCACCTCGATCGCGCTGTTGGAGCTCCCCGCCGCCGGAAAGACCGTCTCAAACCGCCTCAGCGACTGGTCCAGGTAGATCTCCACGCCCTCCCTGACACCGAACGGACAGACGCCGCCGACCGCGTGCCCGATCATCTCCGTCACCTGATCCGCGTTCAGCATCTTCGCCTTCGTGTGGAACAGCGCCTTGTACTTCGCATTGTCCACCTTCACGTCGCCTGCCATCACAATCAGGATCGCGTGATCGTCCACCAGAAAGGAAAGCGTCTTCGCGATCCGCGCCGGTTCACAGCCCGCCGCCTGCGCCGCCAGCTCTACGGTCGCGCTGGATGTCGGAAATTCAATGATCCGCTTGTCGGCGTCCCACTGTTTCAGGTATGCCCTCACCACTTCAATCGCCATGTCTTTGATCCCCTTTTCCATGAATTATATACCGTTTTCATGCCGCTTATCGTATCACTTTGCCCTTTCGGCTGTCAATCGGATTTGCCTTTTTTCGCGCTTTTTTTGTGCCCCCAAAAATATTTTTTTCAAAAAATAAAAATTTTTGTTGTAATTTTTCTCCAAATGATTATAATAGAGTTGTTCGGGAAGCATAGCTCAGCTGGGATGAGCG
>CANQYP010000245.1 GCA_947628045.1 uncultured Lachnospiraceae bacterium | reverse complement strand
GCCAGCACCTCGCCGAAATTGAGCACATACACCCTCTCGCAGATGCTCATGACAAGGCTCATATCATGCTCGATCAGCAGGATCGGGATCTGGAATTTCTCCCGCAGCATCTTGATGGACTCCTTTAACTCCGCCGTCTCCACCGGATTCATTCCGGCCGCGGGCTCATCCAGAAGCAGCAGCTTCATATCCGTGGCAAGCGCCCTCGCGATCTCCAAAAGACGCTGTTTGCCGTAGGGCAGGTTCTGCGCATACTGGTCGGCAAATCCGTCCAGTCCGAACAGCTTTAAGAGCTCCATCGCCTTCTCGGTGGTCTCCTGCTCTTCCTTCCAGAACGCCTTCGTCCGGCAGATAGACTGCAGCAGGTTTGCCTTCATGTTCTTGTGGAAAGCCACCCTCACATTGTCCAGAACGGTCATTTTCTGAAACAGACGGATGTTCTGAAAGGTTCTGGCGATCCCTTCCGCCACCACCTGATGGGTCTTCAGCCCGTTCATCCGCTTTCCGTTCAGGAAGTAACTGCCGCTCGTCGGTTTGTAGATACCCGTGATCAGGTTAAAGATCGTGGTTTTGCCCGCGCCGTTCGGCCCGATCAGTCCTACCAGTTCTCCCTTGTATACCTGCAGGTTCACATCGTTGACAGCCTTTAAGCCGCCGAACTGGATCCCCAGGCTTTTGCTTTCCAATACCGGTACTCTCTCTTCCGCCATGTCCGTCACCCCTTTCCCTTTTTGCTCTTCCCAGTCATCCTGTCAAGGAAATTCGGCAGTGAGAACTCCCTGCCGCCGAAAAGACCGGTGGGCTTGAAGATCATAACCGCCACCAGGATCACCGCGTAGATCAGCATCCGGTAACTGGCGAACGCCGGAACCACATAAGAGATCAGCTGGGGCAGCGCGGAGAGTATCGGCGCTACCACAATGGAGCCCGTCATGGAACCGCTGCCGCCCAGGATCACGATCGCCAGGAATTCCGCCGACTTGGAAAAATTGAAATAAGTCGGCACCAGCGTCGTGATATAGTGCGCGTAAATGGCGCCTGCCACACCGGCAAAGAAAGCGGAGATCGTAAAGGTAAGCACCTTGGTCTTCGTCACGTTAATGCCGGAAGCGGCGGCGGCTATCCTGTCCTCACGTATGGAAATAAGCGCCCTGCCATACCTGGAGCGGATGTAGCAGTACATGATAAAAATACAGACTACCATCGTAAAATATACATAGTGGAAATCAGAGACCTTCGCGATCCCCGCAAAGGATTTGCCGAAGGTGGCGCTTCCGGTAATAGCCGGAATGCCGAAGTTGCTCAGGACGACCCGCACGATCTCGGCTACCGCCACCGTGACGATGCACAGATAGTCGCCGCTCAAGCGAAGCGCCGGAATGCCTACCAGGATCCCGACAATCCCTGCCGCGATACCGCCCACCAGAATCGCTATGAGGAAAAGGACAAGGGAAGGCAGCTGCAGATTATCCTTTAATAACGTAGTCACGATCGCGGACAGATAGGCGCCGATCGACATAAAGCCCGCGTGCCCCAGAGAAAATTCTCCCATATAACCGGTCAGCAGATTCAGGGAACACACGATGATCGTATAGAACATCCCGATCACGACCAGACCATTGAAGTAGACCACCTTCTTTCCGAGCAGGTCGGTGTCGAACAGCAGGCAGAGCAGCAGAAAGCCAAGTATAACGGCCGCAAAACAGATTCCATAATTTCTTTTCATTTTTCCTGGCATGGTCTTCCTTCCTTTCCGTTACACTTTTTCGCTGACAGCCTTGCCCATCAGTCCCGAGGGGCGAATGAGCAGCACCAGGATCAGGATCAGATAAGTCGCCGCTTCATAAGTACCCGGCAGCATATACACTTTTACCATGATCTCGATGATCCCCAGCAAGAGACCTCCCGCCATCGCGCCGGGGACGCTGCCGATCCCGCCGAGGACCGCCGCAACAAATGCCTTTAGTCCCAGCGTAATACCCAGCTCGTTTTTGATGCTGACATAGGAGGTGGTATACATCATGGACGCCACCGCCGCCAGACCGGAACCGATCGCAAATGTAATGGTAATGATCCTGTTCACGTTGATACCCACCAGCGTGGAGGCGATCTTATCCTCCGGCACGGCGCGCATTGCCTTTCCCAGTTTCGTATATCTGACAAACAACGTCAGCAGGATCATCGCCACAATACCGATCGCCAGCGTCAACACCGTCTGCGGCGGTATCGTGACTTCACCGAATTTGATCAGCGGCAGATCGAACATCGGCGGCACGTTGCGCGGCGCCGAACCGAAGAGCACCAGAGCGCCGTTTTCCAGCACCAGGCTCATGCCGAGCGCCGTGATCAGCGCCGTTGTGGATCCCTGACCCCTCACCGGTTTGTACGCGATCTGTTCTGTCGCCACGCCGACAAACACGCAGACAATGATTGCCGCGAATACGGAAAACCAGGCAGGCAGTCCAATCTTTGTCATAATCGGGATCATATAAAACAATGTGAATCCGCCTACCATGATAAAATCGCCGTGGGCGAAATTGATCATCCTGATAATACCGTAGACCATCGTATAGCCGAGAGCCGTCAGCGCATAGATGGACCCCAGATTTAATCCGTTTGCCAGACTTTGAATGAATTTTGCCATAAGCCCTCATCTCCGTTTCTTTTCTTCCAGAACATCCGCCCCGGCAAAACGCTTCCCGCAAGGGGCGTCCCGCCGGGAGGATGTCCCGTCAGGCACTAAAAGCTGCCGTAGTAGGTAAGCGCCCCGTCCTCAAAGGTCTCGATGGTAAAGGGCTTCTGCGCGTCGCCGTTTTCGTCATAGGAAATGGTA
>CANQYP010000244.1 GCA_947628045.1 uncultured Lachnospiraceae bacterium | reverse complement strand
TATGGCAGAGCGTGAGGAGCTTCGGGAACAGCCGGTGGAGACGGGCGCGGAAGAGGGACTCGACAGGAGAATCCAGTACATCTGGGATCATCCTCTGTTTCAGGAAGGGCTTCGGGCGAATGAACGCCTGGAGCAGGATCGGATCTTCTGCAAACATGATCACAGACATCTGCTCGACGTTGCCCGCCTTGCCCTCATAGAAAATCTGGAGACAGAGGCCGGTATTCCTAAATATATGATCTACGCCGCTGCATTGCTGCACGATATCGGACGCTATCTGCAATATACAGAGCAGATTCCTCATCAGGAGGCGAGTGCGCGCCTCGCGCAGAGAATTCTGCCGGAGTGTGGATTTTCCGCCGAAGAGACGGCTCAGATCCTGCGCGCGATCCTGGCTCATCGGGATCCCGGCATCCGGGACGACGATGGGTTGCCCGGGCTGATCTTCCGGGCGGACAAGCGCTCGCGCTGCTGTTTTGCCTGTCCGGCTGAGGAGCAGTGCAACTGGGATCGGACGAAAAAGAATATGAGACTGCGCGGCTGATGGGACAGAGCTGATCTGCCGCGCGCGATGATAAAGCACGTCAGGGCATGTGAGACGATATGGACGAGTGCAGGAATGCCCCGGTGCGGAATATGCGGAATGGAGCAGGACATGAAAATAGGAAACAGGGTATTTGACACGGAGCGCGGCTGCTATCTCATGGGAATCCTGAACGTCACGCCGGACTCATTCTCGGACGGGGGAAAGTGGACCGATATCGGACGCGCGAAGGCTCATGTGGGAGAGATGATTGCGGAAGGAGCTGCAATCATTGATATCGGAGGAGAATCGACGAGACCGGGACATGTCCGGATCTCGGCGGAGGAGGAGATCGCGCGGGTGATTCCGGCGATCCGGATGGTAAAAGAGAACTTTGATGTTCCGGTGTCCATCGACAGCTATAAGGGCGAGGTCGTCGATGCTGCACTGAAGGCAGGAGCGGATCTGGTCAACGATATCTGGGGCTTTCGATATGACCGCCGGATCGCGGAGCTCGCTGCGAACTATCACGTGCCCTGCTGTCTGATGCATAACCGCCGGGAGCCGGTTTACGGGAACTTCATGGAGGATGTGAAAACCGATCTGCGGGAGTCCGTGAGGATCGCACTGGACGCGGGCATACGCCCTGATCAGATCGTGTTGGATCCGGGCGTGGGATTCGGCAAGAATTATGAACACAACCTCACCGTGATCCATCGCCTGAAGGAGCTGAGAGAGCTGGGCTATCCGCTGCTCATGGCTGCGTCGCGCAAATCGGTGATCGGTCTGACGCTTGACTTGCCTTCTGAGCAGCGCCTGGAGGGCACACTGGCGATCACCGTGATCAGCGTACTGCAGGGAGCTTCGTTCATCCGGGTGCATGACGTGAAAGAGAATTACCGGGCAGTGAAAATGGCACAGGCAGTCATGGCGGAGGGTATGCCCGCGGAATAAAGTAACATTTACGGAGAAAAATATGAATCTGCAACAATTCGACAAGATAACCATTCAAAATCTGGAGGTGTTCGCCAGACACGGCGTCTATCCGGAGGAAAATAAACTTGGCCAGAAATTCCTGCTGACGGTGGAGCTATACACGGACACGCGCAGAGCCGGGATGGCAGATGACCTTGCGCAGTCGATCGACTATGGGACCGTGAGCCGCGTTGCCACAGAGTTTCTGCAAAAGAACACGTACCGGCTGATCGAGACTGCGGCGGAGCAGCTTGCGAAGGAGCTTTTGTTTCACACGGAGCATCTGCAGGCGGTGACACTTGAATTGAAGAAACCCTGGGCGCCGGTCGGACTTCCGCTGGAGACCGTATCGGTGAAGATTACGCGCGGATGGCATACCGCGTATCTGGGACTCGGCTCAAATATGGGGGACAAGAAGGCGTATCTGGACAGCGCAGTGAAGGCGATCTCCGAAACAGAGGGCTGTGAGCTGCTCCGCGTGTCGGATTATCTGTGTACAAAGCCGTACGGCGGCGTGGAGCAGGATGATTTCCTGAACGCATGCCTGAGCCTGCGTACTCTGTTGACCCCGCAGGAGCTGCTGAACCGACTTCATGAGATAGAACAGGACGCCGGGCGTGAGCGTGTGATTCGCTGGGGGCCGAGAACGCTGGATCTCGATATCCTGATGTATGACGATCTGATCATGGAGACGGAGGAGCTGATCCTTCCGCATGTGGAAATGCACCTGCGGGAATTTGTCCTTGAGCCGCTCCGGCAGATCGCTCCCGGGAAACGTCATCCGATCACCCGGATGACGGTGGATCAGATGTTGGAACAATTGACGAAGAAGTGACTGAAAACGGGGACGCCGCGGTTCTGCGGTGTCCTCGAAATGTATGTATTCCACTGCAGTCCGGGGAGCCGATGACTGACAGCGATGGAGGATGGAATGAACTACAAAGAAGCAAGACAATTTATTGACCGGGTATCTGTGAAAGGCACCGAGCTGGGTCTGGAGACGATCACAAATTTGTTGGAGATGCTCGGCAATCCGCAGGATGAGCTGAAATTCATACATATCGCGGGGACAAATGGGAAAGGTTCGGTGCTGGCCTATCTCTACACCGTGCTGCGGGAAGCCGGATATACGGTCGGGAGGTACATCTCGCCGACGCTGTTCTCGTATCGTGAACGGATACAGGTGGGAGAGGGTAAAACGATCCGGAATACGGATCGTAGAAATCAGATGAGGATGGAACACGCCGGGCAGGTGAAAAGCCTGGAGGAAGAATACATCAGCCGGGAGGACTTTGCCGAGTGCGCGTCGATGGTTGCCGTAGCGTACGAGGAGATGAGGAGTCGGGGGATGAAACTTCCGAC
>CANQYP010000243.1 GCA_947628045.1 uncultured Lachnospiraceae bacterium | reverse complement strand
TTCTCCCGCAAGAGAGGCGAGAAGACCATGGAGGAGAGACTGGCGAACGAGCTGATGGACGCGGCGAACAATACCGGTGCTGCTGTCAAGAGAAAAGAGGATATGCACAAGATGGCAGAGGCGAACAAGGCGTTCGCGCATTACAGGTTCTAAACCGAAAGCAGAGCGCATCGGAGGTTTTGCGGAGGCTTTCTGGTCTTGGTATGAGTCTCGGCAGACGTCCGCGGTCTGTGCCGCCTGAAAAGGAGTGCGGCGGGACGCGGCTTTGATGCAATCGATTAGGAGGAGAAAATTTTGGCTGGAAGAGAATATCCATTAGAGAGAACCAGAAACATCGGTATCATGGCTCACATCGATGCGGGTAAGACCACACTGACGGAGCGTATTCTCTATTATACCGGTGTCAACTACAAGATTGGCGATACCCACGAGGGCACTGCGACGATGGACTGGATGGAGCAGGAGCAGGAGCGCGGTATCACGATCACATCAGCGGCGACGACCTGCCACTGGACGCTGCAGGAGAACTGCAAGCCGAAGGCGGGCGCGCTGGAGAACCGTATCAACATCATCGACACCCCGGGTCACGTGGACTTCACCGTAGAGGTAGAGCGTTCCCTGCGCGTGCTGGACGGCGCGGTAGGCGTGTTCTGCGCGAAGGGCGGCGTGGAGCCGCAGTCCGAGAATGTGTGGCGTCAGGCGGACACCTACAACGTTCCGCGTATGGCGTTCATCAACAAGGTGGATATCCTGGGCGCCGATTTCTATGCGGCGGTCGATCAGATCCGCAACAGGCTGTGCAAGAACGCGATCTGCCTGCAGCTGCCGATCGGCAAGGAGGACTGGTTCAAAGGCATCATTGACCTGTTCGAGATGAAGGCTTACATCTACAACGACGACAAGGGCGAGGACATTTCCATCGTCGATATCCCGGAGGATATGAAGGACGATGCGGAGCTGTACCACACGGAGCTCGTCGAGAAGATCTGTGAGCTGGATGACGACCTGATGATGCAGTACCTGGAGGGCGAAGAGCCGTCCGTGGACGACATGAAGGCTGCGCTGCGCAAGGCGACCTGTGAGTGCGCCGCTGTTCCGGTGTGCTGTGGAAGCGCGTACCGCAACAAGGGCGTGCAGAAATTGCTCGACGCAGTCGTCGAGTATATGCCGGCTCCGACCGACATCCCGGCGATCAAGGGCACCGATCTGGACGGCAACGAGGTGGAGAGACATTCTTCCGACGAGGAGCCGTTTTCCGCGCTCGCATTCAAGATCATGGCGGATCCGTTCGTGGGCAAGCTTGCGTTTTTCCGTGTGTATTCCGGCACGATGAACTCCGGTTCCTATGTGCTCAACGCCACGAAGGGCAAGAAGGAGCGCGTGGGACGTATCCTGCAGATGCACGCAAACAAGCGCGCAGAGCTCGACAAGGTGTATTCCGGAGATATCGCGGCGGCAGTCGGTTTCAAGCTGACGACGACCGGCGATACGATCTGCGACGAGCAGCATCCGGTGATCCTCGAGTCCATGGAGTTCCCGGAGCCGGTTATCGAGCTTGCGATCGAGCCGAAGACCAAGGCAGGTCAGGGCAAGATGGGCGAGGCGCTTGCGAAACTGGCGGAGGAGGATCCGACCTTTCGCGCGCATACGGACCCGGAGACCGGTCAGACGATCATCGCGGGCATGGGCGAGCTCCATCTGGAGATCATCGTCGACCGTCTGCTGCGTGAGTTCAAGGTAGAGGCGAACGTGGGCGCGCCGCAGGTTGCCTACAAGGAGACCTTCACGAAGGAAGTCACCGTGGACAGCAAGTATGCGAAGCAGTCCGGCGGACGTGGTCAGTACGGTCACTGTAAAGTTATTTTCACCCCGATGGATCCGAACGGCGAGGAGACCTTCCAGTTCGAGTCGACGGTAGTCGGCGGCGCGATCCCGAAGGAGTATATCCCGGCGGTCGGAGAGGGTATCGAAGAGGCTGCAAAGGCTGGTATCCTCGGCGGATATCCGGTGCTCGGCGTTCACGCGAACGTGTACGACGGCTCCTACCATGAGGTCGACTCCAGTGAGATGGCGTTCCACATCGCGGGTTCCCTCGCGTTCAAGGATGCGATGAAACAGGGCAATCCGGTTCTGCTTGAGCCGATCATGAAGGTGGAGGTGACGATGCCCGAGGAGTACATGGGCGACGTCATTGGCGACATCAACTCGCGCCGCGGACGCATTGAGGGCATGGACGACATCGGCGGCGGCAAGATCGTAAGAGGTTATGTTCCGCTCGCGGAGATGTTCGGTTACTCGACAGACCTTCGTTCCAAGACACAGGGGCGCGGCAACTACTCGATGTTCTTTGAGCGTTACGAGCAGGTTCCGAAGTCCGTGCAGGAGAAAGTGCTGAACGAGAAATCAAAATAAATGCAAAAATGTAATAAAAGGCTTGAAAATATGGAAGATTTGAAATATAATCTAATCTAGCCGATTTAATGCAAAGAAAATGATGCGAAAAGTAAGTTATTAAGGAGGACATTCAAAATGGCAAAGGCTAAATTTGAGAGAACGAAACCGCATTGTAACATTGGCACCATCGGACACGTTGACCATGGCAAGACCACTCTGACGGCTGCGATCACGAAGACACTGAACCAGAGACTTGGTCTCGGCGAGGCTGTTGCATTCGAGAATATCGACAAGGCTCCGGAGGAGAGAGAGCGTGGTATCACGATTTCTACCGCTCACGTTGAGTATGAGACCGAGAAGAGACACTACGCGCACGTTGACTGCCCAGGTCATGCTGACTACGTTAAGAACATGATCACCGGCGCTGCTCAGATGGATGGCGCAATCCTCGTAGTTGCTGCTACGGACGGTGTTATGGCTCAGACGAAGGAGCACATCCTTCTGTCCCGTCAGGT
>CANQYP010000242.1 GCA_947628045.1 uncultured Lachnospiraceae bacterium | reverse complement strand
AGGTCCCTCACCCTGCCGCCGCGGATCAGCACAACGCTATGCTCCTGAAGGTTGTGTCCCTCACCCGGAATATAGCTTGTGACCTCAATGCCGTTCGACAGACGTACCCTGGCGATCTTACGAAGAGCTGAGTTCGGCTTCTTCGGCGTAGCGGTCTTCACCGCCGTGCACACGCCTCTCTTCTGCGGAGAAGAAGTATTGGTCGCTCTCTTTTTCAGGGAATTGAATCCCTTCTGAAGAGCAGGAGCCGCGGACTTCTTCACGGATGTCTGTCTGCCTTTTCTTACTAACTGGTTAAATGTTGGCACTACTCTTTCACCTCCTGATAAAGTTGAGTCTTCTTAAATAATGACCTCTGTGGCTGCTAAAAATATGCGCAAAAAATCAATGCGTATTAGCGCACTTTCCTATTATACGGGCGCTCCCGGCACTTGTCAAGAAATTTTTCTTAGGATTTTATGAATTCGCTGGACACCGCCGCCCCCGAATGTTAAAATGTTCGCGAAAACAATGAGCCGTGCAAAGACGCTGGAGCGGGAAATGCCTGCTTGCAGGCAATTTCACGGGACAGCGGATTTATAGGGCGAATGCCCGCGACCATCCACCACTACTCATCAAGGGGAACAGATAAGGGGATTATAACAGAATGCTCATCAAATTTCTCAAGCCGCTTTCTTTTTTACCGGCTATTTTCATAATGTATATGATCTTTTCCTTCTCCGCGCAAAACGGAGAAACTTCCGCCGCGCTCAGCTACAAGATAAGCTATAAGATCGTTGAGGTCGGCGGCGACGTGCTCGGGGCAGATCTTCAGCCCTGGGAGATCGAGCAGCTCGCGGAGCGTTTCCACACGCCGGTGCGCAAGCTTGCGCACATGACAGAATACTTCCTGCTCGCCGTCGCCGTCGCCTTTCCTCTGTATGTTTACGGGCTGCGCGGCATCCTGCTGCTCTTCGTCACCGCCGTGGTCTGCGTCGCCTTTGCATGCAGCGACGAATACCACCAAGCGTATGTCGCCGGGCGCGGTCCCTCAAAAAAGGACGTTCTGATCGATTCCGTCGGCGTACTCTTCGGTACCGTCCTGGTGCGGATCATCGGCTGGACCGGGCGAAACACGTTCTTCCGCCCGTCCACACGAAAAAAGAATCGCCGCCGGGACGACGAACCTTATATGCAGACTCCGCCCTATATGCAGCAGCCCCAGCAGGCGCCATCCCGGAGACAACCTCTGCAAGGCGGAGCCGATTACTACCGGCAGCCACAGCAAGGCGGAGCGGACTATTACAGGCAGCCGCCGCAAGGCGAATCGGATTATTACCGACAATCAACGCAAGGCGGATCGGATTATTACAGGCAATCACCGCAGGACGGAGCGGATTATTATAGGCAGCCGCTGCAGGGCGAACCGGATTACTACCGACAGCCGCCCTATCCGCCATACGAGTCAGGCGCCCCGGACTATTACGCTTACGACGAATATGAGGACGAGGAACCCATTGCCACCTCGGACCGCCTATCCGAGGACATGTCCTTCCGCAAGCTCGTCAGCGACCTGAAGGAGCAGAAACAGGCAAGGAACGATGCCAGGAAAAACAAAATCGACGCCGACTGACCGGCGCCGATTTTTACTTCCTTCAATAAGTTTCTCTGCTCTGCAGGTTATTCCGCTCTGCAAACTCCTCTGCTCCGCAAATTTACCTGTCCTGCAAATCCCTCTACTCTTCGTCTGCGTCCGCCGCGACTCCGACCGGTTCTTCCGTCTCTTCCGTCGCGCCTTCCGCCTCAGAAGGCTCTGTTTGCTCGTCCGTCCCGTCCGTGAAATCGTCGTCCAGCTCGCCCAGAACCAGATCCGAATTCTCGTCGATCTCGTCCAGAGAAATGTCGTCCTCCTCTTCCGCCAGCGTGTACTGATAATCGTCCGTGCCGGAGACGTCAAGCTGCACGTTGTGGTACCGTTTCATGCCGGTGCCTGCTGGGATCAGCTTGCCGATGATGACATTCTCCTTCAGACCGATCAGCGGGTCGACCTTGCCCTTGATCGCCGCCTCGGTGAGCACCTTCGTGGTCTCCTGGAAGGACGCCGCCGACAGGAACGAATTCGTCGCCAGCGCTGCCTTCGTGATGCCGAGCATGACGCGCTTGCCGTCCGCCGGCTCCTTGCCCTCCGCGATCAGTTTCTCGTTTACGTCGTCGAAATCCAGGATGTCGACCAGCGTGCCCGGCAGGAAGTCCGTATCGCCGTTGTTCTCGACGCGGATCTTTTTGAGCATCTGGCGCACGATCACCTCAATGTGCTTGTCGTTGATCTCCACGCCCTGCAGACGGTACACACGCTGCACCTCACGGAGCATATAGTCCTGCGCCGCCTCTACGCCCTTGATTTTCAGAAGGTCATGCGGGTTCACGCTGCCCTCTGTCAGCACATCGCCAGCCTCCAGATACGAGCCGTCCGCCACCTTGATCCTCGATCCGTACGGGATCAGGTAAGTCTTGGAATCGCCGGTCTCGTCGTTCGTCACGATGATCTCGCGCTTTTTCTTCGTATCGCGGATCGTCACATTGCCCGCGATCTCCGTGATGATCGCAAGTCCCTTCGGCTTTCTCGCCTCGAACAGCTCCTCGACACGCGGAAGACCCTGTGTGATGTCGCCGCCTGCCACGCCGCCGGTGTGGAAGGTACGCATCGTCAGCTGCGTGCCCGGCTCACCAATGGACTGAGCCGCGATGATGCCGACCGACTCGCCGACCTGCACGGTCTCGCCGGTGGCCAGGTTCGCGCCGTAGCACTTCGCGCAGATACCCTTGTGGGAACGGCAGGTCAGGATCGTGCGGATCTTAATCTTCTCATACGGCTTGCCGTCCTCTCTCACACCGTCCTTCATGATGCGCGCGGCGCGTCCCGGTGTGATCATGTGGTTCGCCTTAACGATCACCTCGCCGT
>CANQYP010000241.1 GCA_947628045.1 uncultured Lachnospiraceae bacterium | reverse complement strand
GCTGGCGTTGCTCCAGCCTGAGCCGGGGGCGTGTCCCATCACGACAAGGATATAATCGGCGCCTTTCGAGTAGACGATGGCTGCGTCATGTGTGTAGTCGTCCGTCTCGCCCGTCTTGTTCGCCACGGTAACGCCGCCCGGGATCCCGGCAGGGATCTTCCAGCGGCGTTCCTGATTTTTCAGGAAGTTCAGCATTTTGGCGGAGGCGCTTTTGCTCACGCAGGTACCGTGGTAGACGCTTGCGAGGAACTTGCCGCAGTCCTGCACGCTTGTCATGTTGCGGCCGCTGCCGTTGTTCAGCCCCGCGCTGTTCCCGCTCGGCTCCAGCCCGCTGCCCTGGTTGGTCTGGGTATAGCCGTTCTGGCGGCACCAGGTATTGATGTAGCTCGTGCCGACCCAGCGAACCGTCTGGTTGAACGAGTAGTTATCGCTGACGCAGATCATATTGCGCAGGGTGGAGGTGACCGAGGATTCGCTCAGGCGGTTCTGCGCGATGCGGTCGTAGGCGGCGCCGAGGGCATAGAGCTTGATCAGGCTGGCGGCGTACATGGGCTGGTTGTTGACGGAGAAGGATTCCCCGGTGCCGAGGTCCTGCACGTATGCCGACCAGCTGCCCCCATAGGAGCCAAGCGCCTTTCTCAGGGACGCCTCCAGCGGGGCAAGCTTGCGTTTCTTTTTGGGGTTGTAGACGCCGGTCTTTCCTACATACTTGCCGCCGATCCACTGATCGCGGACCAGCGCGCCGCTTTCGTCGAAGTAGTATTTTTTGCCGTCGATCCGGTGCCAGCCGGTGTACGCGCCGTTCTTTTTGGTCAGATAGTAGGTCTTGCCGCCCTGTGTGAACCAGCCGGAGCGCATGACGCCGCGCCTGGTGAAATTGTAGCGTTTCTTCCCGATCGTCAGCCAGCCGGTCGCGGCTGCGCCGCTTTTGGTGAAATAATAGCGCTTGCCCTCGATGGTCTTCCATTTGCCGCGGAGCATGCGGCCTTTGGAGTTGTAATAGCGCAGGACGCCCTTTTTCTCTACCAATTGGTTCTGATAGTGGGGCGTCGCTTTTTCGGAGGCAGCCGCGTTCGCGCAGGAGGCGAAGAGCAGGAGCCCCATCAGCAGCGGCAGGAACAGACGAAAGATTTTCTTCATGGCGTTCACCTCTTTTTTCTTTTGAGGACAGTATAACATTTTTTTGCTGACAGTGTGGGAAAAATATGTTATTCTATAGAAAAATTTTGAAAAACACGGTAAGGCGGAAAGAAAGGCAGGAGTACAGATTATGGGCATGACAATGACTCAGAAGATCCTGGCGGCTGCAGCCGGGCTCGACCATGTGGAGGCGGGGCAGCTGATCGAGGCAAAGCTTGACCTGGTGCTGGGGAACGACATCACTTCTCCGGTGGCGATCCATGAGATGGACAAATTCACCGAGGACAAGGTGTTTGACAAGGACAAGATCGCGCTCGTCATGGATCATTTTATTCCGAACAAGGACATCAAGTCCGCGGAGCACTGCAAATGCGTGCGCGAATTCGCGTGCAGGCACGACATCACGAATTATTTCGACGTGGGACAGATGGGCATCGAGCACGCGCTGCTCCCGGAGCAGGGACTGACGGTGGCGGGCGATGTGATCATCGGCGCGGATTCCCATACCTGTACCTACGGCGCGCTCGGCGCGTTCTCGACGGGAGTGGGCAGCACAGACATGGCGGCAGGCATGGTGACGGGCAAGGCATGGTTCAAGGTGCCGTCGGCGATCAAATTTAATCTGATCGGCAAGCCGGCGAAGTGGGTGAGCGGCAAGGACGTTATTCTCCACATCATCGGCATGATCGGCGTGGACGGCGCGCTCTACAAGTCGATGGAGTTTGTGGGCGAGGGGATCGCGCAGCTTACGATGGACGACCGTTTCACGATCGCGAACATGGCGATCGAGGCGGGCGGCAAGAACGGTATCTTCCCGGTGGACGAGAAGGCGATCGCCTACATGAAGGAGCATTCCAGACGGGAGTTTAAGATCTACGAGGCGGACGCGGACGCCGTGTACGACGAGGAGTACACGATCGACCTGAGCGCGCTGAAACCGACAGTCGCGTTTCCGCATCTGCCGGAGAACACAAAGACTGTGGATGAGATCACGGAGGAGATCGCGGTCGACCAGGCGGTGATCGGCTCCTGCACGAACGGGCGCATGGACGACCTGCGCACCGCGGCGGCGATCCTCAAGGGGCGCAAGGTGAAAAAAGGCGTGCGCTGTATCGTGATCCCGGCGACGCAGGCGATCTACCTGCAGGCGATGGAGGAGGGACTTCTGAAGACCTTCATCGAGGCGGGCGCGGTGGTCAGTACCCCGACCTGCGGACCGTGCCTGGGCGGATATATGGGCATCCTCGCGGAGGGCGAGCGCTGTATCTCCACGACGAACCGCAATTTTGTCGGCAGGATGGGGCATGTGAAGTCGGAGGTCTATCTGGCGAGCCCGGCGGTCGCGGCGGCGAGCGCGGTCACCGGCAGGATCTCTTCCCCGGAAGAGCTTGGGCTCTGATGCGCGGTCGGACTCCCTGCGTTTTTGTATCGCTTGTCTGCAGGGAGCGGAACTTCAAGACAGGAAAATCAATCAATGAGAAAGGTTTGAATGAATATGAAAGCAGCAGGAAAAGTGTTTAAGTATGGGGACAACGTCGACACGGATGTCATCATTCCGGCGCGTTATCTGAATTCCTCCGACCCGGCGGAGCTGGCGACGCACTGCATGGAGGATATCGACAAGGACTTTGTGAACCGGGTGCACAAGGGCGACATCATCGTCGCGGAGAAGAATTTCGGCTGCGGTTCTTCGCGGGAGCACGCGCCGATCGCGATCAAGGCGGCCGGTGTGAGCTGCGTGATCGCCGAGACCTTTGCGCGGATCTTTTACCGCAACGCGATCAACATCGGACTGCCGATCATCGAATGCCCGGAAGCCTCAAAGGGCATAGAGG
>CANQYP010000240.1 GCA_947628045.1 uncultured Lachnospiraceae bacterium | reverse complement strand
ATGTTCATCAGCAATCTCCCGACCCGGACGGACACGAGCTGTTTCTCGACGGAGAACGCGAGCGGCAGCACGTCCCAGGCGGCGAACACGGTCGAGGCGCTTGCCTGTGGGAGCACGGTGCTGCTGATCGACGAGGACACGTCGGCGACGAACTTCATGGTGCGCGACGACCGGATGGCGCAGCTCGTGTCGGACGAGAAGGAGCCGATCACGCCGTTCATCCGCAAGATCCGCAGCTTATATAAGGATCTCGGCGTCTCCACGGTGCTTGTTGCCGGGAGCTCGGGCGATTACCTGTCGGTGGCGGATACGGTGCTGCAGATGGACTGCTACGTGACGAAGGACGTGACGGAGCGGGCGAGACAGCTGACGGTCGCGCTGACGGAGGAGACGGCAAAGCAGAGCGTCTGGCTGAAGAAGGCGGTCCGCCCGAAGAACATCGAGAAGATGCGCGTGCACGGCTGGGATACGCTGAGCCTCGACAAAACGGAGATCGACCTGCGCTATCTGGAGCAGATCGTGGACGAGACGCAGACGGCGGCGCTGGGCTATGTGCTCCAGTATGTGCTCGGTCGCATGGCGGACGGGAAGAAGAGCGCGGCGCAGCTTGCGCAGGAGGCGGCGCAGAAACTCGCGCGCGAGGGCATCCTGAGCGTCACGCCGAAGAACTACGGGGCGGGACCGGCGGCGATGGTGCGCGCGCAGGAGATCCTGGCGGCGCTTGCGAGATACCGGCTGCTGTAAGGAAAAAATTCTTTTGCCAACTATCTGACTCTATGATAGACTAACCATAGGGTTAGTTTTGAAAGGAAAAAGGGCAGACATGGGAAATTATCTGAATGTCGGCAATGATGGGTTTGCCGCGATGGTCAAAGATGGTTATGTCGATAAAACTGGAATGATTTCATTCATCAACGGTACCCTTGGGACTGCCAAAAAGCTTACCTGTGTGAGCAGACCGCGTCGTTTCGGAAAATCGTTTGCCGCAAAGATGCTGTGCGCATATTATGATAAAAGCTGCGATTCGCGGGATCTGTTCACAGGGCTGGAAATCTCGAAGGACGATTCCTTTGCAACCTATCTTAACAGGTATGATGTGATTTATCTTGACATTACCTGGTTTGTTTCGAGTACAAATAACCGTGAAGATATTGTGCGTTTCATACAGGAAAAAGTGATTGACGAGCTGAGAGAGAACTATCCTGATGCCAAAAAGGAAAATACGCTGCCGGAGACTTTAGCCGCGATCAACAAATTGACGAAAAGCAGGTTTATTGTGATTATCGACGAGTGGGATGCGCTGTTTCGCGAGACAAAGGACGATGTTGATATCCAGAGAGAGTATATTGATTTCCTGCGTGCATTGTTCAAAAACAGCGGTTTTACGGATAAAATCATCGAGGCGGCTTATATGACCGGAATCCTTCCGATCAAGAAATACGGGACGCAGTCCGCTGTATCGGATTTTCGGGAATATACAATGCTTTCTCCCGGTCCGCTGGCGAAATACATGGGTTTTACAGAAGAGGAAGTGAAATCGCTTTGCAGGCAGCATGACATGGATTTTGAGGAGATGAGGCGTTGGTACGACGGGTATTCTTTTCGACGGCTGAAGTCCGTTTACAGCCCGAATTCCGTGATGGAGGCTGTCAACCGGGAAGAATTTGGCAGCTACTGGACGAGGACAGAGACATATGAATCCCTGAAAGTATATATTGATCTGGATCTGGACGGATTGCGGGAGGCTGTCATACGGATGCTGGGCGGAGAAAAGGTCAGGGTCATGGCTGGCTCTTTCCAGAATGATATGACGAATATCAGGAGCAGAGATGATGTGCTGACCTTGATGGTTCATCTCGGCTATCTTGCGTATGATGCAGAAGAAAGCGCTGTTTTCATTCCCAATGAGGAAGTACGTCAGGAGTTTGTCCTTGCCGTGACGAAGAGCCGTCATACTGAGATGGTGAAATTGATCCGGCTTACTGATCGTCTGCTGGAACAGACGATCGATATGGATGAGAAAGCAGTGGCGGCGGCGATAGAGGAGATCCATAAAACCTATTGTTCACCGATGAACTATAGTCATGAAGAATCTCTTAGAAGTACGATTCATTTTGCGTATATTGGCTGTATGGAAAATTACAGACGGATTGATGAACTGCCGTCCGGACATGGATATGCAGATGTTGTCTATGTGCCGAAACAAGGTGTGACTCTTCCGGTGATTTTGATTGAGCTTAAATGGAACAGATCGACGGAGAGCGCAATCCGGCAGATTAAAGAAAAAGATTATCCGCATATATTTAAGAACTATGAGGGAGATATTCTGTTAGTGGGTGTGAACTATGACGAGAAAACGAAAAAGCACACTTGCAGAATTGAAAGACAAAGCAGGAGAAACGCTTAAAAAGTGCTTGCTTTTTTGCGATGTTAATGTTATGTTAAATCTGCTCATATGACTGACGGAAGTGGGAGAACCCACGGGGAGTATGAGCCGAGGGGAGCCGACCGTCTGGGCATGTGAGTGTCCGACGCTTGGCTTTTTTTATTGAAAGGAGAGGAGACGTTATGGAAATGCTTTCTTTGGAAAAGGAACTGAAGGAAAACAGCTACCCGGGAAGAGGAATTGTCATCGGCAGGTCCGCGGACGGGACGAAGGCGGTCGCGGCGTACTTTATCATGGGGCGCAGCGTCAACAGCAGGAACCGCGTGTTTGTCGAGGACGGCGAGGGGATCCGCACGCAGGCGTTCGACCCGTCCAAGCTGAGCGACCCGAGCCTGATCATCTACGCGCCGGTGCGCGTGCTCGGCAACAAGACGATCGTGACGAACGGCGACCAGACGGACACGATCTACGAGGGCATGGACCGGCAGATGACGTTCGAGCAGTCGCTGCGCAGCCGTGAGTTCGAGCCGGACGCGCCGAACTACACGCCGAGGATCTCAGGCATTATGCACGTCGAGGGCGGCAGGTAC
>CANQYP010000239.1 GCA_947628045.1 uncultured Lachnospiraceae bacterium | reverse complement strand
GAGAATATGCAGGTGACGGGGGCGTACAAGATCCGCGGCGCCTACTACAAGATCAGCACGCTGACGGACGAGGAGCGCGCGAAGGGACTGATCACGGCGTCGGCGGGGAACCACGCGCAGGGCGTCGCCTACGCGGCGAAGGCGTACGGCTGCAAGGCGGTCATCGTGATGCCGGCGACGACGCCGCTCATGAAGGTGAACCGGACGAAGAGCTACGGCGCGGAGGTCGTTCTCCACGGGGACGTTTATGACGAGGCGTATGAACACGCCTGCAAGCTTGCGGAGGAGAACGGCTACACCTTTATTCACCCGTTCGACGACCCGGCGGTGGCGACCGGACAGGGGACGATCGCGATGGAGATCGTCAAGGAGCTCCCGCTCGTGGATTATATCCTGGTGCCGATCGGCGGCGGCGGTCTGGCGACGGGCGTCTCGACGCTCGCCAAGCTGCTGAACCCGAAGATACAGGTGATCGGCGTGGAGCCGGAGGGAGCCGCGTGCATGAAGGCGTCGCTGGAGGCTGGCAAGGTCGTGACGCTCCCGGGCGTCAACACGATCGCGGACGGCACGGCGGTCAAGACTCCGGGCACGAATATTTTCCCGTATATTCAAAAAAACATCGACGACATCATCACGGTGAGCGACGACGAGCTGATCGTGGCGTTTTTGGATATGGTCGAGAACCACAAGATGATCGTGGAAAATTCCGGGCTGCTCACGGTGGCGGCGCTCAAGCACCTGGATGTGAAGGGCAAGAAGGTCGTCGCGGTGCTTTCCGGAGGGAACATGGACGTGATCACGATGGCGTCCGTCGTCCAGCACGGGCTGATCCAGCGCGATCGGATCTTCACGATCTCCGTGCTGCTGCCGGACCGCCCGGGCGAGCTGGTGCGCGTGGCGACGATCATCGCCCAGGAGCAGGGCAACGTCATCAAGCTCGACCACAATCAGTTTGTCAGCACAAACCGCAATGCGGCGGTGGAGCTGACGATCACGATGGAGGCGTTCGGCACCGAGCACAAGGAGCGCATCATAGGGGCGCTGCGCGAGCACGGCTACGAGCCGACCTTCAAGGTGGCGAATCTGTAAGCAAATTATACCGGACGCCCTTGCAGGGATTGGTCAATGCCAATCCACTGCACGGGCTGTTTTAGTATAATGCGAATAGTAAAAAATTTATGAATGGGAGGGAAACGGATGAGAATATTAATGATTGGCGGAACGGGGACAATTAGTATGGCGATCACGCGCAGGCTGGCGGAGCGCGGCGAGGAACTCTACCTGCTGAACAGGGGGACGCGCAGCGCGGAGCTGCCGGAGAATGTGAAGACGATCGTCGCGGACATCAGCGATGAGGAGGAGACGGCGCGCAGGCTGTCCGGCATGACGTTCGATGCGGTCTGTGAGTTCATCGGTTTTGTGCCGGAGCAGGTGGAGCGGGATTACCGTCTCTTTAAGGACAAGACAAAGCAGTACATCTACATCAGCTCCGCGTCCGCTTACCACAAGCCGGTTCGCTCGTATCTCATCAACGAGGGTACGGCGCTCGCGAACCCGTACTGGCAGTATTCGCGGGACAAGATCGCCTGTGAGGACTTTCTCATGAAGATGTACCGGGAGAACGGTTTTCCGGTGACGATCGTCCGCCCGAGCCATACCTACGACGAGCGCTCCGTGCCGCTGGGCGTGCACGGGAAGAACGGGAGCTGGCAGGTGATCCGGCGCATGCTGGACGGTAAGCCGGTCATTATTCACGGCGACGGCTCGTCCCTGTGGACGATGACGTTCAACACGGATTTCGCGCTCGGGTACTGTGGGCTGATCGGGAACCCGCACGCGATCGGGGAGGCGTTCCAGATCATGAACGACGAGACGTTGACCTGGGATCAGATCTACCAGACGATCGCCGACGTCCTGGGCGTGGAGCTGAAGGCATACCATGTATCCTCGGAATTCCTCGCGGCGGTCAGCGATTACGATTTCACCGGGAGCCTGACCGGGGACAAGTCCTGTTCCGTCGTCTTCGACACCTCGAAACTGAAGAAGGCGGTGCCGGAGTTCCGACCGACCGTCCATTTCGAGCAAGGTGTCCGGAGGGCGATCGAGCACATTCTGGCGCACCCAGAGCTGCAGATCGAGGATCCTGAGTTTGACGCCTGGTGTGACCGCGTGATCGCGGCGCTCGAGCGGGCGAAAGCGGAGATTTAAGAATTATGTCATAATCAATCGGCGGAGGAAATACATTTTTCCTTCGCCGCATTTTTATGTAATTGAATTATTTGCAAAACATAATTATTTTTTGCAAAAACTCTTTTATTTGGGAGAAGAAACTGGTATAATATTTATGCCAAACTAGCTGAATAGAGAAAGTGGATAAATGTGCGGAATAGTCTGTGCTTTTGTGCTTATACACGATGAATTTGATAAAAATGCAAATTCCGCTGTGTATAAGCAAGGTTCTTGCTTTCTCAGCTAGTTTGGCGACTATCGGGGTTTGCGTTTTTTGTGCGGCTGCTTCGGTAGCCGCATTTTTTGTTGAAAACAGAATTACAGGGAGGAACAGTTATGAAAGAAAGAAATTCAGAATTCTGCTGCCGAATAAAAGAAAGAGAGGGTTTTACAATGAAAAAAATTGTTGTATTATTATCACTTACTTTATTTTTATCATTTGTGGTCTGCGGGAACCAGATATCCGGAGCTGAACCAGCTGATTCTCCGTTTAACATTGGTTTGGAAGGAATTACTTCATTAGATGAATTGGAAGATCGTATTGAGGAGCATTTGGATAATGCCATATCATCCCTGTCTTCGCGTTGGGAAGCACTGTCAACGGAAATTGATACATATGAGAAATATGTGGATCATCCGGAAAAAGTTTCTGATTTTTATCAGACGATAGAGAAGGAGACGGAACAAATGTGCATTATGCTCTGTGAATACAGCGCGGCTTATGCGCGAATGATTCTGGATTCTGATATGT
>CANQYP010000238.1 GCA_947628045.1 uncultured Lachnospiraceae bacterium | reverse complement strand
ATGATCTCTGTCAGCTCCTGCGTGATCGAGCCCTGGCGCGCGCGGTTGTACTGCAGCGTCAGCTTGTCGATCATCTCCTCCGCATTGCTCGTCGCGGAGTCCATCGCCTGCATGCGTGCGCCGTTCTCGCTGGCGACCGCCTCGACCAGCGCGCCGTAGAGGATGCTGGTCATATATTTCGGAATGATGATGTCCAGAGCCTCTTCCTCCTCCGGCTCATAGTTCATCAGGCTGTGCTCCGCCGCCTTTTCCCGCGCCGCCGCAAGATCTTCCTCGCGCACCTCCACCGGGAGCAGCTTGAGCAGCTGCGGCTCGTGGACTACCGTATTCTTAAAATAGGTATACGCCAGATAGATCTCCCCGATCTCGCCCGCCGCGAAAAGTTTCAGGACCTCGTCGCAGATCTCCTTCGCGTCGGAGAACATCGGGTTCTCGATCACCTCGGGGTATTCCTTTTCGATACGGTAATTCCTCCGCTGGAAATATTCTTTTCCTTTGTTCCCGACCGCGAACAGCACGACTTCCTCCGGCTTTAATTCCGAGCCCGTGACCAGCTTGATCACGTTGGAATTGTAGCCGCCCGCAAGCCCGCGGTTCGAGGTGATCAGGATCACCGCCTTCTTCGCGGAGCCGTTCGGATTCAGAAACGGGTGGTTGATCGTCCCCGACTTCGCCAGCATGGAAGTCACCGTGCTGTACATCTTGTCGAAATACGGTTTCGACCGCTCGGCGCGCGCCTTCGTCTTCTGCAGCTTGACCGTGGACACCAGTTTCATCGCCTTCGTGATCTGCTGGGTGCTCGCGATGCTGTTGCGCCGCCGTTTGATATCTCTCATCGAGGCCATGTGTAGTCCTCCTTACTTGAAGTTCGCCTTGAATTCCCCGATCGCTTTCTTCAGCGCCGCGTCCGTCTCCTCGGAGATCTCCTTCTCGCTCGCGATCTTCTCCGGGATCTCCGGATATTTCGTGTTCAGGAACTCAAAGAATTCCTTCTCAAAGCGCAGGATATCCTCCACCGCGACGTCCAGCAGGTACCGGTTCGTCGCCGCGTAGATGATGATGACCTGGTACTGCACCGGCATCGGCGCATACTGCGGCTGCTTGAGCACCTCGCGGATCCGCTCGCCCTGCGCCAGGCGCTGCTTGGTGTCGTCGTCCAGCTCGGAACCGAACTGTGAGAACGCCGCCAGCTCGCGGTACTGCGCCAGCTCGACACGGATCGGCGCCGCGATCTTCTTCATCGCCTTGATCTGCGCCGCGCCGCCGACACGGGACACGGAGATACCCGCGTTGATCGCCGGGCGGAACCCGGAATTGAACATCTCGGACTCCAGATAGATCTGCCCGTCCGTGATGGAGATCACGTTCGTCGGAATGTACGCGGACACGTCGCCCGCCTGTGTCTCGATGATCGGCAGCGCCGTCAATGAACCGCCGCCCAGCTCGTCGGAGAGTTTCGCCGCGCGCTCCAGCAGCCTGGAGTGCAGGTAGAAGACGTCGCCCGGATACGCCTCACGTCCCGGCGGACGTTTCAGGAGCAGGGACAGGGTACGGTAAGCCGCCGCGTGCTTTGACAGATCGTCGTAGATGATCAGCACGTCCTGCCCGTTCTCCATCCATTCCTCGCCCATCGCGCAGCCCGAATACGGGGCGATATACTGCAGCGGAGCCAGCTCGCTCGCCGTCGCCGCCACGACCGTCGTGTAATCCATCGCGCCGTATTCCTCCAGCGTGTTCACGATGGACGCGACCGTGGAGGCTTTCTGCCCGATCGCCACGTAAATGCATTTCACATTCTGTCCTTTTTGATTGATGATCGTGTCGATCGCGATCGCCGTCTTTCCGGTCTGGCGGTCGCCGATGATCAGCTCACGCTGTCCGCGCCCGATCGGCACCATCGAGTCGATCGCCTTGATCCCCGTCTGCAGCGGCGTGTCCACGGATTTCCGCGCGATCACGCCGTGCGCCACGCGCTCGATCTTGCGGTAGGTCTCGGAGTGGATCGGTCCCTTGCCGTCGATCGGCTGTCCGAGCGCGTTCACGACACGCCCGAGCATTCCGTCCCCGACCGGCACCTCCACGACCCTGCCTGTCGTCTTCACGACGTCGCCTTCGCTGATGTCGTTGCTGCCGCCAAGGAGCACCGCGCCGACATTGTCCTCCTCCAGATTCAGGACCATGCCGTACACTTCTCCCGGAAATTCCAGGAGCTCACCCTGCATAGCCGTCTCAAGTCCGTAAATACGGGCAATTCCGTCTGCGACCTGAATGACCGTACCGGTGTCGGACACCGCGATCTCGGAGGAGTATCTCTGAATCTGCTCTTTGATCACAGAACTGATTTCCTCTGGTCTTAAATTCATGAGGTCTGCACACCTTCTTTCTCGCCTTCTAGTGAGATCTTCATAAGGCACGAGGTCAGCTTGTCCAGCTTGCTGCGGATCGTGCTGTCCACCACGCGGCCGCCGATGCGGATCGTCATCCCGCCGATCAGGCGCGCGTCCACCTTGTAGTCAATCTCCATTGTCTCGTAGGAGGTCGTGTCCAAAAGCTTACGCTCGATCGTCTGCCTCTGTTCCTCCCGCAGCGGAACCGCCGAGATGACTTCGGCGACCCCGATCTTCTTGTATTCCTTCACCCTTGCAATAAAATACGCGAAAATATCCTGCAATTCGCTGTATCTTCCCTTTGTCACCACAATTGTCATAAAACCTGTGAGGGCGTCAGAGATTCTTCCCTTGAACACATCCTCGACGACCTGGAGCTTTTTCTCCTTCGGGATCTCCGGGTGCATCAGGATCTTTTCAAAGTCTTCATTTTCCTTAAGTACCGTCCTGACGATCTCGATCTCCTCCGTCAGGCTGTCGATCCGGTTCTCTTCCACGGCAAGCTCAAACAACGCGTCCCCATAGGTCCCTGCCACTAGCTTTGCCATGTCTGTTCACCTATCTCCTTCAATGTATCGTCCACCAACGAATCCTGGATATCCGTATCG
>CANQYP010000237.1 GCA_947628045.1 uncultured Lachnospiraceae bacterium | reverse complement strand
AGACCGGCGAGCATACCCTGATCGTATTCGGCAGGCGCATAGTAGACATCCTTCATGTTGGTGTCGTCCAGCTTGAAGACGCGGAAACCGTAGTCCTGATCATAACCCGTATCTTCCTTAACCTTTGCACCTGCGCGTCTAATACGTTCTTTTCCAATTTCACAAACATTGTGAGGTACTCCTATGCTGTCAAGCAGGGCAACTGCGCTCTTGGCAACTTTTTTACTCTTCTCAGAACCAGACTTATCTGCATCAATTATTTCTGGTAATTGAACAAGAATAAATTTTCTTTTCTTGTTTTGATCAGCGTTTGCAAGAAAAAGAGCATGGGCAGTAGTCCCTGATCCGGAGAAGAAATCCATCACGACGTCCCCATCGTCAGTACCCGAAAACTCTATTATTCTCTGAATAATCTCCTCGTCCTTAGGATTCTCAAACACCTTTTCTCCAAGCAAAGTAGCGAGACGCTTAGAAGCGGCACGACCATCTTGATAGAACACACTGTATGGCACACCATATTCATGATCTGAAAGGTACGATTTGATTGTTGGCACCGCTGTTTCATCTTCTCCAAAATTGACACGTCCTTCAGAGATCCACTGCTGCAATGTATCTCTATTTGTAATCCATCCACGCGAAGGAACTCTGACTGGCTTATTTGTTACAGGATGAAGTATTTCGTATTTGGGACCACCTCCTCCCGGCCATGAAATATCAGAAGCAAAGAATATCCCGTGTTCATCGACTTTATTGTAATGCGAATGATCTTTTGCTGGGTGTCCATCCATTAGGCCTTTGTACCAAGCCTTTAATTCCTTCTCGATTTGTGCAAAGTCGCTCCCGTACTGTTCCTTTAAGGATTCATATTTGGCATAAATATCTTCAAGTCCTTGTTTCTTTTCACGCCACACGATTTTGTTCTCACTGATATATTTTGCATTTTTGAAGTAGCACAGGATATATTCGTGAGATACAGAAATATGTTTAGAGTCATTCTTCCTTCCAGCAGACCAGATTAACTCTGCCACAAAGTTACTTGCGCCAAAGACCTCATCGCACATGGCTTTGAGCGTATTTACCTCATTTTCATCAATGCTAATAAAAATTACACCATCTTCTGCCAAGAAATTTCTGGACAGTATTAACCGTGAATAGATCATGCTGCACCAATCCGAATGAAACCGTCCGTTAGTATCTGTATTTTTAAACAGTCTTGTTCCTTCATCCGTAAGCTCTCCGGATTCAGCTCGGTATTCCTCAGACGCTTGTGTAAAATCATCGCGATAAATAAAGTCATTTCCAGTATTATAGGGCGGATCAATATAAATTAATTTAACCTTGTTAAGATAGCTCTCCTGTAAAAGTTTTAGAACGTCAAGGTTGTCTCCTTCAATGTAAAGATTCTCGGTTGTATCCCAATTCACGCTTTCTTTAGGACACGGCCGAAGCGTCTTGCGGATAGGCTTGTTTGCCTCCACGATCGCTGCCTTTTTGCCGACCCATGTAAATTCATATGCTTCGTCACCGTCGATCACGTCCGGCGAGAGCATCTGCTTGAGCATTTCAAAGTTTACCGCCCGCTTGTATACCTTTTTCTCCGGCGTGCTGTGTTCCTCATCCAGCATCTCCGTGATGCAGTTCGGGAACAGCTCTGCGATTTTGTCGATATTCTTAGCAGCCATATCCGAAGTTTCCATTTTCATCTTTTCCATGTTAAGCATCCTCGCTTTCTACTTGTTTCTTGTTATACATAATATCGTAGTATTTCCCATTCAATTCTTCTAAGGTGGCATGCACCACCTTGTTCTGAATAGCCGTTGTCTCAAATTCTTGTCCATCTTCCAGCGTATGCTTGCTGGTTGTCTTCTCCATAAACAAGGATTCTATTTCTGCTACAAAGTCAGCCATAACAACATCGTTTTTTCCGCTGCCGTCCTTATGCCACTTGAAGTGGGCTTCATGGCCTGCAATCTTTTGATTCACATCCAAAATAGGCTTGTATATCTTTTGATAGATATATCCGAATTTTTCCTTGCCGGGATCAATCATAAAGTGGATAGCTCCCAGCTGCGCATCCCATACAGACTTATCAATATCTGTATAATCAAGAAAGAAATCTATTTTCTTTTCTAAATCCCAGCCAAGATCATATTTATTCAATGTGTGCAGCAGAGATCGAGTGCTGTAACTAAAGCTCTCAAGTGTACGCCTTTTTTCCGTGGTATAACCAACACACGATGTAATGAATGTCAGTAAGCCGCTTCCAAAAACAGCAAGACAAACATTGCACCAGAATTCTGCCTCAACCCCATGAAATCCATAGTGGATAATCAAGGTAACGACAAAAGACAAGCAAGTAAGTGCTGCTGTTATTCGCGTCGATATCCCATAATTCTTCATAGGTCATAATCCTTGGAATTATGATAATTCCTCCAGTTCCTTTCTCAGTTTTTTAAGTTCCGCATTCAACTGCACCTGCTTATTCAGCTGTTTTTCTTTTCTTACCTTGGCCTGCAGCGAAGCGATCTGCTTTTCCAGCTGCTGCCGTCGTTCATCTCGTTCGACTGACTCTTTTAAGGTCTCGCCCGTGTCGGTCTGCAGTGCGTCCCCGGCAATCTGTCGCACAAAATTCTCATAGACCTTGTCGATATTCAGGCCGTCTATCTTTAGCGGTAATTCTGACTCAGGCAGCCAGTCGGTGTGGTAGTAGGTACCGACCTTAAAGGCTTTATTGCCGGATGCCGCTTCTTCCTTGTATGCCGTCCACGGCTGATACTTACCGTCGTATTCCAGCAGGAAGATGATGTGGTACGGTATTTCCTTATCGATCTGCCGGAGAACAGACACATCCAGTTTTGGATCGTCCAGCCGCACCTCGAAGATTTCCACCTCTGTGACGGTTTCGCCTGCGGCCAGATTCATGGTCGTCGTAGCGATTTTGTTTCTCCAGTAGATCACCTTTATCTGATCAATGAACATTCTCTTTAAAGCAGGCGTCACTGAAAGGT
>CANQYP010000236.1 GCA_947628045.1 uncultured Lachnospiraceae bacterium | reverse complement strand
GGTGTGTCGCCCGCCGCGATCAGAGCGTTGAGCTTTCCGTCGTACTCCTCAAGGTTCGTGGTGATCGGGGTTACGTGGTACTGTCCCTCGTACTCGGTGTTGAAACGATTGATGACGTCCGCGTAGCCGAGAGAAGTCGTGTCTGTGGTTGCCTCGAGGTCGTCCCAGAACATCCAGGTGATCTCTACTGGTTCGTCCGCCTGTACCGGGAGCGCTGCCACTGTCATGCTGCCAACCATGGCTGCCGTCAGAGCGACTGAAATCCATTTTTTCATTTTCATTGCTAATCCTCCTTTTGAAATGATTTACGAGTTTCGGTATATCTTACTATAACAGAATTCGAGAGGTAATTCTTTTTAATTGTTGCTATCTGTCTCCAAATTGTTGCTCATATATTTGCCAAAAAATTTTTAATTGTTAGAAATGTCCAGTTTTGGAATTTATTTTTTGTACATTTTTACGGGGTAATTTATTTGCCCATGCAAAAAATCACGGGAAATGATTTTTCTGTTGAGTTTTTTTTGTGTTTTTGTTATAGTAAGGAAAAGCGGAATTTTCGCAATTTCTCACACTGGATAAAATAGCAAAAAATGGGGAGGGAGCAGCTTGATCGAGAATCTGAGCGGTATGCATGAGACCGTCAATTACAAAAAGAATATGCACCTTCAGCTCTACAACAACGACGAGGAGGAGAACTACCCGCCGCACTGGCACACGCCTTTCGAGCTGATCATGCCGACCGAGAACACGTACCGCGCAGTCTGCGGGGACAAGGAATTCCGTCTGCGCGAGGGCGATATCCTGATCATCTGTCCGGGCGTGGTGCACGAGCTGTTCGCGCCGCCGAAGGGCGTGCGCATCATCTTCCAGCCCAGCCTTTCACAGATCGACATCCGGGAGCTGGACGTGATCGTCTCAATGATCAGCCCGGTCCTCTGCGTCACGCCGGAAAAATATCCGCTGATCTACGGGCAGGTGCATCGGCTCATGCTGGAGATCCGCGACGAGTACCTTGATCCCCCGCTGTACGCGGAGTCCTGCATCATCTCCAAATTCGTCGAGATCCTGGTGCTGCTCGGGCGCTGCCAGGCGGAGATCGCGCAGCAGCACTTCGAGGCAAAAAATGACAAGCAAAAGGAATACATGGACAAATTCCTCTTCATCTGCGATTACATCAACGACCACTTCGCCGAACAGCTTTCGCTGGAAGAGGTCGCCGCGCTTGCCGGCTTTTCCAAGTACCATTTCACGCGGCTGTTCAAGCAGTACGCGAACACTTCCTTTTATAAATACCTGAACCAGAAACGCATCGCGCACGCGAAAAGCCTGCTCGTAGACAAGGACTACTCGGTGCTCGAGGTCGCGCTGCAGTGCGGTTTCTCCAATCTCTCCTCATTCCTGCGCATGTTCAAGCTCATGACCGGGTGCACGCCGACGGAGCTGCGGAGAATGTACAGCGGAGATTTCGACTACGTCTGAACGGGTTCGGGAATGCTTGACACGCAAAAATGTATATGCTATAGTTACGAACAAAATTCATGGAGGTCGAGTATATGCGAAAATTCGAGGGATTTCAGCGCGGCGTCAACCTGGGCGGGTGGGTCTCCCAGTGCGTGAGCCGCGACAAAGAGCATTTTGAGACGTTTATCACGAAAAAGGACATCGAACAGATCGCCGGGTGGGGGCTTGACCATGTGCGGCTGCCGATCGACTACGACATCGTCATGAATGAGGACGACACGTTCATCGAGGACGGGTTCGCGCTCATCGACCAGTGCATCGAATGGTGCCGGTCATGCGGGCTGCACATCATCCTCGACGTACATAAGGCGAAGGGCTACATGTTCGACACGAACGAGATTCCGGACCCGGACGCATTTTTCCACAGCAGCGAGCTGCAGGACAGTTTCATACACCTGTGGGAGGAGCTTGCCCGCCGCTACGCAAAGGATTCGGACGTCGCCGCGTTCGAGCTGCTCAACGAGATCGTCAGCCCGGCGATGGGCGAGATCTGGAATGGGATCGCGCGGCGCACGATTGAGGCGATCCGCGACATTGCGCCGGACACCTACATCCTGATCGGCGGCGTCTGCTACAACAGCGTCGCAAACGTCCCGGATCTCGACGCGCCCTATGACGACCATATCGTCTACAACTTCCACTGCTACGCGCCGCTGATGTTCACGCACCAGGGCGCCTACTGGGTGGCGGATATGCCGCGCGATTTCCGCACCGGCTACCCGCAGACCGCCGCCGCATTCCGAGCCATCGGGGAAACCGTCGCTCAGGCGCGCGTGGACGCGGTCTGTGAGGATTTCATTGATCCGCAGGATTCCGGGGCGGTGCTGTTCGAGAAGATGTTCGCGGACGCGGTCGCATATGCTGACCGCATGAACGTCCCGCTCTACTGCGGCGAGTACGGCGTGATCGACCTGGCGCCCCTTCCGGACACCGTGCGCTGGTTCGACGACATCCACTCTGTATTTGAGAAGTTCGGGATTGGGCGGGCGCTGTGGAATTACAAAAACAAGGATTTCGGGCTCGTGGACGAACACTACGCACCGGTACGGGACGAGCTGGTGAAGAGGTTGTAAGGGCATTCGCCTTCCGCTCTTGAGCCGTGCCAAGCTCGAAAAGCTTTCAGCTTTCCGAGCTCGCGGGCATTCGCCCTATCATCCAAAGAAAAAACAGACGCCAGTGAGCTAGCTCACGCGTCTGAAATGCTCATCTCGGCTCTGCTGCATATGAGCCGTGCTGCAACCTCGAAAAGCCTCCGGCTTTCCTCGGTCGCGGGCATTCGCCCTATCATCCAAAGAAAAAACAGACGCCAGTGAGCTAGCTCACGCGTCTGTTTTTTCTTCGTCTGGCACGGCTCATTGCTTTCGCGAAAAAGAAAAACACCGTCCCCGGTGCTCTTTCGTCATCGAAAACAGTGTTTCAGTGCGCGATCAGGGGCTCGAACCCTGGACACCCTGATTAAGAGTCAGGTGCTCTACCAACTGAGCTAATCGCGC
>CANQYP010000235.1 GCA_947628045.1 uncultured Lachnospiraceae bacterium | reverse complement strand
AGCTTGGGACCGTTGATCATGAACGCCAGGTTGTTCTTCAGGGACTCCGCCGTCTGCTGGCCGATGCTCAGGTTGAACTTGCGGCGCACCATCGTCGCGATGTCCTCGTCCAGCCTGCGCCCGCCAACCTTCATGGTCTGGCTCAGGATCACTTTCCCGGCGGTGATCACGGAGATCTCCGTCGTGTCGGCGCCGATGTTCACGATCATGTGCCCGCGCGTCGAGAGCACCGGAAGTCCGGCGCTCACCGCGTCGGCGATCCCCTTCTCGATCAGGCGGATCCGCCCGGCGTTGATCTTTCCGCGCATGACAAGAAAGAACGCGCGTTTTTCCACCTGCGTAATATCGCTTGGCACGGCGATACACAGCGACGCTCCGGTGCGGAAGATGCCTGAGAACTTCTTCAGGAGATGGGACAGCACCATCTCCATCTCCGTCGAATTCGCGATCACCCCGCCCGCCATCGGCCAGATGACGCGGATATTCGTCGGATTCTTCTCGTAGATCTCATACGCGGCGTCTCCGATCGCCAGCGGAGATCCGTCCTCGCGGAGCGCGATCACGTTCTTGCTGTACAGAAAGTATTTCCCGTTCTTATCCCGTATCTTAATCGTGTCTGTGCCCAGATCGATCCCACAAACCCTCTGAAATAGCATCCTGATATACCCCTTAAACTTCCTTACTGCCAGAACCCATGCTCCCTCATGCTGACCGCCCGGCAGTCCCCGATAATGACATGATCCTGCAGCTCGATCCCGAGCGTATGCCCTGCCCTGCGGACGCGCCGGGTCAGCAGCAGATCCTCCGGACTCGGCATGGGATCCCCGCTCGGGTGATTGTGGATCATGATAATGCTCACCGCCTGATTCCGCACCGCCTCAATAAAAATCTCCCGCGGCGAGATCAGGGATGCGCGCACCGTGCCCTTGGAGATCACCTGGTCCTTCATCAGCCTGCCCTTGCTGTTGAGCATGGCAAGCATCAGGATCTCCTGCTCCTGGTGGCGCAGCTCCTCCATGTAATATTGTGCCACGGTCTCCGGGTCTCGAAAGACCACTCCCTCCGAAAACGTGGCGCGCGCGATCCTGCGCGACAGCTCGGCGACACATTTGAGCTGGATCGCCTTGACCTGTCCAAGCCCCTTCACCTTTGTTAAATCAGAAATCGACATGTGATAAATGCCCAGGAGTCCGTTCACTTCCCCATGCTGAGCAAGTACCTTCCTTGACAGTTCCAATGCCGATTCGCCTTTGACGCCCGTGCGGAGAATCACGGCAAGCAGCTCCGCGTCTGACAGCGATTCAGCTCCGTGCTCAAGACACTTCTCGTAGGGGCGTTCCTCTTTTGGTATACTTCTCATTGTGCGCGCCGTTTTCTCCACGGACAGCGCGCCGCATGTCGATGATTGTGCGTCTCTCATGCTTTTCCCGATACTCTCCACCCGGTCAGCACAATAAACCATTTAATATCTTACCACAATTTCTCAGGAAAGTATACACTTCAAATCATAAAATTTTCGTGAAAGCGGCGTCCTGTTCCACAGACGCGACTCACACAGCCGCTGGAAAATACAAACGGCACAGCTGCTCGGCGACGCGTATTCCGTCCACCGCGGCTGATGTGATGCCGCCCGCGTACCCGGCGCCCTCCCCGCACGGATAGATCCCGGGAAAGCTGCCGCTCTGACAGGTCTCATCGCGCAGGATCCGCACCGGGGAAGAAGTACGGCTTTCCACCCCGGACAAGAGTGCGTCCGGACAGTCAAAGCCGGGGATCCTTCCCCCGAAACTCCGTATCCCCTCAATGATGCATGCATTCAAATGATCCGGCAGGATTGCGCGCAGGTTAGACATCGCATAGGCGCCCCTGCACTGCGGCTGGACCGCGCCGAATGCCGTCGTGGGGACATCTGCGCAGAAATCCGCGAACCGCTGTATCGGAATTTTCCCGCCGCCGCACGCGTAGGCGGTTTCCTCAAGCGTCCTCTGAAACGCGATGCCCGCGAGCGGGTGTTTCTGGTAATCCTCCGGCGAGACCGTGACGACGATCGCGCTGTTCGCGTTTCCGCTGCCGCGGTCACTGTAGCTCATGCCGTTGACCGCGGCTCGTCCCGGCTCGGAGGATGCGTTCACGACGTAGCCGCCCGGGCACATGCAGAAGGAATAGACCCCTCTCCCGTCCGCGCATTTGTGCGTCAGCTTGTACGGCGCAGCGCCCAGCTCGTACGGGCAGTCCGCCCCGTACATCGCGTCGTCGATCTGTTTCTGCGGGTGCTCGATGCGCAGCCCCACTGCGAATGCCTTTGCCTGCATCGGAAACCCCAGCTCATACAGCATCGAGAAGGTGTTGCGCGCGCTGTGCCCGATCGCGAGGACCAGCTGTCGCGTCTGCAGCGTGCGTTCGCCATCGTTGACCGAGAGCGTGTATATCCGCCGCTCTTCCTTCAAAGGAATTCCCGAACCCGTCGGCTGATGATCCACGCTCTGTTCTGCGTACATTGCTGTGGGCTCTCTCCGGGCAGCCGTCTTTTCAGTCTCTGCGTCCTCCAGCTGTGCAGCCAGAGGATCGACGATTTCGTCTGCCTGTGGGAGATTCGACGTTGCAAAAGAGATTCCGGTCAGGCAGCTGTTAAATTGAAACTCACCGCCGAGCGCCTTGATCTCCTCCCGGATCGAGCGGACGACGTCCACCAGCACGTCCGTCCCGATGTGCGGCTTGTGGTGATACAGGATCTCTTCCGGCGCCCCGGCGCGGACAAATTCTTTCAGCACATACCGTATCTTCCCGTCCGGATCCTTGATCAGCGTGTTCAGCTTTCCGTCCGAGAATGTGCCCGCGCCACCCTCGCCGAACTGCACGTTCGACTGTGGATTCAGCTGACCGTTCTCCCAGAACCGGTTCACCGTGCGCACGCGGTCGTCGACCGGCTCCCCGCGCTCCAGAACGATCGGTCTCAGCCCGGCGCGCGCGAGCATCAGCGCACAGAACAGACCGGCGGGACCGCTGCCGACCACGACCG
>CANQYP010000234.1 GCA_947628045.1 uncultured Lachnospiraceae bacterium | reverse complement strand
TGACGGACGGTCTCTCCCCGGCGCTCTTCTTCGCGTCGTCCAGTCGGCTCTCGACCATCTTCTGGTCCCGGTGGTCGCCGCAGATCGCGCTCACGACGTGCGCGGTCAGGACGCCCTGCCCCTTAGAGGTGTTGATCAGCCGATACTGCGGCAGCAGCGGCGTGTCCCCGCTCTCCGTCGTGGCGAGCGCCGTGATGGACGGGCTGCCCCAGCCCAGCTCATTCCAGCCGACCACATAGAGCTCGTATTCCGTGCCGTTGTCCAGCCCGGTAACTGTGTAATTATTCCTTCCAAGGCGACCCGCGCCGTCTGGCGTCTGTTTGAAATCGCGCACAGCCGGATAAAACTCGCCGCCCGCCTCTTTTCTCCGATAATAGACCATGTAGCCGTTCGCGTCGTCCATATCCTTCCACGTTACATGGATCGAGCGGTAGCCTCCGGTCGCTTTCACATTGTCCACCGCCGCGGGAACGCTCTTCGGCGCCGGGGTCGATCTCAGCTCGTTCGACCAGCCGCTCTTCCACTCGCCGTTGACTGAGCGCACCTTGATCGTGTACTTCTGGAAATTCACAAGCGACTTGTCGTTGATCGAGACGATCGCCTGCTGCGTGCCGCTGAGGTATATGGTCTGTTCTTCTGTATTCCGATTCGGTTTGACCGGTCCCGACACCGACAGCTCGTAGCCGGTCACGTTGTTCTGCGGCGTCCATTCCACCAGGATCTCCTCGTTCCCCGTGCCAGCCTCGCTGAGCACAGGAATGTCAAGGCTCGGCGCAGGGATCCGGCTCTCCATGTCGTTGACGAACTCGACCTTCGCGATGTCGACCAGTTTCTCGTTCTTCGTCGTCCCGGTAATCTGGATCGTCACGCGTTTTACCGCGAGCTGCCCGCCGAAATCGAGCACCAGCGAACCGTCCGGCTCGACATGCGCCCTGCCCTCGGTCACCGCAGACGCCTCCATAAAGCTCGCGGGCTGCGCCGCGCCGCCCAAATTGACCTTCAGAAGTCCTTCCTTTACGGTCCCGTCCGTGTCCTTGTAGCTATATGTCACCAGCGCCTCTCCAGCCGAGATCTCGCTGCCGGACACCTTCCCGTCCGACGTCTCCGGCGCTTTGATCGTCATGCCGCCGAGCACCGGGAGCTGCTCAATGCTCTCTTCCTCCTGCGCGAACGCGAACCCGACCGTCACCGGATTCTCCGGCGAGATCGCCGCGTCCTGCTGCGGCGCAAGCTGTGTCGTCCCCTCGTCGCTTGTGAGGTTCTCCCCGCCTGTGATCGTGGTATTCTCGTCCCTGATCACGCCCTGCGGGACCGCCTGCAGCATGACCGTCGCCTCCTGCGACTCGCCGACGCTCTGCACCGCGTACTGCAGGTCGGCAAGATCCACGATGTCATTCATCGCGTCGTTGAGGTTATATGTGGCATCTCCCGGCGCATGCCGCATCGCCTGAAGGATCGCGCTGACGTCGCTCTGCGTGACGTCGCCGTCCCCGTTGACATCGCCCAGGCGCAGCCAGCCCTTCCTTCCGGACGCCCCGGCGTCTGTTGCACTGCCGGTCCGGACATTCTCCACCTCGATCCGCGCGATCTGATGCTGCCCGACCGTAACCTGCTGCGTATAGGCGGCAAATTTGTCCGCACTGACCGTCACCACATAGTCGCCCGGGGCGACCTCAAAGCTCGCCACATCCGAACAGCCGTCCGCATGGGGCAGCGCAAGCGTCTTCGCCGCGGTCACATTCCCCGTGATCGACACGGTATAATTGTGTTCCTGAACCGCCGGGTGCGAGGCGGTCACTTTCACTTCCAGAAAAGACTTGCCCGCCATCTGGCTCGAGGCGAGGAGCGTCAGCCCTTCCGACTCCGCCTCGCTCTCCTCCTCGAGCGCGAGCATAAATTCCGACTCGGACTCCGTCTCCGCCTCGTCCGCCGGCATGATCTCCGGTCCGAGCGTCTGTATGTCCTCCAGGACGAAATCGTCCTCTATGACTTCCACATCGTCCGCGAGCTCCGCCGGGGTCAAGCCTGTGGTCGGCTCGGTCGTCGGCTCCGTGGACTCCGTCATCCCGGTCGCGTCTGTCGAATCTGTCGTCCCAGAGCCGTCCGCCAGCCCGGTCGAATCGGACGTTTCCGAGCCGTTCACCGTCCCAGTCGCGTCTTCTGGATCCGTTGAATCTGTTGTCGCGGTCACGTCAGCCAGCCCTGAGCCGTCCGCCGTCCCGGTCTGACCCGTTGGATCGGTCGTCCCGCTCGGGTCTGTCGCTCCCGGCGTCACCGTCTGTCCTGCCGGATCAAGCGTTCCGGTCGAATCTACTGATCCGGTCGAATCCATTGACCCGTTTGCGTCCATTGACCCGGTTCCATCCGGCGACCCGTTCGCGTCCATTGACCCGGTTCCATTCGACGACGACCCGTTTGTGTCCATGGATCCAGTCGAGTCCGCCGCCCCAATCGAATCCGGTGTTCCGATTCCATTTGTCGCCCCTGCCGGATTCGTCGAACCTGTCGTCCCGGACGGAGCTGTCCCCAAATCCTCGTTTCCCGAATCGACTGGCTCGTCTGCGGACACAAAAATATCCGGAGCGCTCCCATTCTGCGGATCCCCGGTTCCCTGTCCTTCCCCTGTCTGATTTGTCACCTGCGGCTGCGCGGAACCTCCCTCTCCGGGAATCGTCCCCTCCCCTGCTATGCCGCCGTCCGTCTCTTCCGGCAGGACGATCTGCTGCTCTGCCGCTGTTGCCGTAAAGGCAGAACCCGCCGCCAGCTGCACCACAAGCGAACCGGCAAGCATGATTGCCAACCATCTCTTCATTGTTATGTCCCCCTTATCTTTCTATCCCCTGTTCCCCTTCAATCGTTTTTCTTTTGCAATCTACCTCCGTTTGTGCGTATTATTGAAAAATTATACCATATCTGGTGTTCTTTCACAACTACATTTTGAGACAATTTCGGACATTTTGGAATTGAGTGAAGTGAAAAGTTTATTTCCACTTTGAAGGAGCCAAAGTTGATTTTAGTCTTTCACTCATTTCCACTTCCCA
>CANQYP010000233.1 GCA_947628045.1 uncultured Lachnospiraceae bacterium | reverse complement strand
GTTCTGATTTCTTCTTCAAGGATACTTTTTCACCCGTTTCCCTCTCCGGCAAAGGATTTAAGCTGTCCTTGTGCGTCTTATTTATATATTCCTCTCCAATTTCTAACCGGGGTGGGAGTTCAAACAGAAAGGTCGCTTTGTCACTTTTTCGAGCATCAACCGCTGGAGGACTACTGAGATGTTTGCTTCCCATAAATCTCACTCCCGCAAAACAGCACCGGGGAAGCCGCTTTCAGCAGTCCCCGGCGCTGTTTTGCCTTGGTCTTTTTTCATCTATTATAAGAACTGTTCTATCGGCTTCCACACATTTTGGTTGGTCACATCTTCCGCCCAAACAGTATTGGACATATAGATCTGCGTTCCAACCGCCCTGACAAATCCCCACTTGATTTCCGGGTGCCGGGAGCCGTACTCTTTCAGCGCGTCAAACTTTCTCGCTGCATAGCGGTCAACATTGTTTGAACTGCCGTCTGCCGTCATGCCGCCTTTGGCCTCAATGATCCACATATCGCCGTTTTCCATACCGACGATGTAATCCGGGTAAAAATTGCTCCTTCGGAAAGCCTTGCGATAGACAAGGCTGAAATACTCATCGCCTTTGTCGCCGTTTTTGTAGCACCATTTCACAGCGGCTGTTTCTTCGCACCATTTTTCAAACATGATTTCCGTATAGGTGCGGTTGGGTTGGATCAGGATGTTATTTCCGTAATCAATGAACACATTCTTTTCCATGACAGCCGTACTTGCGATTTTTTTGTGCTGTTTATAATACTGTTCCCGCGGGATTCCCCAGAAAGATGTGAGAATATCCGTCTCTTGAATTTCTGCGATCTGATCTGCGCTGATCTGTCCGAAGACTTCTACAAGCCGGTCCCGGTTGTTCACGAGGAAGGCGTTGTATTCGCGCAGATTCATCCCATCTATCAGTTTATGGTCCTGTTCAAAGTCAATCTCTTCTTGCGACAAAAGGGACATCTGCAGATTCAGAGGGCCAAATAGCACCCGCAGGGCGTTGTTGGAAATATTTTCGTCTACGCCGATTGCCCTGGCAATGCGGCGCTTGGCGTCGCGGATAATAAAGCCGTCATCGTGATTGGAGATCTGATGTTCGCCGCCGAAAATCTTGTTCAGCGACAGCATATCATGGGTCGTTCTCGCAACTCCTTCGATGGCCTCTGTTTTCAGCTTGGTGCCAAAAACATATCCCTTTGTAATCTCCATCTCGCGCCGGTCCAGCTTGCCGTTACGGTCAGTATCACACTGATCGAGCATTTGCTGCCGCACCACTTCTACAACCGCCTGCGGATTCACGGCAAAACGGTCGCTTCCGTTCAGCGCTTCTTTTTGCAGCAGCACATGAGGAGCGTCGGCCTTTTTCTTATACAGGTAGGTGTAGAACGAATTGCTCAGGCTGTTTGTGAGCCCCTCGGTGAATTCACTGTCCAGCGTGTACAGATAGCAGTTGTCGATCAAATCACACTGATAGTGCTTTCTTTCCGGCATCCTGCGTATCCTGCCGACGGTCTGGATATTAAATCTCTCTGTGCCTCCCTCCCGGAGTTTTACCAAAATCTTAGCTCTGGGGCAGTCCCAACCGGTAGCGATTGCCTGTTTAAACAGCAGAAACGCATATCTGCCGTCCAGCTTTTTGATCTCTTCCGGGTCATCGGGATGGTCGCCACTGAACCAGGAGGAAACGAGGCCGGAATTTTCCGAATATCCCAAATCGTCCAAAGCCCGTTTCACACGGGTGATCCATTCGTCATTGCCGTTGGGAAACTGGATCAGCACAAGCGGACGAATCGGGAGACCTCGGGCTGCGTACTCAGCCTGTATTTCAAGTCTCTTTTTATCGGCCAGTTCGAGGAGCATCAGATCATCGTCCAGGCGGTTGTTTTCCTCTATCGCTCTGGAGACACCTTCGTTGATGGAGATCCCGGCCGCGATCAAACCAGCGCCAATGACCTCATCGTCAGAGATTATTTCTGTGTGGTCGCCTTTGCTCACGGGGGTGGCGGAGATACGGAGAACGTGGGCAGGCTGAATGTTTGCGATGTACTCATTGGCTGTATCCTGATATTTATGTTCCTCGTCGATCAGCATAAAGATAGCGATGCCGTTTGTGTGACAGAAGATTACCTTACTCATCAGGTCTTTATGTTCACCATCACGCAAAACGAGATTGGAAGTGCGGTTGATCTTATCCCAGTTGATGAAGTACACCTTACCGCGGGGATTCGGTTCATTGATAAAGGAATAAACATCTCCGTCGTCGATTCCGGAAATGACCTCGCGGAAACTTTCCTGAGACTGCTTTTCCAATCCGCCTGCGCCGGGGCACAGCCACAGGAAAACTGTGTTCGGGTTTTCGTCCAGGTATTCGTCAATGAACCTGCTGGCGATCACCGTTTTCCCGGAGCCGGTGGGGGCGGAGAGGACGATCTCCTCATGGTCAGCACATTTGTGCAGGAGATTGTTGACGCAATTCTCCTGAAATGCGTACTCCTTTGATCCGATATACATTATTCTGCCGCCTCCTTCAACTCCTGGCCGAAAAATTCCCGCGGAATATATTTAAAGCCGACTGCCCGGAGCTGTTCCATCTCCGCCGCGCTGAAAATGATATTCTGATTGACCCACAGGTGTTTGATCTGTCCTCTGACCTCCGGGTTCATGACGGTATTATTGAAATCTGTCTTGTTCAGTATCAAAACATTTCGGATTCCGTCCACCTCGATCCCGTGCTGCAATTCGATCATTTCCCGGATATGCAGACACAAGGCATTGCTCAGCAGATATTCCTCCGGTTTGCGCGGCGTCCAATCACACTTGAAATACTTCACGTTGGCAGGGATGCCCTGGACGCCCTCGGTGGTGTCCTGTTCACCGATCACTCTGAGAACGCCGTCCTTCAAGACAGGTTTCACCTTTCTATAGTTCGCGCTCTGGCTCTCAACAATGGCCTCCACCTTCTCCATCAGGGTATCTGCCTTTTGCAGATCCTTTAAGGTCAGCTTACGCTCAAAGAGGATATCCTCCTTTTTGCC
>CANQYP010000232.1 GCA_947628045.1 uncultured Lachnospiraceae bacterium | reverse complement strand
CATTCTCGCAATGCCGTAAACCATGGTATAGCCCAATGCGATTATGGCATATACACTGCCGAGACTGATGCCGTTGATCAGATAGGATAATAAACTCATATATGCACCTCTCTAGTAACCTTATACCTTATGGCAAAAAGGGGGTTGCTGATGTGCAACCCCCTGTCGGGTCTTTGCTGACCTGTATAATTGTTTCGCCATACAAGCCTCAGACCGCCCTTGCGGGCTATCCGCTCCTTCGGAGCTCCTGTCTGCGGCTGTTATGTGCTTCGCACATCCTCAGCCTTGAAAAGACAGTCCATTGCGAATAAATTCGCATGTCCTGTTTTTCAAGCCTTTTGCATGGCTCAGCTTTGTTAATCACATCCCTTTATAAGCCCCATCCTCGATCACTACAGCCTTCGGGGACTTGGACGGCTCGCCGTCTGCGGACCAGGTCATACCCGAACCGGTCAGACCGTCAACTGTGATCTCGGTCATAGCAGCCTTCATCGCATCGCAGACCGCGCTCGGATCCATATCCGCGGTAACGCCTGCCTGCTCGATCGCAGCCTTCATGATGTAGATGCCGTCGTAAGCGTCTGCCGCGAACTGGTTCGGCACCTCGCCGTACTCCTCCTCATACTTCGCGACAAAATTCTTCGTCAGATCGTCCTCTGCGTCCGCGCTGAACGGGGTAAGGAGCATGACGCCCTCAGCAAGGGAGGTATCGAAACCTTCCACACCTGTCAGGATGCCGTCCATGCCGTCCACGCCGAACCACAGCGGAGCGAAGTCCATAGCAGCCGCCTGTGTGAACACCAGAGACGCCTCATTGTAGTAGAACGGAAGGAATACCAGCTCTGCGCCCGCATCCTTTGCCTTCTGCAGCTGTACCGTAAAGTCTGTCTTGCTGTCTGCGGTAAACGCCTCCTCCGCAACGATCTCAAACGGCTGGTTCTCCGCCTCAGCCTTGAAGGTCGCATAGATACCGGAAGAATATACGTCGGAGCTGTCGTAGATCGCAGCTACCTTCTCCGCAAGACCGTTCTCGCCGATGTACTGCGCGGATGCCGTACCCTGAGACGGATCGGAGAAACATACACGGAACGCGTTGTCGCCAGCCGTGATACAATCAACCGCGGAACCTGACGGGGTGAGCAGGAACATATTGTCGTTCGCCGCCTCCGCCTCAACCGCGATACACGGAGCGGAAGTAACCGAGCCGAGCAGCATCTGCATGCCCCAGTCCTTCAGGGTGTTGTAAGCGTTCACAGACTTCTCTGCGTCGTGCTCGTCATCCTGCGGATTGAACTCAAGCGTCATGCCGTTCACGCCGCCCGCCTCGTTGATCTCGTCAACCGCGATCTGCGCGCCGTTCATAACGCCCATGCCGTAAGCCGCAGCCGCGCCGGTCATCGGTCCGATGCCGCCGATCTTGATCGTCGCGCCGTCCTCCGCGAAAGCAGCGGTGGAAACCATCATCGCAGCCACGCAGGCAACACTTGCAAGTTTCACAAATTTTTTCATAATACCTACCTCCTTTTTCTTCGCGCGGCATGTCCCAGAAACAGCGCCGCACTCATACTGCAAATCATACTCAGTTCGCGCAAATTTGTCAAGAAGTTTCGCACATTTCATAAATACATTTGTCCGCGTTGCACGGATTTCCAACGATTCCCCGGAGAATTCCCCTTCTTCGAATGCTCCGGGCATACACTGTGACATCTAATATGCCTTGCCCCAATATACCATCGTCTTCGCCGGTTTTCCACAGAAGACGCAGGTGTCCGCGAGTTTCTCCTGCTGAAACGGCATACAGCGGGAGGTCACGCCGATCTCTTCCTTGATCGCCTCCTCGCACTCCCGGCAGCCGCACCACATCGCCTTGATGAACCCGAGCTTGTTGTCCGCAATGTCCTTGAATTCTTCCTTCGTGACCGCCGTATAGGTGTGCGCGTCGCGATGTGCCCTCGCGCGCTCCAGCATCTCGCGCTGCATCGTCTCGAGGACCTGCGGCACCTCCGTCACGAGATCCATGACCTTCGTCGAGATCACGATCTTCTCGCCGGTATCGCGGCGCACGAGCACCGCCTGCCCCGCCTCGATGTCCTTCGGTCCCAGCTCAAGGCGCAGCGGGATCCCGCGCATCTCCTGCTCGGCAAACTTCCAGCCCGGGCTCTTCTCGGAATCGTCCACCTTCACGCGGAGACCGGCGCTCGTCAGCGAATCTTTCAGCTCATACGCCGTGTCGAGCACGCCCTCCTGCTGCTGGCGGATCGGAACGATCATGATCTGCGTCGGGGCGATCACCGGCGGAAGAACCAGCCCGCTGTCGTCCCCGTGCACCATGATGATCGCGCCGATGATGCGCGTGGAAAGCCCCCAGGAAGTCTGGTGCACATATTTCAAGGTATTGTCCTTGTCCGCATACTGAATCTCAAACGCCTTCGCGAATCCGTCGCCGAAATTGTGGCTCGTGCCGGACTGCAGCGCCTTGCCGTCGTGCATCAGCGCCTCGATCGTGTACGTCGCCTCCGCCCCCGCAAACTTCTCTTTGTCCGTCTTGCGCCCGCGAATCACCGGAATCGCCAGCGCCTCTTCGCAAAAGTCTGCGTAAACGTTCAGCATCTGCTGCGTGCGCTCCTCCGCCTCCTCGGCGGTCGCGTGCGCGGTGTGCCCCTCCTGCCACAGAAATTCCCTCGAGCGCAGGAACGGGCGCGTCGTCTTCTCCCAACGCACCACGGAGCACCACTGGTTGTATACCTTCGGCAAATCGCGGTAGGAATGAATGTCGTTCGCATAGAAATCACAGAACAGCGTCTCTGACGTCGGGCGCACGCACATCCGCTCCTGCAGCGGCTCCAGTCCGCCGTGCGTCACCCACGCCACCTCCGGCGCGAATCCCTCCACATGATCCTTCTCCTTCTGGAGCAGGCTCTCCGGAATAAAAATCGGCAGATATACATTCTGCACCCCGGTCAGCTTGAACCGGCGGTCCAGCTCATGCTGGATGTTCTCCCAGAGCGCGTACCCCGCAGGCTTGATCACCATACAGCCCTTGACGCTGGTGTAGTCGATCAGCTCCGCCTTCTTCACGACGTCTGTGTACCACTGCGCGAAATC
>CANQYP010000231.1 GCA_947628045.1 uncultured Lachnospiraceae bacterium | reverse complement strand
CGCCGGATCGCGGAAAGCGCGAACAGATCCGTATAGGGGGTCGCCTTCCTGGAAGTAAAAGCCTCCACCGCATGGGTCAAGGCGTCCATGCCGGTCGCCGCCGTCAGGGATCTCGGCGCCGTAAAGGACAGCGAAGGGTCGATCACAGCCAGTCTGGGAATGATCTTTTCATCCGTGATCAGTTTCTTGGTATCCGTTGCGGACTGCGTCACACAATAAAACTTCGTAGCCTCCGAGCCGGTTCCCGCCGTGGTGGGAATCAGGACAAGCGGCGGATAAGCAGACAAGGCACAGACTGCTTTCGCCGCGTCCAGAGGACTGCCGCCGCCGATTCCGATCACCAGATCGCAGCCCTCCTGGTCGAACCGCTCTTTTGCCGCCGCCGTCATCCGATCGTCCGGCTCTCCCTTGATATCTGTAAAAACGACAAAGCCGATTCCAACCTCTTCCAGAACCGCCGTCAGTTTCTCTATGATGCCGCTTTTTTCCACCACCTTGCCGGATACGACAAGCGCCTTTGTTCCCATCGCCTTGATATCGTTTCTTGCGCTGTCGATCGCGCCAATGCCAAACAGCGTTTTGCCCGGCATTAAAATCTGGTAAGCCATGTCTTCTCCTCCTTGACAAAGAAGAGACCGGAAATGCAGTCATTTCCGGCCTCTTCGCCCTGTTCGATCCTTCTTTCTTAGACATATCCATTGTAGCATTGAAAATTTTTCCCGGCAATATTTCGGCAAACAGTAATTTTTGTGCGGCTGCACATCCTGAACCGCTTTCTTACGGTCTCCGGCAGCAACGATATATTACAACAGATCCTCGATGCAGTACGCCGCGTACAGCTTTGCCTTGCCCTCCCAGGTGAACAGATCTATGCCAAGGATCTCTTCGATTTTTTTGATATAGTTGTTGACCGTATTCCTGTGGATGAAAAACCGGTCGCTGACATCACCGGGATGTCCGTCGCACTCCACGTAGGTCTTTAAGAAACGGTGATAATCGGTGCCGTTTTCATTGTCATATTCAATCAGCCTGCCGAAAAAATCCTTGTAAAAATCGGTCAGTATCTCTTTGTTTTCCACATTGACCAGCAGCTGATACAGCCCCAGCTCTGCGTATTCCAGGATGTGCTCCCGCCTTCTTCTGGCGATCTCACATGCCGCATAGGCATGCTGGAAATTGGTTTCCTGATTCCCCAGTCCTTTCACCGAATCCCCAACGCCGATATAGGCGTCGGATAACATTTTTTCCGCCGACAGCTTTTTGAAGACGCGGTCGATATACTCATCCGCCTCCTCCTTTGTGTAATCCACCAGGATCACGACTCTCTTCTCCTGATATTCAAAGGAGATATACTGTTCCTTTATGCCCTTTGCCACGCTCTCCACCAAAAGCTTGAGCCGCAGGCTTTCCTTCGCATAGGCTTCCGTGCCCTTTTCCTTGTCCAGATCGATGCACAGAAACAGCATTTCGCTGGACTCTATATAACCGAATCGCTCCATCTGATGAAGCATCGCGTCCTGGTCGCCCGTGTGAAAGATCAGGTTTTTGACCGTCGTCGCTATATTGTCTTCCTTAGCCGCGTTCTCAATGATGCGCTGGCAGTATTCCCTCGTCACGTCTACAAGCGGCACCTCCCAGGGAATCACAAAGAGCGGGAATCCCATTTCTTTGCAGAACGCGATCACACTCTCCGGGATCTCCTCGATATACATCCCTATATTGACGATCAGCGCGCTGGCGTTCCTGGCATACAGCTCTTTGACAAAAACGAGCAGCCTCTCCTCGTCGCTCTCCTGGATACACTCCGTGATCACCAGCTCCTGCCCGTGCAGGAAACGAACGCTTTCGATCGTTTCAATGATGTGCACCCACTGTACCAGATTGCCGAAACCGGATTCGCCCGCGACCGGTTTCATATGGTATTTCACCGATTCCTTATAGAGATTCCTTACCGTCAATGCCATGACCAACACCCCTTGCGCTCACTCCGTAGCGTTGCAGATCTCCTCGTACAGCGCGTCCCGCAGCCGGAACAACGTTTCCCTGTCCTTTCCGCCCACCGGCTCCCCGTCCAGTTCTCCCACATACATACAGACGTGGGAGGACGAGGTTACGATGATCTCATCCGCCTGTTTCAGATCCTCCATATAATAAGGCGTTTCGCTTACCCCGATCCCAAGTTTCCTGCACATCCGCACCAGATGCGCCCTGGCGATTCCCGGCAGGATCATGTCGTCCGTCGGCGCCGTATACAGGATACCGTCTTTTAGGATGTGGCAGTTACAGTGCGCGCATTCCGTGATCCGTCCGTCATGCCTGTGCAGGATCGTCTCGTCCGCGCCCGCCTGATATGCCTTTTCCGCGTATAAAACGGAGGGCAGCAGATTCAGCGTCTTACAGTTGCAGTAATAAAACCGTTTATCCTCCGCGGTCACACACTTGATCGGCGCACTGCAGGGATCAATGGTTTCCGGCTTTATCATCACCCAGAGATTTCCCGGTCCTTTTTCATAAACATGGTTCCTGACGCCCGTGCCCCGGGAGCATGCCCAGTAGACGAAGTTATCCCCCGTGTCCATCTTTTGCACCAGCTCATTCAGCAGTTCCTTCAATGCCTGCTTATCGCAGGGCACCTGGATGTCCATCAGCGCCGCCGAATTGTAGAACCGATCAATGTGCTCGTCCAAAGCGAACAGATGATAATGCCTGGACGGACCCGCGTCATAGACGCCGTCTCCGAAAAAGCAGACCCTGTCGTTAAAGGGGATCATCATTTTATCCAGCTCCGCGAACGTTCCGTTATAGTACCCCAGTGTTTTCATGCGCATCTTCCTCCGTTTTCCAATATCTTCAAAGACTCCAGAATCTCATATTCCGTCCCGAGATCCTTCCCGTCCACCGTCAGCATTCTCTTGTGGGTGATCCCGTCTATGCTCCCCATCGCCACGATTTTTTCCATATAGCCCTTCACCCAGTCAAAGCCGGGCAACAGCTCCTTCCCGACCAGCCTGCCAAGCGCCGCCGCGACTCCGTAAGCGCCCCAGTTGGATACCGTGGCGATCACGAGGATGTCCGTGCTGACGACGCAGGGCTCCAGCGCCAGTTTCCGTTT
>CANQYP010000230.1 GCA_947628045.1 uncultured Lachnospiraceae bacterium | reverse complement strand
CCTGAGATGGAAGGCAAGTATGACATCACCAAGATCCCGGTATTCGAAGAGGGACAGCCGTCTTCCGTTGGTATCGGCGGAACCGGTACGGTTGTGACGAACCAGTGCGAGAATCCGGAGCTGGCTGCTGAGTGGCTCGCATGGGCGAAACTTTCCGAGGAAGGTGAGAAATACATCTGGAACGAGCTCGGATTCGACGTTTGTAACACAGCGTTCTGGTCGGACGAGGAGTTCGCATACGACGAGGGCAACTACTACAACACGTACTTCCGTGTGAAACCGTATGAGATCCTGAACCAGCTGGCTGAGAACGACGAGATCGGCAGAATCTACTCTACTTCTGCATCTCCGACGATCAACGACTACTTCTGCACCACGACCCTCAACGAGGTTCTCGAGGAAGGCATGGACGTAGACGAGGCTCTGCAGGAGGCTCAGGATTACATCTCCTTCGCGATCATGTAACATGAAAGCCCGGTCTCTATGCAGAGACAGGCGGCAAGTATACTTGCCAGACTGGCTATGCATAAGAGACGCTAACCCTTATGAGCAAAACAGCAATTGCGAACGAATGTGAGCAATGCGATTTGCGAATAAAGGGTAGGATTGCGGAAGTTGCGCAGCAACGGAGCAATCCGCAGGGCTTTCTAAGAAGAAAGCTCCGGAGCGATCGGCTTTCTAAGAAGAAAGCAACGGAGCAATCCGCAGGGCTTTCTGAAAACTTCATAAAATCAGAACCACAGGGAGGCCTGGGAAGTCGCATTCCCGGGTCTCCATTCTTATGTAACAGGAAAAGGAGGAACTACACAGTGAATAAGGTAAAAAAACTGTTGTATTCTCAGAAAATCGCACCGTTTGTATTCTGTCTTCCGTTCTGCCTGAGTCTGCTGATCTTCTGGCTGTATCCGCTGGTGACCGGTATCCTGATGAGTTTCCAGACAGTAGACTTCGGTGTCACGACATGGGTCGGCGTCTCGCACTACGCAAAGCTTGCCAAGGACCCGTTCTTCAAGACAGCCGTCCTGAACAGTATCGAGTACATGGCGCTGACGCTGCTGCTGCTCGTCCCGATCCCGATGCTGCTCGCGGTGCTCATTGAGAGCCGCATCACGAAGGCGAGAGGCTTGTGGAAGATCATCATGTATATTCCGGCACTCACCTCCGTGGTTATCTCCGGTATGCTGTTCCGCCTGATGTTCTCCGAGGGCGCGGGCGGTCAGATGAACCAGCTCATGCAGTGGCTCGGTCAGGCGCCGATCCCGTGGCTGAAGTCCAAGGGCACCGGCTGGGTGGCGCTGCTGCTGCTCTGTATGTGGAGATGGACCGGCGTCAACATGCTGTACTTCGTATCCGGCTTAAACGGCATCGACAGCACACTGTACGAGTCGGCGGACATCGACGGCGCGAACGCGAAACAGAAATTCTGGTACATCACGCTCCCGCTGCTGAAACCGACCACCGTATACGTGATCACGATCTCCGTCTTCGCGGGACTGTCCATGTTCCTTGAGAGTTTCATGCTGTGGAACGGCAACTCCTCGCCGAAGAACATCGGTCTGACGATCGTGGGATATCTGTACAAACGAGGCATCGAGACGAACGAGCTCGGCTACGCGTGCGCAGTCGGCGTGGTGCTGATGGTGATCGCCCTGATCATCAACTTCATCCAGCTCTTTGCAACCGGCACGATCGGATTCAAGAAGAAGGAGGATTGATCTTATGGCGAAAAATGCAAATACCCCAAGAACCATGGAATCGAACCATAAAGTGGCGTCCTTCTTCTCGACCTTACTGTTTGTGTTCGTATCAGCGATCATCGCGTTCCCGCTGCTCGCCGGTCTGACGGCATCATTCCGCCCGGCGCGTGAGATCTTCCAGAACGGTATGTCGCTGAACCTCAAAGTCAAGGAGTGGAGCTTACATAACTACGCATACCTGTTCACGAAATTCATCAACCCGAAGACTTCCGACTCGGTGGCGATCGCTGACTCGAACAAGTACTTCATGTGGTACAAGAACAGCCTGATCCTGACGATCACGACGGTCGTCCTGACCCTGCTTGTCTGCTACTTCATCGCTTATGGTATGACGATGTACAAGACAAAGCTCGGCAACTTCCTGTTCTTCATGGTCATCGCGACGATGTCCGTGCCGTTCGAGATCCTGATGCTCCCGCTGTATCAGGAGGTCACGACGATCGGCCTGATCAACACGAACGCCGGCGTATTCCTGCCCGGCCTGTGTGCCGCCTCGACGATCTTCTTCTTCCGACAATACATGCAGGGACTGCCGAAAGAGCTGCTTGACGCGGCGCGCGTGGACGGCTGTACCGAGTACGGCATCTCCGTGAGGATCATGATGCCGATCACGAAACCGGCTTTCGCCTCCATGGCGATCCTCTGCGCGATGGGCTCCTGGAACAACATGCTGTGGCCGATGCTCGTGTTCCGTGACACGAACAAGTTCACACTGCAGATCGGTCTGAACACGCTGCTGACGCCGTACGGCAACAACTACGACCTGCTGATCGCGGGTTCCATGTTCGGTATCATCCCGATCCTCATCATCTACCTGATCTTCAACCGCTATCTGGTGGCAGGTATGACGAGCGGAGCCGTGAAGGGCTGATCTCTCAGAAAGATACTTATATGTTTCGCGTGTGCAGAGTGCAGGTTGTTCGATGAGCAGAATTTTGTGCCATGCACCGCAGACGCACCCGGGGCTGTCGCAGCCTGTGCCGGTGGGACGTTTTCTCTCCGCTCTCACAGATTGCCACAGCCCTTTTTGCAGCACAGGATCAGAATCCAAAGCGGTCTGCCGCAGCAGAAACCGCGAATAATTCCAGACAGATCCCGTGAAAAAAGCAAAACAGCACAACTTAAAAGGAGGAAAACAAAATGGCAAAGAATGCGAAGATGATTCTCGACAAGGCATTTCGCATCTCGGAGATCGACGAGCGCATCTACGGCTCCTTCATCGAGCACCTCGGGCGCGCGGTCTACGACGGCATCTATCAGCCGGGACACCCGCTCGCGAACGAGGACGGGTTCCGCACGGACGTCATCGACCTGGTGCGCGAGCTGAACGTCCCGATCGTACGCTACCCGGGCGGGA
>CANQYP010000229.1 GCA_947628045.1 uncultured Lachnospiraceae bacterium | reverse complement strand
ATCCTGCCGGAGGTGGCGGCGCAGCTCGGGATCCCGGAGACGGTCAAGATCGTGGCGGGCGCGGGCGACAACGCGGCGGCGGCGGTCGGCACGGGCACGGTCGGCGACGGCATGTGCAACATTTCACTGGGCACGAGCGGCACGATCTTTATCTCATCAGAGAAGTTCGGCGTGGACAAGTTTAACGCGCTGCACGCGTTCGCGCACGCGGACGGGCACTACCATCTGATGGGCTGCATGCTCTCCGCGGCGTCCTGCAACAAGTGGTGGATGGATGAGATCATCGGAACGAAGGATTACGCGGCGGAGCAGGCGGCGATCGAGAAGCTCGGCGAGAACCATGTGTTCTTCCTGCCGTACCTGATGGGCGAGCGCTCCCCGCACAACAACCCGAACGCCCGCGCGACCTTCATCGGCATGACGATGGACACGACGCGCGCTGACATGACGCAGGCGGTGCTCGAGGGCGTGGCGTTCGCGCTGAGGGATTCGCTTGAGGTGGCGAAGGCGCTTGGTATCAGGATCGAGCGCACGAAGATCTGCGGCGGCGGCGCGAAGAGCCCGCTGTGGAAGAAGATCATCGCGAACGTGCTGAACCTCAAGGTGGATGTGATCGAGAGCGAGGAAGGACCGGCGCTCGGCGGCGCGATGCTGGCGGCTGTGGCGTGCGGCGAGTTCGCGTCCGTGGAGGACGCGGCGGCGCAGCTCGTGCACATCATCGACACGGTGGAGCCGGAGCCGGAGCTGGTCGCGAAGTACGAGGCGCGCTACGCGCAGTTCAAGGAGATCTATCCTACGTGCAAACCGCTGTTTGAGATCATTCACTGACGGGGGTGCAAAGAGATGCCTGTATTAAGTACATTCTTTGGCATTATTGTGCGAATGTATAATGAAAAAGGCGGTAAGCATAATATACCGCATATTCATGTTGAATATTCGGGCGAAGAATTGGTGATTGGTCTGGATGGAACGATATTGGAAGGAAGTATTCCAAAGAACAAAAGAAAACTGTTAGATGCGTGGATGGAGATTCATCGCGAGGACTTGCTGGCTAACTGGACATTGCTGAGCAGTGGTGAACAGATTTTCCGTATCGATCCGTTGAAATAAGGAGACAAGGACTATGTTGCAGCCCAAACTGGTAAAGGTGGAGCCGTTAAAATCGATGAAACTTCGTTTGGTGTATGAGACTGGAGAAGTGAAATTGTTTGATGTTACGCCTTATGCGGAGGGTTCCTGGTTTGGAGAATTGAAGGATGCTGATTATTTCCGAACGGTTCATTTATTGCCGGATAGATCTGGCATAGAGTGGGGAAACGGACAGGATATTGCGCCGCATGAATTATATGAATGCAGTGTTCTGACGGTGTAAAAGAAGAAATGATTTATTTTTTATATAAAGGAGGGTTTGCTATGGAAATTAAAAAAGTGACGGATGCGGCGTTCCGCAGGTACGGTCGCGTCGTCGACAATGTGGATTTTACGGGACTCGTGGAGAAACTCGCCGAGACGCCGTGCCCGGCGGACGACACGGTGTACGAGCCGTCGTCGGCGCTGCTGGAGGCGCTCCCGGTGTTCGCTGAGCTGCAGACAAAGACCTACGGCGAGCTGCCGATCCAGATCGGTTTCTGCAACGGCAACAATTACAAACTTAACGCGCTGGAGTACCATCGTTCCTCGGAGATCAATGTAGCGGGGACGGACGCGATCCTGCTCGTGGGCTGGCAGCCGGATATCGCGGATGACGGCACCTATGACACGTCGAAGGTGGAGGGTTTCCTGCTCCCGAAAGGAACGGCGGTGGAGGTGTACGCGACGACGCTGCACTATGCGCCGTGCAATGCCGCTGAGGGCGGGTTCCGCGTGGCTGTCGTGCTCCCGAAGGACACGAACCTGCCGCTGGAGAAGAACCACGCGGGCGGGGAGGACGCGCGTCTGACCGCGAAGAACAAGTGGCTGATCGGACATCCGGAGGGAGGACTTCCCGAGGGCTCGCCGCTTGGGCTGGTGGGAGAGAATATTTCCCTGAAGTAAATTATGCGGAACGGATAGCGGGCTATGAGGGCTATCTGCACTGAGCGAAAGGCAAGGCAGTGGATGGAACAATATGTTATGTGACAGCGCAGCGCTGTTTACAAAAATAAAAATTATTTAATAGGAGGATAAAGCAATGAACAACATTCCAAAAGTAAAAATCGGTATCGTGGCTGTGAGCCGTGACTGTTTCCCGGAGTCTCTTTCCGTGAACAGAAGAAAGGCTCTGATCGACGCTTACAAGGCGAAATACGATGAGTCCGATATCTACGAGTGCCCGATCTGTATCGTGGAGAGCGAGATCCACATGGTGCAGGCGCTCGAGGACGTCAAGAAGGCGGGCTGCGAGGCTCTGGTCGTTTACCTTGGCAACTTTGGCCCGGAGATCTCCGAGACTCTTCTTGCAAAGCACTTCGACGGTCCGGCGATGTTCATCGCGGCGGCTGAGGAGAGCCAGAATGATCTGAGCGACGGCAGAGGCGACGCTTACTGCGGTATGCTCAACGCGAGCTACAATCTGAAACTGAGAAACATCAAGGCTTACATCCCAGAGTATCCTGTGGGCACGGCGGATGAGTGCGCGGACATGATCCACGACTTCGTGCCGATTGCGCGCGCGATCGTTGGTCTCAAGAACCTGAAGATCATAAGCTTTGGTCCGCGTCCGCTGAACTTCCTGGCGTGCAACGCTCCGATCAAGCAGCTCTACAACCTGGGCGTGGAGATCGAGGAGAACTCCGAGCTCGACCTGTTTGAGGCGTTCAACAAGCATGCGGGCGACGCTCGTATCCCGGACGTTGTGAAGGATATGGAGAATGAGCTCGGCGCCGGCAACAAGAAACCGGAGGTTCTTGCGAAGCTTGCGCAGTATGAGCTGACGCTGCTTGACTGGATCGAGGAGCATAAGGGTTATCGCAAGTATGTGACGATCGCGGGCAAGTGCTGGCCGGCGTTCCAGACGCAGTTCGGTTTCGTTCCGTGCTATGTCAACAGCCGCCTGACCGGCAGAGGCATTCCGGTATCCTGTGAGGTGGATATCTACGGCGCGCTGTCCGAGTACATCGGCACCTGCGTGAGCAACGAC
>CANQYP010000228.1 GCA_947628045.1 uncultured Lachnospiraceae bacterium | reverse complement strand
GGAGATCGCCCGCGTGAAGACGGGGCAGCTCACCTTCGCGGTGCGCGATACGCATATCGACGACAAGACGATCCATGCCGGCGACATCATGGGCGTCGGGGATCACGCGATCCTTGCGGTCGGGAAGGACATTCTCCCGGTGGCGGAGGAGACCGTCTCGCTGATGGTGGACGAGGAGACCGAGCTGATCAGCATCTATTACGGTGAGGATATGAAGGAAGAGGAGGCGTCGCAGCTGCGCGACCGGATCGCACAGCGGTACCCGGAGTGCGACGTGGAGCTCAACTACGGCGGACAGCCGATCTACTATTACATTATCTCGGCAGAATAGAGGACGCTATGGATCTGGAATCTTCTCTCGACGTCCTCAAAGGCGTCGGCGAAAAGACAAAACGGTTGTTTGAGAGGGCAGGGATCGGGAACCTGGGGGATCTCGTCGGGCATTATCCGCGCGCGTACGAGCGTTTTGATCCGCCGGTGACGATCCATGCGCTGGCGGAGGGCGAGGTCGCCGCGGTGCAGGCGCGGCTGGTCCCGTCGGGACAGGGAGCAGGCATGCAGACGATCGCGACGCGCCATGTGAGGGGGCTTTCCATCACGACCGCGGTGTGCAGCGACGGGAGCGATACGCTTGCGCTCACCTGGTTCAATATGCCGTATCTCAGAAATACGATCCGCACCGGGGTGCCTTATGTGTTCCGGGGAAGGGTGAAAAAGAGAGGGAACCGGCTGTTCATGGAGCAGCCGGCTGTTTTTGCTGTGGAGCAATACGCGGGCATGGCAAACGAGCTGCGTCCGGTCTACTCGCTGGTCAAGGGACTGACCGGCAATATGGTGCAGAAGGCGGTTCGCCAGGTGATCTCCGAGAAGTCCCTGCTGCGCGAGTACATGCCCGGAGAGATCCGCAAGCGCTGCCAGCTGTCCGAGTACAATTTTGCGGTGGAGCAGATCCATTTCCCGGACGACGAACACGCGCTGATGCTGGCGCGGCGGCGGCTCGTATTTGACGAGTTCTTTTTCTTCATTCTCCAGCTCCGCTTTCTCAAGGAAAACCGGGAGGTGACGAAGAACCGCTTTCGGATCCGTCCGTCAGAAACGACGGAACAGCTGCTGAAAACGCTCCCCTATGAGCTGACGGGCGCGCAGAAAAAGGTCTGGCTGACCCTGCAGCAGGAGCTGCAGGGGGACGCCGTGATGGCGCGTCTGATCCAGGGCGATGTGGGCTCCGGGAAGACGATCGTCGCGATCCTTGCGCTTTTCATGGTCGCCGAGAGCGGCTATCAGGGCGCGCTGATGGCGCCGACGGAGGTGCTGGCGCGGCAGCATTACGCCTCGCTGACCGAGCTGATCGAGAAGAACGGCTTTCCGTTTGAGGTCGCTTTGCTGACCGGCTCCATGACGGCAAGGCAGAGACGGGACGCCTATGAGAAGATCGCGTCGGGCGAGGCGGCGATCATCGTCGGCACGCATGCGCTGATCCAGCAGAAGGTCATATACCATGACCTTGCGCTCGTCATCACGGACGAGCAGCACCGGTTCGGCGTCCGGCAGCGGGAGATCCTCGCGCAGAAGGGGAACCATCCGCACACGATCGTCATGAGCGCGACGCCGATCCCGCGGACGCTTGCCGTGATCCTGTACGGCGATCTGGACATCTCAGTCATCAATGAGATGCCGGCGAACCGTCTGCCGGTGAAAAATTGTGTCGTGGATACCGGCTACCGGAAAAAGGCGTACGAGTATATCCGGGATCAGGTGGAAGAGGGGCATCAGGCGTACGTGATCTGCCCGATGGTGGAGGAGAGCGAGACCGCCGAGGAGGCGGAAAACGTGATCGCCTACACGGAGAAATTGCGCGACGCGCTGCCCGGAGGGATCACGGTCGAGTACCTGCACGGAAAGATGAAACCGGCGGAGAAAACCGAGATCATGGAGCGTTTCCTTGCGAACGAGATCCAGGTCCTCGTCTCGACGACGGTCGTGGAGGTCGGAGTGAACGTGCCGAACGCGACCTTCATGCTGATCGAGAATTCCGAGCGGTTCGGGCTCGCGCAGCTCCATCAGCTCCGCGGGCGCGTGGGGAGAGGCGACGCGCAGTCCTACTGCGTCTTTATGCATACGCTGAGCGGAAAGGAGATCGAGCAGCGCCTGGAGATCCTGCACAAGTCCAACGACGGCTTTGAGATCGCGAACCGCGACATGCAGCTGCGCGGTCCCGGCGATCTCTTTGGCGTGCGGCAGAGCGGCATGCTGGATTTTGAGCTCGCGGACATCTACTCCGACGCCGACGTGCTCCAGCAGGCGAACGAGGCGGTCGGCGAGCTGCTGAAGACGGATCCGCGGCTGGACGACCCGGAGCACGCGGCGCTCAAAGCACACTACGACCGGCTCGTGCGTCGGCAGAGCGATCATCTGAATCTGTAGCGCAAAAAGCCCGCCCGGAGTTTTGCCGCCGGACGGGCTTTTCATGCTACGTTTTTCTGTCCCTTAGCGCATCGTGCTGCCGGACATCTGGCTGGTGCCGGACATCTGGCGCTCCTGCGCCTCGATCATCTTCTTAACCATATATCCGCCTACAGAACCGTTCTGCTTGGAGGTAAGGTTTCCGTTGTAGCCGTCCGTAAGCGGCACGCCCAGCTCGTTCGCAACCTCAAATTTGAAACGATCCATTGCACCCTTTGCTTCCGGTACTGCTGTTGTGTTAGATGTTGACATTTAAAACGCCTCCTTTGTTTACATTTTCGTTTTTATCTGTCGATTTATCATTCAGCAGCTTTTTTGCTGCACTTCTAGTATATGCAGCTCATTTCCTAATAAACTGGTAATTGTTTGAAACGCGCTTAAAACTTCTTTTCTTTCTTCTCCGCACCCCAAAGAATCAAAAGAGCGAAAAAACATTGACATTTCATCTAAAAAACCAAAAAAAGTAGTTGATTATTTAGAAATTTTTGCTATACTATATTTGTGATAATTTGACTTGGAAGGTGGATGACATGAATATAGGACTAATCGCTCATAACAACAAAAAAGTATTAATGGAAAATTTCTGTCTGGCTTACAAGTATATTTTATCGAAACACAGTCTCTATGCAACAGGTATCACCGGACGGCGGATCGAGGACGTCA
>CANQYP010000227.1 GCA_947628045.1 uncultured Lachnospiraceae bacterium | reverse complement strand
GATTAACTCGACTATGTCATATGGTCGTCAGCGGTTTTCACTTGCCCATGAGTTGTACCATCTGTATTTCGATGATGCGTCGGGCTTCAATGTATGCTCTAAAAGGCTTGATCCCAAAAGTGAGAATGAGAAGTGCGCGGATCAGTTTGCCTCCTACTTTCTCGCACCATACAAGTCTTTGAAGGCGGCAATAAAGAAGGCAGCCGGTGACGGGCAGCTATCGATACAGCATGTTATTATGCTTGAGCAATACTTTGGAATGAGTCATCTGGCAATGTTCTGGCGACTGGTCTCGGAAGGGTATCTTTCCCAGGATAAGCTGAAAGATTACAGTTCCGGGGTCATGTCTGCAGCAAGATACCTCGGATTTGATGATAAGTTGTATAAACCAACGCCTGTTGAATTGCAGAAAAGAACGTATGGGCACTATCTGAAGCAGGTAGAAGCGCTACGGCAAAAGGATCTGGTCTCTTCAGGAAAGATCGATGAGCTGTTACTCGACGCTTTTCGCGATGATATTGCATTCGGCTTGGATGACGTTGATCAGGAAGGAGGTACCATTGACTGAGAAGTATTTCTTTGATACAGATTGTCTCTCCGCTTTTCTTTGGGTTCGTGAGGAGAGCATTCTGGCAAGGTTATATGCAGGAAGAATTATTTTGCCCGCACAAGTCTATCATGAACTTCAGAAGGTTCCTCATCTTCTGGCGCGGGTCGATACGTTGAAGAATAATGGGTATCTTTCCGTTGAGAGCATGGAAGCAGGTTCTGAGGAATACACCGATTACCTGCAGATGACAACCGCGCCTGAAGAAGGGATGAGAATTATCGGCAGAGGTGAAGCCGCCGGAATTGCTATGGCGAAACAGAGAGCCGGAACGCTCGCCAGCAATAATCTGCGTGATATCCGCCCATATGTGGAGAAGTATGATATCTCACATGTTACGACCGGGGATATTCTGATCGAAGCCATGGACGCCGGAATTATTACAGAAGCAGAGGGCAACGCCATCTGGTCGGATATGATCCGAAAACGTCGTATGCTTCCGACAACGACTTTCTCTGAGTATTTGGCAAACTACCGTAAGACGGTCCCATCCTCCAAAGTGATCGTATAGCCGTTGAAATTGATCGTCCCCTGGTTGATCAGGCTTGTGATCGAGCAGTCTCCGGTCAGCGTCCAGACGCTTCCGCTCTCCACGGTAACGACCGCATTGTCAGCGACCGCCGCTCCGCCCTGCGCGTTGTCAACGACGTTGATCGTGCCGGTAAAATCGCTGTTTCCGGAAAGGGTCAGATTCAGGGTGGAAATGTTGTCGACTATGATATCGCCATTCATCGTCTGATCGGTCGCGGTGAATTCCACCTGCCCGCCGTTTGCCCCGGCAGTACCCCAGCCGCGGGAGGCGGAGTTGCCGCTCACGTTCAGCAGATAACCGTCGCTGTCCTGATTGACGAGCTCCACGCCACAGAGATTCACGGCGCAATGGGTGTTTGTCACATAGAACATATCTCCGTTTTCAGAAATCAGCATCCCGCCGATCATGTTAAATTCGGAAGTTCCCACGTCGGCGTCTCCGGACATGGACTGATAGATCATCACATTGTGCACGTTCTCGTCCGAGCTGCTCCCTTTTGTATCGCTCATATTTCCAATTACGGTACAATTCTCAAGAGTAATGGAATTCTTGCCCTCAATGACCAGCGCCTCGGAATTGTTGGCGGTAAGCGCGGCGTTTTTCACGGTGATCGCGGCAGTGGAATACACAGCTGGAGAATTGTATCCGTTTGTCGTGTAGCTGCCGCCGTCTACACTCACGGTTCCGCCTCCCCGGTCGGAACGGATCGCCGCGGAAGAGCTCCCGGAGGTCTCAATGGTCAGGTTTGCCGCATTCGTCGTGCCGCCGCCGGTCGTCTGAATCCCGCCGGAATTGTCCGCAGTAGTCGTGATCGTAGAATCCGAAATATTGACTGTCGTCCCGCTGCCATAGCTGAACACACCGTTTCCGTTCTGCGCGGAGGAACTGACCGATGCATTTTTGATTGTCACCGTCGCGCCGTTTGTCGCAAGCAGCGCCGCGTTCATTCCGTAGAAATCTCCATCTTCTGTGTTAGACGATTTGCCTGCGGACTTCTCCACCGTGATTCCATCCAAGGTGGCCGTCGCGCCGTCTACCCGCAGAGCGTTTTCGTCATCGCCGGAAGAAGTATACTCGAAACCGTTATAGGTCTCGTCGACAGAGATCGTGTTGGCGGCGGTTCCCTGTGTCACCTCGCCGGAGCCGCCGAAACCGCCCGGCTGTTCCCCGTCCGGAAGTGTAGGCGGCGTCTGCCCATTCCCCGGCTGCTCTCCGTTTGGCTGCTCTCCGTCCGGGAGCTCCAACGGCGTCTGTCCATCATTCGCCTGCTCATCTGCCGAAAGCTCTTCCGACGATTCCCCGCTTTCCACAGAAAACAGCGGTTCAAGGGTGTCCGCATGTTCTTCAAAAATATCAAGCAGATACGTATCCCAGTGCCGCGCATCCTTCTCGGCGCTGCCGAATACATAGTCCTCCTGTCCGTAATCGATCACGTCAAACCCGGGCATCGCCTTGCTCGCGCCTTTCGTCCTGTAAGCCGCAGCGTTGGAAAGACTGAAAGACACAGCGGTCGTATCCTCATCATTTACCCATCCGCTGATATCTGTCCCGGTCGCCGTTTCCGCCGTTCCGTTTGCCGTCTGCTTTGTCGCAGCGGCTTTTTCGACCGCAGCCGCACCTTCCACATATTTCCCGTACATCTGATCAACATAGAGGGAGAAAGAATTGCCCAGTATCTCGGAGGGGACATGGCCTCCGTCCCACTGCCATTCGATCACCGCGTCAACCCCGGCATTCAGCCACGCAATCTGCAGGTTCAGGGAGGAAAACATCGACATATCTCCCTCCGAAGCGCCCATAACGATCTTTGTCCAGACGGGATCTTCTGTATCGTCCGCTCCGATATAGTTCAGCGGATTGTAAAGCGAAACAATATTATTTCCATACCGGTCGCCCTCATATACCTCCTGAATATCTGCCTTGTATGCCGCGACCATATCCGCATAAGACTCGTAGGTCGCCGTATCACCGCTGCCGGTCGCAGACTGTGTCGTGCCTCCGTCGGGCGTTCCGACAAGCATGCCCCTGCCGCCGGG
>CANQYP010000226.1 GCA_947628045.1 uncultured Lachnospiraceae bacterium | reverse complement strand
GGCTACATGCTCGTCCCGAACGGCTCCGGCTCCCTGATCAACTTCAACAACGGCAAGACCTCGGCGGACAATTACTCCGAGTACATGTACGGCATCGACCCGCTCGCCGCGGAGTACACGGTGCTGGAGAACACGGAGAATCCGAAGATGGCGCTGTACGGACTCTTCCGCGAGAAGAGCAGCATCTTCGCCACGATCGAGGACGGCGCGAGCCTCGCTTACCTGAACGCGGGCGTCGCGGGCAAGATCAACGAGTACAACTACGTGTATCCGACCTTTGTGGTGCGCGGCAACGATAAGCTCTCCATGTTCGGCACGACCGGCAACGAGGCGGACATCCCGATCGTGGAGAAGAATTTCTACGACGCGAACCTCACGGTGAAGTACACGATGCTCACGGAGGAGGACGCGGGCTATGTGGGGGCGGCGAACTACTACCGCGCGCGTCTTCTGGACGAGGGCGTGCTGACGGCGAAGGAGGCGACGGACGGCGACATCAAGTTCTATTACGATGTGCTGGGCGGCGTGCACATGACGAAGTTCTTCCTCGGCGGCCAGTATCAGGGACTGTACGCGATGACGACCTTCGAGGAGGCGCAGGAGATGTCGGACGACCTCAAGGGGCTGGGCGTTTCGAACCAGGTGATGAATTTTCAGGGCTGGATGAACCGCGGCTACTACCACGACGTCGTGGATAAGATCAAGGTGCCGCACAAGCTCGGCGGCAAGCTGGGGCTTGGTACCTTGAACGATACGCTCGAGCGAAACGGCGGGACATTCTACGCGGACGTGGCGCTCCAGGAGGTGACATACGTCAGCAGACGCTACTCGGAGAACAACGAGACGGCGCGCTACTACGGCGGCGGCTACATCGCGGAGTTCGGATTGGTGAACCCGTCCACCCTGCGCAAGACGTCGGGGCTTGGCTATGAGGAGAACCATTACTACCTCGTGTCGCCGAAGTTTCTGCCGCGCTACGTGAACAAATTTGCCTCGAAGATCCAGAATTATAACGTGGACGGCATCTCCCTGAGAGATCTCGGGAATGAGCTCCACTCCGACAAGAAACGGACGAACGTGATCAGCAGGGAACAGGCGCTCGACGTGGTGCGGGATTCCCTCGCAAAGCTGGCGGACACCGGGAGGAAGATCATGATGAACGACGGGAACGACTATTCCTTCGCCTACGCCGACGATATCCTCAACGCGCCGCTGACGGACAACGATTACTATATCGTGGACGAGACGGTTCCGTTCTACGAGATGCTGGTCCACGGGAGCATCGACTACTCGGGCTCCGCGATCAACTTAAGCGACAGCTACGACCGCGCGGACCTCGTGCTGAACCTGATCGAGACGGGCGCGTCGCCGCACTTCATGTTCTCGGCGAAGAACTCGAGCGAGATCAAGAACACAGGTCTGAACCGTTTCTGCTCCACGACCTACGACAGCTGGAAGAACGACGCCTGCGAGATCTATCAGGAGGTGAACGAGGCGCTGAAACCGGTAAAGGACAGCGCGATCGTGAACCACGAGATCGTGAACGACCATCTGCGGGTCGTCACCTACGAGAACGGGGTGAAGATTTACGTGAACACCGGGACGAAGGACGAGAAGGTGGACGGCGTCACGGTACCGGCGAGGGCTTACGCGACAGGAGGTGAGGCGGATGAATAAGAAAAAGAAAAGACTGACGCTCACGAGAAAACGCAGCATCACCGGCTTTCTGTTTATCCTGCCGTGGCTGATCGGTTTCATCTGGTTCTACGCGCGGAGCCTCTTCCTCTCGGTGGAGTTTTCCCTGTCGGAGCTGACGGTGAATCCGGGCGGCGGCTATACGCTGGACTTTGTAGGGCTGAAGAATTTCCTCTACGCGTTCCGCGCGCACGCCACCTACAAGCAGATACTCACCACGTCCATCGGCAATATGCTGATCGACGTGCCGCTGATCACCTTTTTCAGCCTGTTCATGGCGCTGCTTTTGAACAAGAAGTTCCGCGGGAGGACGCTGGTGCGCGCGATCTTCTTCCTGCCGGTGATCCTGAATTCCGAGGCGATCACGGCGGCGATGGATCTGATCCGCACCATGATGAGCGGCGGTATCTCGAGCGCGAGCGCGGAGATGGCGGAGGCGGCGTCCGGCGCCGGCGTGGGGCTGACCTATTACATTGAGATGTTCAGCAGTCTGGGACTGCCGGATTCGATCATCACCTACATCACCGGGGCGGTGGACCGCATCAGCGACATCATCAACGCCTCCGGCGTGCAGATCATCATTTTCATCGCCGCGCTGCAGTCGATCCCGGAGTCCATGTACGAGGTGGCGAAGATCGAGGGCTCCACGGCGTACGAGACCTTCTGGAAGGTGACGTTCCCGCTGGTGATGCCGCACATCGTCACGAATGTGGTCTACACCGTGGTCGACAGTTTCACACAGTCCGAGGTGGTGGAGCTCGCCTACGAGACCGCCTTCACGGAGATGAACTACGGACTGAGCTCGGTGTTCAGCCTGGTGTCCACGGTGATCACCTGCCTGATCTTGGTGGTCGTCTGCCGGTTCATACAGAAACGAACGTTCTACTATAACTAGGAAAGGAGAAAAGAGATGGAAAAGGCAAAGAAGAAATCCCTGCTTGCCCGGTACCGCGAGCTGATGGCGGACAGCCAGTTCGCCAACGACCGCACCCGTTGGATCAATAACGTGAAGAAGTTCATCCTGTTCGTCTTCCGCCTGGTGCTGATCGTCGGCGTGTGCTACGTCATCCTGGGACCGGTCATCGGCATTGTCAGCAGCTCTTTTTTCTCCGACGCGGACAGCTACAATCCGATGGTATACCTGATCCCGCAGGAGCCCACGCTCGGGCGCTACACGATGGCGGCACAGTATCTGAATTACGGAAAGACCGTGGTGTCTTCCCTGCTGTACTCCCTTTCGCTGATGCTGATCCAGGTATTCATCTGCTCGATGGTGGGCTACGGATTCGCAAGATACAATTTTCCGCTGAAGAATGTCTTATTTGCATGCGTGGTCGTCATGATCGTCATTCCTACCAACACGATCATGCTCCCGCTGTACATGACATTTGCGAAATTTGATATCTTTGGAATTATAAAAGCAATACGGGGGGATGCTGTCAACCTCCTGTCCACGCCGATCCCGATGTATATTATGACATTCTTCGGCTGTGGACT
>CANQYP010000225.1 GCA_947628045.1 uncultured Lachnospiraceae bacterium | reverse complement strand
AGGTATATCGGCATGGTACAGCAGGAAACCAGACTGAGAGTTGCTGATAACACCGGCGCAAAAGAACTTCTGTGCATCCGTGTTATGGGTGGTTCTACAAGAAGATATGCAGGTATTGGCGATATCATCGTTGCTTCCGTGAAAGATGCAACACCAGGCGGTGTTGTCAAAAAGGGCGACGTTGTGAAAGCGGTTGTAGTCCGCACGGTAAAGGGCGTCCGCCGCAAAGACGGATCTTACATCAGATTCGACGAGAACGCGGCTGTCATCATCAAGGATGACATGACCCCGAGAGGAACCCGTATTTTTGGACCGGTGGCGAGAGAGCTGCGTGACAAGAAGTTCATGAAGATCGTCTCTCTGGCTCCGGAAGTATTATAAGGAGGGCCGAGGCATGAATAAGATCAAGACAGGCGATACGGTCGTTGTGATCGCAGGTAAGGATAAAGGCAAGGACGGCAAGGTGCTGGCTGTCAAGGACGGCAGGGTCCTCGTAGAGGGCATCGGCATGGTGACGAAACACACGAAACCGTCGGCTGCGAACCAGCAGGGCGGCATCGTGCAGAAGGAGTCTTATATCGACGCATCCAACGTGATGTATCTGCATAACGGCAAGCCGACCCGCATCGGATTCAAGGTGGAGGACGGCAAGAAGGTCCGTGTAGCGAAGTCTACCGGCGAAGTGATCAAGTAAGAAATTATTGAGAGAGGAGGTCGCACAAGTTGAGCAGACTGAAAGAGATTTATCAGAATGAGATCGTAGACGCTATGATCAAAAAATTTGGATATAAAAATGTGATGGAAGTGCCGAAACTTGACAAGGTCGTCGTCAACATGGGCGTCGGCGAGGCGAAGGAGAATGCGAAGGTGCTCGAGTCCGCGGTCAAGGATATGGAAACCATCACCGGTCAGAAGGCAGTGCTGACGAAGGCAAAAAATTCGGTCGCGAACTTCAAGATCAGAGAGGGCATGGCGATCGGATGCAAGACGACGCTGCGCGGCGAGAAGATGTATGATTTCGTAGACCGTCTCATCAACCTCGCGCTTCCGCGCGTGCGTGACTTCAGGGGCGTGAACCCGAATGCGTTTGACGGCAGAGGCAACTACGCGCTGGGCATCAGGGAACAGCTGATCTTCCCGGAGATCGAGTACGACAAGATCGACAAGGTAAGAGGCATGGACGTGATCTTTGTGACAACGGCAAAGACGGACGAGGAGGCAAGAGAGCTGCTGAGATTGTTCAATATGCCGTTTACCAGGCAGTAATTTAGGAGGGAAATCATGGCAAAAACATCAATGAAAATCAAACAGCAGCGCAAGCAGAAATTCTCCACGAGAGAGTATACGCGCTGCAGGATCTGCGGCCGTCCGCACGCATACCTGAGAAAGTACGGCATCTGCCGCATCTGTTTCCGTGAGCTGGCGTACAAGGGACAGATCCCGGGCGTAAAGAAGGCAAGCTGGTGACCGAAAGCAACTTGACGAATCCGAGCCGGTAGGCGATGGATGAGTCTAGTGACCATGGTGTTACCGCTGAAAACGTTATGAATAAGTCTGATTTAGGAGGAAACTATCATGACAATGAGTGATCCGATTGCAGATATGCTTACAAGAATCCGTAACGCAAACACTGCAAAACATGATACCGTAGATGTTCCGGCATCCAAGATGAAAATCGCAATCGCAAATATCCTTCTGGACGAGGGATACATCAGGAAATATGATCTGGTCGAGGACGGACCGATCAAGACGATCCATATCACGCTGAAGTACGGCGCGGACAAGAACGAGAAGATCATCTCCGGGCTGAAGAGAATCTCGAAACCGGGTCTTCGCGTGTACGCGGGCAAGGAGAACCTTCCGAAGGTGCTCGGCGGACTGGGGATCGCGATCCTTTCCACGAACCAGGGCGTCATCACCGACAAGCAGGCGAGAAAGCTGCAGGTGGGCGGCGAGGTGCTCGCGTTTATTTGGTGACCGAAAGCAAGTGGCATTGAGCATTTGACGAAAACGAGCGAAGTGAAGTTTGAGTCTAGTGCGAAAGCCCTTCCTGAGCCTTGACGAGTATGAGGCGATAGCCGATGTGCGAGTCTAGTCGAAGGAAGATACCACATAATCAAAGACTGAAAACAGAGAAAGCGTAACGAGGTGCTTTCTCCGAAAATCTAAGTAAGGAGGAACAGGCATGTCACGTATAGGAAGAATGCCAATTGCGATCCCGGCTGGCGTTACGGTCGATATCGCGGAAGGTAACAAGGTTACCGTGAAAGGCCCGAAGGGGACTCTGGAGAGAGTGCTCCCGAAGGAGATGGAAATCAAGATGGAGGACGGTCATGTGACAGTCGCAAGACCGAACGATCTCAAGAAAATGAAATCTCTCCACGGACTTACCAGGACGCTGATCCACAACATGGTGGTGGGCGTCAGCGAGGGTTACACGAAGACCCTGGAGGTGAACGGCGTCGGCTACAGGGCCGCGAAGGCAGGCAAGAGGCTGACTTTGTCACTCGGATATTCCCATCCGGTGGATATGGACGATCCGGAAGGCATCACGACCACAGTGGACGGCAACAAGATCATCGTCGCCGGCATCAACAAGGAGCAGGTCGGTCAGTATGCAGCCGAGATCCGCGAGAAGAGAAAGCCGGAGCCGTACAAGGGCAAGGGCATCAAGTACGCGGATGAAGTGATTCGCCGCAAGGTTGGTAAGACCGGTAAAAAATAGTTACTAAAATAATAAGGAGAGTGTGAGAATGGTTAGCAAAGAATCAAGAACAAAAGTTCGTTTGAATAAGCATAGAAAAATCCGCAACCGTTTCAGCGGCACCCCGGAGAGACCGCGTCTCGCCGTGTTCCGGAGCAACAACCATATGTACGCCCAGATCATTGACGATACCGTCGGCAATACGCTGGTCTCCGCGAGCACGCTGCAGAAGGACGTCAAGGCAGAGCTCGAGAAGACGAACAACGTTGACGCGGCGGCGCATCTGGGAACGGTGATCGCGAAGAAGGCTCTGGACAAGGGCATCAAGACAGTGGTCTTCGACAGAGGCGGTTTCATTTACCAGGGCAAGGTCAAGGCGCTGGCTGAGGCAGCCAGAGAAGCCGGACTGGAATTCTAAGAAGGAGGAAATGACACATGAGACATGAGATTATTGATCCGAATCAGTTCGAGCTGACTGATAAGGTCGTGTC
>CANQYP010000224.1 GCA_947628045.1 uncultured Lachnospiraceae bacterium | reverse complement strand
AGGAATACTTTTTCGGCGGCGCGGGCGCGGAGGGGCTCTGTGGGTTCCCGGAGCTGGAGGACGTGACGCTGCTTTTCTGCGACGACAATTTCGGGAATATGCGCGCGCTGCCGCAGACGGGGCATCCGGGCGGCTGCGGCATGTACTACCATCTGGATTACCACGGCGCGCCGGTCTCCTACGAGTGGGTGAATTCTACGCCGATTCCGCGCATCTGGGAGCAGATGACGCAGGCGTACGAGTATGGGGTGCGCACGCTCTGGATCGTGAATGTGGGCGATCTGAAGTTTCAGGAATATCCGCTGGGCTATTTTATGGAGCTCGCTTATGATTTCGAGCGGCTGGGGACGGGGCGCTATCCGCAGACCCTGGCGTACACAAGAGACTGGGTGGAGCATCTGTTCGGGCACTGGCTTTCGGAGCAGGAGATCGGGGAGATCACCTGGGTCCTGGAGGAAAGCGTGCGTCTGCACGGGCTGCGCCGGGCGGAATCTCTGAATGATCAGGTGTACCATCCGGCGCATTACCGGGAGGGGCGGATCATGCTGGAGCGCGCCGAACGGCTGGAGCGAAGGAACGAAACGCTGCGCGGACGGCTGGCGGGGACGCCGTGCGCGGATGCCTATTTCAGCATGATCGGATATCCGGCGGCGGGGATCGCGAATTTGCTGAAGATGCAGCTGTATGCCGGGTTCAACCACCTGTACGCCGCGCAGGGGATCGCGCTAGCCAATCTGTACGGGGAAAAGCTGGAGGCGTGTATCCGCAGGGACGAGGCGCTCGGCGCGCAGCTCGCCGCCTTCCAGAACGGAAAGTGGCGGGGCATGGAGCTCGCCGCGCACATCGGGTTTGTGAACTGGAACGCGCAGGACTGGCGCTATCCGCTGCGTTATGTGCTCACGCTGCCGAAGGAGCCGCGGCTGAGCGTGTCGCGCACGGACGATGACCGGAGCTATACGAACCAGTATTTTCCCGTGCCGCTTGTGATTGCGGATTTTTGCGGTACGGACGCGCAGGAAGTGACACTTCAGATCGCGAACGGCGGGCAGGGCGTCCTGCGCTGGAGGATCGAGGACGTGCCCTCCTGTCTGGAGTTCTCCGAGCTGGAGGGCGAGACGGAGCTTGCCGACGAGGTGCGCGTCCGGGCGCGCCGGGGGACGCCAGACTGCGACCGGGAGGTCTCCTGCCAAATCTGCGCGGGGGAGGAATATGTGCCGCTGCGTTTTCTGATGTATGATCCGCAGGAAGAGAGCGGAGGGGATCGCTTGTCCGGGTTGAGCCTGAGTCGTTTTCCGATGCGCGAAACACAGGAAGAGCGTCCGTTGCCGGGGCGGAAGGGAGAGTGCACGACTCTGCGGCAGGGGGCGCGCGCGGCTTTGCTGCAGGGCGGCGTCTGCGCGATAGACGCCGTGGATTACAGCCGGAAGGTCCCGGGGGTATGTGATGGGACGGTGGCGTCTTTCGAGGCGCTTGCGGATTACGGAAAATTCGGTTCCGGCATGAAGGCATTTCCTGTGACGGCGGCGTTTTCCGACCCGGAGACCGCGCCGCGCCTGTGCTACGAGGTCTGGAGTCCGAAGGCTTGCGGCGCTGTCCTGGCGCTGCACACGTCCCCGGCGAATCCGCTGGTCTACGGAGGCATGTTGCGCATGGATGTCGCGGTCAACGGTCAGCCCCCGCAGACGGCGGTGATCGCGGGCATGTCCTACCGGGGCGGGGAAAGCGACTGCCGGGAGTGGGCGGAGGCGGTGCTTGCCCAGGAGCATGTGACGGAGGTCCCGATCGACCTGCGCGCCGGCGGCAACCGGATTGAACTGTCTGCGCGGGAGGCGGGACTTGTGCTGGAGCGGCTGGTGATATGGGAGGACGGATCCGCGCCGAGACCGTCGTACTTCGGTCCGCCCGCGCGGCGGCGCTGCCCGGAGCGGCCGTTGTCAGCACGATGACGGTTGGAACATTTCCCGCGCGCTCGCCGGGAGGGCGATGCGCACGATTCGTCTCAGCGACGGACATATTTTATCTTGCCCAAGCGCGGACGGCATGGTAAGATAGGGCAAAAGGGGTGAGAGCGGATGAGAGAGTGTGCAGATGAGAAGGAAAGGACAGGGCTTGCTGGGCGGCAGGGCGCGGAACGCGCGAAGGAGCGGGATCCTCTCGCCTGGGAGGAGGTTCGCACGGAGCATGTCGTGCAGGACGAATGGATCGACTTCCGGCGCTCGGCGTACCGTCTGCCGGACGGGAGCGTGTTTGAACCGTATTATACCTACACCCGCAAGGATTATGTGGTGATCGTGGCGTCCGACACGGACGGAAATTATCTGTGTGTGCGCCAGTTCCGCCAGGGGATCCGGGAAGTGACCACGGAATTTCCGGCGGGAGGGATCGAACGGAAGGACGGCAGGGAGTACGGCTCCGACAGCGGTGTTGCGGAGAACGCCCTCGCGGCGGCGAAACGCGAGCTGCGGGAGGAGACCGGCTATGAGTCCGATGAGTGGAGCTATCTGCTTGCGGTACCGTCCCACGCGACGATCGCCGACGACTACGCGTATCTTTTTGCGGCGCGCAACTGCCGGAGGGTGTCAGAGCAGTCCCTGGACGAGACGGAATTTTTGAATGTGCAGAAATATACGGCGCAGGAAATCGACGATATGATCGCGAAAGGTGAGTTCCCGCAGGCGGTCCACATCGCGGCATGGCTGCTGTCCCTGCGCCTGGAAGGAGGAGCGATATGAGATTTGTAAATGAGGGCAGCGCCCTGGTGTTTTACCGTCAGGGGGAGATGTGCAGGATCGAGGCGTGGGGAAAGGATTCCCTCCGCGTGCGTTCCACGATGCGCGGGAAATTTACCGGCAACGTGTGGGCGCTCACGGAACAGCCCTCCGACGCGGACGTAAAGGTGCGCGTTGAGGAGGAAGACCACTGGGTGGGCGACGGCACGGTCGACAAGCGGGAGATCGCCACGATCGAGAACGGACGCCTGAAGGCGGTGGTAAATTTTGTGGGCATTATTTCCTTCTACCGCGACGACAGGCTGATCCTGCGGGAGTACTACCGCATGTACGACGGCACGCTTTCGCGCAGCAGCCGCTGCCTGAAGGTGATCAACCGCGAGTGGAAGGGCGTGATCGGCGGCAGCGAATACTCCCTGAACCTGAAGTTTGAGAGCAACGACGGCGAGAAACTGTTCGGCATGGGGC
>CANQYP010000223.1 GCA_947628045.1 uncultured Lachnospiraceae bacterium | reverse complement strand
ACGCGACGACGATCGAGAACTGTTTCGTCACCGAGGTCGAGGCGGACAGCTACGATGCGGACCTTCCGCTTGCGCTCCCGGGCGGCATCTCCAACCACATGAGCGCGGAAGAGCTGATGCCGATCCTCGAGACGCTCCCGTACGAGGTGAGCAATGAGAGCGACGACTACATCTACTACACGGTGCGGGAGGAGGACAACTACGACTGGAGCATCAACATCGTGGTGGAGAAGGAGGGCAACACCGTCACCTCGATCGAGTTTGAGAACCGGTAGGCGGATTTTTTCCAAGAAAATGCTTGCATTTGCGGGAAAATGGTGCTATGATGTCTGAGAATTCAATAAGATGCTAGATAGAAAGTGGACCGCGCGGTCCACTTTCTTGTGTGAGAGGGATTTTTTGAGGGGCATTGGAGGGATGCGGATGAGTAAAAGAGAGACGTATGAGCAGAGGACCGAGGAGCTGCTGCTCCCGCTCGTCAGGCAGCATGAGTTCGAGCTGGTGGACGTGGAGTATGTGAAGGAGGGCGGCAGCTGGTACCTGCGCGCCTACATCGACAAGCCCGGCGGCATCACGGTGGACGATTGCGAGCTGATCAGCCGCGCGCTCAGCGATCTGCTGGACGAGGAGGACTTTATTGACGAGGCGTATATTCTGGAGGTCAGCTCGCCCGGGCTCGGCAGACCGCTGCGCAAGGACAAGGATTTTGCGCGGAGCATCGGGGAGGAGGTCGAGGTGAAGACCTACAAGCCGATCAACCGTCAGAAGGAATTTACCGGCATTCTGAAGGAATACGGGAAAGATAAGATCATCATTGAACTGGAAAATCAGGAAACAATCGAGTTCGCGCGGGCGGATATCGCTCTGGTGAGACTCGCGTTTGATTTCTAACTGGGAGGACACGAACATGAATAACGAATTGTTTGAGGCACTGACGATCCTTGAGAAAGAGAAGAACATCAGCAAGGATACCCTGCTGGAGGCGATCCGGCAGTCGCTGCTGCAGGCGTGCAAGAACCACTACGACAAGACGGAGGCGAACAATGTGGTGGTCAACATCGACCCGGACACCTGTGAGTTCGAGGTGCACGCCGAGAAGACCGTGGTGGAGAAGGTGGAAGACGAGCTCGCGGAGATCAGCCTGACGAACGCAAAGCTCATGGATTCCAGATATGAGCTGGGCGACGTGGTGCAGGTCCCGATCCAGTCGAAGGAATTCAGCCGCATCGCGACGCAGAACGCGAAGAACGTGATCCTGCAGAAGATCCGCGAGGAGGAGCGCAAGGTGCTCTTCAACGAATACTATGAGAAGGAAAAGGATATCGTGACGGGTGTCGTCCAGCGGTTCCTCGGCAGGAACATCAGCATCAATCTGGGCAAGGTGGACGCGATCCTGAACGCGGAGGAGATGATCCGCGGCGAGAATTACCGACCGAACCAGCGCATCAAGGTGTATGTGCTTGAGGTGCGCGATACGCCGAAAGGACCGAAGATCCTAGTGTCGAGGACGCACCCGGAGTTCGTGAAACGCCTGTTTGAGGCGGAGGTCACGGAGGTCAAGGACGGCACCGTGGAGATCAAGTGCATCGCCAGGGAGGCGGGCAGCCGGACGAAGATGGCGGTCTGGTCGAACAACCTTGACGTGGATCCGGTCGGCGCGTGCGTGGGACTGAACGGCGCGCGTGTCAACGCGGTGGTCGACGAGCTGCACGGGGAGAAGATCGACATCATCAACTGGGACGAGAACCCGGCGCTGCTGATCGAGAACGCGCTGAGCCCGGCGAAGGTGATCTCGGTCATCGCGGACGGCGATGAGAAGACGGCGAAGGTCGTCGTGCCGGATTACCAGCTCTCGCTCGCGATCGGCAAGGAAGGGCAGAACGCGCGTCTGGCGGCGCGCCTGACCGGGTTCAAGATCGACATCAAGAGTGAGACGCAGGCGCGTGAGTCCGGGGATCTTCTGGAGTACGAGGAGGATTACTACGAGAACGAGTACTACGACGAGAACGGATACTATGACGAGAACGGCTACTACGACGGACAGAACGGCGACGGCTACTACGAAGGACAGGAAGGCGACGGCTATTACGACGCGCCGGCGGAGGGCGACGACGGATATTACTACGGGGAAGACGGGGAATATCCTGAGTCGGACGAAGGCTCCGGAGACGGACAGGAGTAGGCGATGGCAGGTCAGACAAAGAAACTCCCGCTGCGCAAGTGCACGGGATGTCAGGAAATGAAGAATAAAAGAGAGATGATACGGATTCTGCGCACCACGGAGGGTGAGATCGTGCTGGACCGGACAGGTCGGAAGAACGGGCGCGGCGCCTATGTCTGCTGTTCGATGGAATGCTTTGAGAAGGCAGTCAAAAACAGGGGGCTGGAGCGTTCCCTGAAACAGAAGGTACCCGAGGAGACGTATGAGAATCTGAAGAAGGAGATTGAATCGATTGAAAAGGGATAGCGTGTTGTCGCTGTTGGGCATTGCGAAAAAGGCGGGAAAGGTCATGGCTGGCGAGTTCCAGACGGAGCAGGCGGTCAAGACCGGGAAGGCAGGTCTCGTGATCGTCTCGGAGGAGGCGTCACAGAACACGAAGAAAAAGTTTCGGAATATGTGCGACTTTTACCGGGTTCCCGTGTTTTTCTACGGCGGGAAGGAACAGCTCGGCACGGCGATCGGATGCGAATTTCGGGCGTCTCTTGCGGTGGTGGATGAGGGGCTCTCAAAGTCGATAGAGAAGAAATTGGAAAGTAAGGGACGGGAGGTATGAGTATGGCGAAGATCAGGGTTCATGAGCTGGCGAAAGAGCTGGAAAAAGAAAACAAAGATATCATCGCGGCACTGCAGGAGATGGGCATCGAGGGAAAGAGCCATATGAGCAGCGTGGAGGACGAGGACGCGAACAAGATCCGTGAGAAGTTTGCGCCGAAGAAGGAAGAGCCTGCAGCGCCGCCGAAGAAGAAAAATATCATTCAGGTGTTTCGCCCGCAGAACAGCAAGACCGGCATGGTGAAACCGGGCGGCAGACCGCGCCCGCAGGGGCAGCCGGGTATGCGCCCGCAGGGACAGCCGGGCATGAGACCGCAGGGACAGCCGGGCATGCGCCCGCAGGGGCAGCCGGGCATGCGTCCGCAGGGACAGCCGGGCATGAGACCGCAGGGACAGCCGGGCATGAGACCGCAGGGGCAGCCGGGCATGCGCCCACAGGG
>CANQYP010000222.1 GCA_947628045.1 uncultured Lachnospiraceae bacterium | reverse complement strand
TCAGAAATTCCCACGCGTAATCGACTCCGCCATGCGACACCAGCAGTCCGTCATAGCCCTCTTCTGCACATTGCAGGATCCTGTCTCTCCATTCCTCGTCGCTGTCCTCGCAGAAAAAGCTGTCCGCCTCCATGCCGAGGGCCTCCGCCGTCTCGGTGAAGGACTCCGACCACAGCTCAAAAATGGGCGAGGAAGACATATACATGATATACGCTACTTTTTTCCCTTCCACCGGGCTGCTTTCTTTGGGCGAAAAACCAGCCAGACAAGTAACTGTCAGGGCGGCAGCTATAAGCATTGTGATTGTTTTTCTCATTCCTGATCTCCTCCATGATTCTTCAAATATTCCGCAAACTCATCTGTTGTCAGGGTGAACGCGATCTCTGTCCGCGACGGGTCGCGCACCAGAAATTCCGTCAGTCCATATTCCTGCGCTCCGCCCCAATCGTAGGTATAGCCCAGTCTTGTCCAAGGGTAATCGCTTTCAAAATAAGAAAACAGGATGTTGGAATCAAACCATTCCTTCCACTCTCCTGTGACAAGGCTGTAATCATTTGCCATCTGCTCCGTCACATCTGTGACAAAAGCCGGGCGCACAACATCCTGCGGCGATACCCAGAACGCGGTAAATCTGGTGTATCCCTCATCCTCGTGCACGCCGAGCAGCTGCGAAAACCGAAGTTCCCAATCCGTTACCTCTTCTCCGTTTTCCGCAAACCAACTTTTCATTTCGCCGAGCGAAGTCGCCCAGATATCGCCGTATTCCCCGATCGCTGTCCCGGGATCGCACGCATCCGGATAATCATGCCATGTCAAGAGCAGAACCTTTTCCCCGGCGTCGTCCCAGATCACCTGACTGTCCTCGGCTGTCAGGGTAACGAGCGGATGCAGTTCCTCATCCTCGGCGAATACCGCATCGCTCATAGCCGTTTGCCACCGGGAAACAGCCGCGGCATCCGTTTTCTGCCCACAGGAAATCAAAAACAGCACAGGCAGAAACATCGCCATCCAAAGCTTAGCTTGTCTCTTCATCATGATTCGCCTCCTGCCTCAACAGCATCTGATCCGTTTTATGTCTCAAAAGCAGCAGCATATCCAGCTGATCCGAATCGATCGCCAGACCATTTTCCTGAAATAGCAGCAGGAGCTTTCTCCGGTATTCTTTTTCGCTCAGATTTGTATATTGCTTTGCAAGCTCATCCAGCTCTTGCCTCAATTCGGCGTTCGTATCCAATTCCCAGTTGAATCTTGCGGCTTTCTCAAAGGAAAGCGTTCTCTTTTTCCAGGGCAATCTCATACCAAAGCTCCTCTCCGCAATCATAGAAGGCCGTGATCCCTCGCCAGGTTTTCAATGCTCCTGTCGTAGCTCGCCTCTGCCTCCTTTGAAAAGAAACAGCCCGGAACACCCTCATTGTGGTCGCGGTGGTGCGCCACGCAGGCGCAGCATTTCCCATGGCGCGGGCAGTCATAAGTACATGGGCAGGGACGGTTGTTGTCACAAGTGTTCATAAAAAAATCCTCCTTTTGTAATATATTTTTTCGTTCATTATTCACAAAATAAAATATAATTGGGAAAAATGTCGAAATTGGTCATTTTGATTCCGAAATTGGTTATTGGAAAAAAAGAAAAACCGCCCGAAGGCGGCTTTCAAAATCCGAAACCGTATGAAAGGATCACGGATTCAGGATCACACAGGCAGTACAGCTGCCTTCCTGAATTTTATAGTTGATCTCCCCCTGATACCGGATCGACGAGGAAATGATACTGTCAATTCCGATCCCCCGCGCTGCCGGCAGTCCGTTTTCCAGTTTCAGGTTCGCGCCGCAGGGATTGCTGACGGCGATCACCGTTTTGTTCCCTACATTTCTGATATGGACCTGAATCGGACCGGAGCTTTTCCGCGCAACACAGGCGTTCAGAGCATTTTCCAGAAGGTTGGCAAGGATCGCCACAAAATCCACATCGGCGACCGGCGACTGCGCCGGGGTATCTGCCTGGGCAATGTATTCCACGCCCGCCTCTTTTGCCTTTCCCGCGTAAGAGCTCAGGATGCCGTTGACCGTGGCATTCGGACACCATGCGGGATAACTCTCTGACGTTTCTCTGGTCTGCCCTAAATACGCTAAGATCCCCTCTGTGTCGCCCTCCCGCGCCATAGCCGCGATCCGCTCGTCGTGATGCCGCAGATCGTGACGGATCCGCCGGTTCTCCTGCTCGGTTTTCCGCGCATTTTCCACATAGGACATCAGGTACTCAACGTTTTGCCTTACCAGTTCGCCCCTTGCCTCCTTTCGCATCTGATAAATGCTGCTGATGATCAGGATGCTGGCTACGGCAAAAGAGCACACAAGCAGAGCGAAAAGGAGCAGGGTGTCTGAATTGATCCCGTTATCTGCGCTGATCTTTGACAGAAGGACTACGAGAGTTAAAAAATAGATGATGGAGACGACACTGAGCGATATCCAGTTTTTTGTGCGAAATCCGCTGACCTCGCGGATGATCGGTCTGCCATATCTGTGATACACAAAGAAGATCGCAAAACAGATCATGCCATAGATCACACCCCGTATAAAATACACAAAGATGTCCGATCCGTCCGGCGCAAGCAGATAGCCTCCATAAAAGGAAACGGACAGGGAAACGCAGAAAACGCAGCCGTATGTGATCCAAAGATAGCATTTCTTCCAGAATCCGTCTGCCGACGCATAGATAAAGATTCCCCAGAAGTACAGATACGAAAGGAGCAAGGCAACCGGCATTCTCCATGGCTTTGACAGAAAAAGAAAGCTGAAACACGCCTCCAGAAAAAGGAAGATACCCGCCGACCCCCACAGCAGCGCTGTCTTTTTTACCGGGTACTTTCTCTCCTGCAGCAAAAGTCCTGCCGTCAGATGCGTTGCAAAAAACAACAGACTGACAAAAAAAGCGATCGTGATGATTTGAATCGTCCGCATCAGTTCCTTGCCTCATTTAAGTAAAAATCAAAATACGCCTGTTTCAGCTCAGAGCGGCATCGCCTTGGAACAGGAATGAGGGTCTCATCATCCATAAGCAGATCCGTACCGGAGAAACAGCGGACATGATTCAGGTTGACAATATAGGAACTCCCGCACATCGTCATGCCTTTCTTGCCCATAATGCATTCCTGCAGCTGCGCCGGCAATAACCACACAGAAAGCTTTTTCCCGGAGGCAAGGGAAAACACACGTCGTTTGTCTCTGGTTTCTATGTACAAAATATCTTCCAGCGCGATGCGGTGCAATTC
>CANQYP010000221.1 GCA_947628045.1 uncultured Lachnospiraceae bacterium | reverse complement strand
ACAGATAATCGGTAATCAGCCTGTGGCCTTAAGCCCTGCCGTATAAAAAGGGAATAGAAAGTCCCCGGAACCAACCCTTCCGGGGACTTTCGCATGTGACAGATACAAACGTTGTGTCATTTGCTGTCTTGTATTTTATCATAGGCAAGACGAGAGTTCAATGCACAATTTCTTAAAAAAGAATGAAATAAAGGTGATTCAAGCCTTACCTTTCCCCCAGCGGCTTGATCTTCTGGCGGTAGATGCGCCGGAACAGGATCAGCGATACCACGATCGACATGATCTCCGCGATCGGGAACGCCCACCAAACGGCGTCAAGCCCGAAGGTCAGGGCAAGCGCGAGCGCGCAGGGCAGCAGCACCAGCAGCTGTCGGCAGACGGACACGATCAGGCTGTACACGCCGTTGCCGAGCGCCTGGAAGACAGAGCCGATGACGATGCAGAACGGCGCAAACAGGAAACTGTAGCTGATGGTGCGCAGCGCCTTACAGCCGATCGAGAGCATCTCGTCGGACGCCTGGAAGAAACCGAACAGGACCTCCGGGATCGCCTGAAACGCGAGCAGACCGAGCATCATCATGCAAAACGCCGCGACACAGCCGATCTTGACGGCGTCGGTGATGCGTTTCTTCTGCCGCGCGCCGTAGTTGAAGGCGATGATCGGCACGATGCCGTTGTTCATGCCGAACACGGGCATGAAGAAGAAACTCTGGAGCTTGAAGTACACGCCGAACACGGCGGCTGCCGTCGATGAGAACATCAGCAGGATCTTGTTCATGCAGAATGTCATGAGCGAGCCGATGGACATCATCAGGATCGAAGGCACGCCGACTGCATAGATGGTTTTGACCGTAGGACCATGGAAACGCATTTTCTTTATGGAAAGCTCGATCTCTTTATTTTTGCGGAAGTTGAAGTAGAGACCGAGGAGCATCGCGACGATCTGACCGAACACGGTCGCGGCAGCGGCTCCGGCTACGCCCATTTTCGGGAAACCGAAGTAGCCGAAGATCATGATCGGGTCGAAGATGATATTGATGATCGCCCCGGTGCCCTGTGTGATCATCGTGTAGAAGGTCAGTCCGGTGGACTGCAGCAGACGCTCCATGTTCACCTGCATAAACACGCCGATCGAGAGAATGCAGATGATGCCCATGTACTGATAACCGTACTCGCGGATCTGCGGGTCAGGAGTCTGCGCGGCGAAAAACAGGCGCGAGCCGAAGATGCCGACCAGCGCGAACACAAAATAACTGCACAAAGTCAGGAGAATGCTGTTGTTCGCCGCTCTGCTTGCCTGTTCGTAATTCTTTTCCCCCAGGCTCCTTGAGAGCAGCGCGTTGACGCCGACGCCTGTACCGGATGCCACCGCGATCATCAGGTTCTGAATCGGGAACGCGAGCGACACCGCCGTCAGGGCGTTCTCATTGACGCGGGAGACGAAAATGCTGTCCACGACGTTGTACAGCGCCTGCACGAGCATCGAGAGGATCATTGGGAGCGACATCGTCAGCAGGAGTTTCGGGATCGGCATGACGCCCATCTTGTTCTCTTCCCGCGACGTTTCGGTAAATTCGTTTTCCATTTCTTTTTTCCTCCTTTTTCGTATTTTGAGATCGCGGCAGGACAGTCCGTATCCGAATATCGGCATATGTAAGCAGCGTAAGAAGATATGCGGGAGAGCGGCTGTCAATTCCGCGAGCGGCATTGCGATGAAAGCTGTATCAAACAGCGGCACTTGCTATTGTATAAGGAATAAAAAATATTGTCAATGCTTTCTTGACAAAGCGTGGGCAAGCCGTTATACTTGGAACAAAGCTGTGAAGGGAACAAGTAGGAGACAGGGAAACATACAGAAAGCTGCCGGCTGATGAGAGGCGCATGCAGAACCTGTTTTTGAATACATCCCGGAGTTTCGCACCGAACCGTGCCGGAGCAGAACCATGAATCATGGATCAGGTAGTCATGAATCAAGTAGCTATGAATCATGGAAATCTGCGATCTTGTGATCTTGCTATCATCGCGATTGTGGGTCAGGCGGCATCAGTAGGCTGCGGCGGCGTAGACGACCGTTATCCTGTCGGAGTATTTACCGGTGAATTTGTATGGTGTTTTAGGAGAAGTCCCGAGACAGAATACGGTATCCGGTGTATACTCGCTGAGGCAGTCGGTGTGAGCCGGCTGCGAAATAAGGTGGTAACACGGGATCAGGCTCTCGTCCTTATGGGAAGTAAGGCGGGAGCTTTTTTATGCGCAGACCCGCGAGAGGGAGATTTGCTGCTGTCGCAGCACGCGGATCGCGCAGCGAGCAGGGAAAATCCGTCCTGCTCGATTATGGCTCCCGCATGGACGGAAAAGCGAAGATCTGAAAAAACGGTTCCGGGCTGCGGATTCGACCAGATGACTTGCGTTCCGTTGATCGGCTGCCGGGGAAGAGGTCGGAGCTTTACAGAAAAAGAAGACAAGGAGGAAACAGACATGCAGATTTATGACGAGCTGGTGGCTCGCGGGCTGATCGCCCAGGTGACAGACGAGAAAGAGATCAGGGATTTGGTGAACAATGGAAAGGCGACGTTCTACATCGGGTTCGATCCGACGGCGGACAGCCTTCACGTGGGGCATTTCATGGCGCTGTGCCTGATGAAACGCCTGCAGATGGCGGGGAACAAACCGATTGCCCTGATCGGCGGCGGCACGGCGATGATCGGCGACCCGTCGGGCAGGACGGACATGCGCCAGATGATGACGAAGGAGACGATTCAGCACAACGGCGATTGTTTCAAGAAACAGATGAGCCGTTTCATCGACTTTTCGGACGGGAAGGCGCTGATGGTGAACAACGCCGAGTGGCTGCTGGATCTGAATTACGTGGACGTTCTGCGCGAGGTAGGACCGCATTTCTCGGTCAACCGCATGCTGACCGCGGAGTGCTACAAACAGAGAATGGAGCGAGGTTTGAGTTTCCTCGAGTTCAACTACATGATCATGCAGAGCTACGATTTCTACGCATTGTTCCAGAAATACGGCTGCAACATGCAGTTCGGCGGCGACGACCAGTGGAGCAACATGCTCGGCGGCACGGAGCTGATCCGGCGCAAGCTCGGCAAGGACGCGTACGCGATGACGATCACGTTGCTGCTGAATTCCGAGGGCAAGAAAATGGGCAAGACGCAGAGCGGCGCGGTGTGGCTCGACCCGAACAAGACGTCCCCGTTTGATTTCTACCAGTACTGGCGGAACGTGGCGGACGCGGACGTGCTCAAATGCCTGCGGATGCTGACCTTCCTGCCGCT
>CANQYP010000220.1 GCA_947628045.1 uncultured Lachnospiraceae bacterium | reverse complement strand
GTCAGCTCGTATACCGTGATCTCCGCGCCCGCGACTTCCTTGCTGTTGTCGCCGACCTCGGTCTTGTTCACGTGGAACTTGAGCGGCGCATCCTCTACCAGATATACCGTGTTGCCGTCCTCGTCCGTCACTGTCTGCGCATCGGTTGTCACCGTGCCGTCCTCGCCGATCGAGAACTCAATGTCGTTCGTGTAAGCATATCCGTCCGGAGCCACTGTCTCACGCATCACGTACTTGCCGCCTGCCTTCAGCTTGCCGCCAAAGTCATGCGTCTCGCCTTCCTTCGACGTCCAGCTGTCGACCTTCGTCTCCACCGTGTTGCCGTTCTCGTCCGTCGTCAGCTCGTATACCGTGATCTCCGCGCCCGCGACTTCCTTGCTGTTGTCGCCGACCTCGGTCTTGTTCACGTGGAAGTGCAGCGGCGCATCCTCTACCAGATATACTGTGTTGCCGTCCTCGTCAACGGTCGTCGGCATCTCAGTCACGATCTCGCCGTTGTCCGTCACGCGGAACTCGATGTCCGTCGTGTAAGCATATCCATCCGGAGCCACTGTCTCGCGGAGCACATAGCTCTTGCCTTCCTCCAGCTTGTCGCCAAAGTCGTGCGTCTCGCCCTCCTTCGAGATCCAGCTGTCGACCTCCGTCTCTGCCGTGTTGCCTTCCTCGTCGGTCGTCACTTCAAATACAGTGATCTTCGCGCCTTCAACTTCCTTGCTGTTGTCGCCGACCTCGGTCTTGTTCACATGGAACTCAACCGTCAGCTCATTGTCAAACGTCGCCTCGAGCATCTGCGCATTCTCAACAACATTGCCATCCGCATCCATTATGGTCAGTTTCAGATATCCGTCATGGTTGTCGCCGTCTTCTACCTTTACCTTGAAGACGTATACCGTCTCGTCTACCTTATAGCCGCCCATCTCGTCGTCTTCCGCGATCTGATGCTCTTTCATCTGATACGTATAGGTATTTCCAATGTCCGTTTCCGTATAGCGCAGGATATCCTCCGGCACAAGCTCGCCGTTCTCATCCAGGCTCTCATCCAGGAACCGGAACTCGCCATACTCGTCAAGCGACTCGCTGTCGAGCGTCGTGATCGACCCGTCGTTCTCCACCTTCAGCAGCTGGAATTCAACCAGCTTGTTCAGGCGTTCGATCTGCTCTGCCGTCAGCTCTTTGCCGTTGACCAGTTTTCGTCCGGCTGCCGGCATACTGCCGCTCGCGTGGTACTCGTTCGTAAAGGTGAACGTGAATTCCGCCGTCTCGCCAGCGCTCTCTTCTGTTCCCTCTGTTACCTGAACAGGCGTGCCGTCCACGCTTACAGCCACTCTCAGTTTACCCTTGCCAGCGTCCGTCACCTCCGCAACAACCTCATAGATCTTTGTGCTGTAGGTAACTGCGTCAAGCGTGTTATTCTCGTCCGCATCCGCCGGAATCTCCTCGTAAACTTCATAGGTATGCGTTCCGATGTCATCCTGCGTGTACTTGATCTGCGGGAACTCAAAGTCCTGATTCGCGCCGCCGAATACACGCGCCAGTTCAGTCCGGGTCTCGGTCGCAAACGTCGGGGAAGTGCCTGTCTCGGATCTCTTGACCTCCATGAGCACAAATGTGAACTCTTCGTCATTGTCCACTGTGCCACGGTTGCCCGTCAGTTCCTTGTGCCCCTTGAATGTGATTCCGCCGTTCGCGATATACTGATTCACGAACTTCATGCTGCCCGTCGAATAGGTCACGCTCGTCTCAAGCGCTCCGCTGCCGCCGCGTCCGGTATCGGTCACTGTAACAGTTGCCGTCACAGGTTCTGCGGTGTAGCGAATGCTGTTATCCTGACCCTGATTTTCCCGGATCACATAGGTATGCGTACCCGTCTGTTTCTGATTATAGGTAAATTCAGCCGGTGTAAACTTAATACCGCCACCCTCAACTGTCTTACCGCTCATCCCCGTAGAAACTTCCTGTCCGTTAATGAGCTCATACACTGAGAATGTAAACTCGCCGTCCTGAACTTCCTCCGCACGCTTGCCGGAAATCGTCTTCACGCCCGTGAATCCAGCCGTCCCGTCTGCCTCGTATTCGTTGAGGAACGTCTTGCCGTTCTCGCGCTCTACCGGATTGCCGTCCTTGTCATGGTACGTGTAAACCGGTTCCGATACAGTGAGCACTCCATCTCCACGCTCATCCGTCACGGTTACCGTCACCTCAACGTATCCGCTGTCGTAGGTTACGCCGCCGACCTTGTTGTTCTCAGTCTGCGGAACCTCCTCATAGATCCGGTAAACGTGCGTGCGCTGGTCGTTCTGATTGTACGGAACCATAGCCTCCGGGAACTGCACATGACCGCTCGCGTCGTTGGTCGCGGTGATCAGACCGTTTACATTCTTAAGCCATACCACGTCATTGCCGTCGTACACTTCAGCGACCTTGAAGGTGAATTCGTCTTTCTGCAGAGCCTTTCCGCTCCTGCCGTTCAGTTTCTTCCACACATCGAAGGTCACATTGCCCGTCGCGTGGTATTCGTTGATAAATCTTACATTTTCAGGCTTAACCCTGTTCTCCTCCGTGCAGGAAACTGCTCTGTGGTAAGTCACGGTCGTCTCGAGCTCAGTCACCTTCGTATCGGTAGCCTCGCCCTTTGCCTCGCCGACCACAACCTTCGCGTAGTACACGAGGTTGCTCTTCTTCACCTTGCCGGACAGCTCTTCATCGATCTCATTCTCAGTGATCTTAAAGATGTACGTCCTGCCCGCGTCCTTCTCGGTAAACGAGATCGGATCAAACTTGACCTCTCCGCTGCTGTTCACCTCTCCGGTGTAGAAATCCGCCACCTGACTTTCCGTCGGTCTGTTCTCCGGATTCATGAGTTCCGCCGTAAAGGTAAACTCTCCATCCGTAATATCGTTGCTGCCCCTTCTCTTGCCGGTCAAGGTCTTGTACGCCTTAAACTCTGCTGTGCCCTTCGCCGTGTAATCGTTGACAAATCCGACCTCCGGCTTATCCGCCTTTACATCGATCGCCAGCTTGCCGACGCTCTTGCCGTTCTCATCCACAGCATCGCGCACCGTTACAGTGATCGTGAATACCTGCGGGTCGAACTTGAAGTTATTGCCTACCGTCGCTACCTCAGCCAGGCGATACGTAAAGCTCTTGCCGATATCATCCTGGTCGAACAGCACTTCCACTTTCTCGCCGTCTTCGATAGCGATATCCTTCACGAAATCGAAACTGAAGTTGCCGTTCTCGTCATTCTGTCCTTCGCCGACTACCTGCCCACTCGTGGTGTTGATCACCTGGAAGGTGAACTCTTTCTCTTTAAGCTTCCTG
>CANQYP010000219.1 GCA_947628045.1 uncultured Lachnospiraceae bacterium | reverse complement strand
CTCCTTCCTGTGAGCCGCGACATCAGCTCCCGCAGCTCCTCCGGCGTGTGGTACTGCGTGTTGATCTCCATCGTGATCCGGATGGCCTCCTGAAATAACGCGTCGTTCACCTGCTGCCGATCCTTATCGTTATCCGTGCTCTCTCCAAAATAATATATATTCTCTGTTTCCAATGCTGCTGTCTCCTTTCCCGTCAAACTCACAAGATGTTTCCTCATGTACTCAACCGTCTTGTGAAGCGTATCCATCTGATAGATCTGCCCCATGTTCTCCTCCTGCGGGAATCAACCAAATGATCGACCTTACAGAAACCATTATAGCATAAAATTATGCCTCCATGAAACATACAAATAAATGTCTTTTCCTTACAAGTTAGCGTGGCAAGAGTTTTCCTATTATGCAAAAGCCCGCAAGCATAATACTTACGGGCTGGTCTAACAATATTTATCTGCTGCCAATGCTATTCCTCAATGGAAAACATCGCGGTAATACTGCCGCTGCCGAGCGTTTCTTCCCATCCTGTCAGATCGTCGATGTGACCGATCCTTGTGTAGCTCCATGAATTGGAACCGTAAAACATCACGATGTTATCGCCGTTGTACAAAACGATGTCGCCCGCACTGGTTGTGGTCTGGTGGTTGTCCGTGGTAAGGCTCCGTCCCAGAGAGCCCACCTTTTCAAAGCCGGAATAATCGCTCATATCGATGGACACCGGCGCTTCTCTCATCATATCGACCAATTCCCGTACTGCTGTATTATCCTCCAGAGTTGCGGTAAAGGACTGATTTCCGATCTGAACCTTCATTTTCATTGCTGTATCTGCCTCCGTTTCTTCACTATTATCTGACGTCACACGTTTTGAGTCATTCATTTCCGTCTGTTCAGATACGTTTTCTGTCTCCCGGATCGTTTCTACGGATGTCGATTCTGTTTCTAATGCTCCTGATTTCTGCCCGTCCAATCCGCAGGCGGCAACATTCATCATAAGCATAAGTGCCATGAAGATAATCCATATCTTTTTCATGAAAATCCTCCATACAGATCAGGTTTTTCCCTCCATCAGCGATGATCCTTCCGTCAAAAAATATCCTTGCCGTATGATATTCAATTCACCGCCTTACTTCATATACTTGTGGAAGAATTCCTCCAGCTTATCAAACGGAATAGCGTCTTTCCCGCCGCCGTCGTACAGGTCGGTATGCACCGCGCCCGGAATCAGCAGCAGCTCCTTGTTTCTCGTATATTTGCTGTCTTTTGTCATCGCCGCGTAAGCATCTTTCCCGAAATAGCAGGAATGCGCCTTGTCGCCATGCATGACCAGGATGGCGCTGCGGATCTCGCTGCTGTACTGGTTGATCGGCTGGTTCAGGAAGGATTCGCAGCCGATCACATTCCAGCCGCCATTGGAGTTCAGGGAGCGGGCATGGTAACCGCGCTCTGTCTTGTAATAATCATGATAATCCTTCACGAAGAACGGCGCGTCCTCCGGCAGCGGATCGACCACGCCGCCGCCCAGCGCGTACTCGCCCGCTTTCAGATCCGCAAGCCTCTGCGCGCACATCGCCGCTCTTTTCTGATAACGCGATTCCTCATTATCCTCGGCGTCAAAATACCCGTTGGCGTTCACCCTCGCCATATCGTACATGGTGGAGGCAACCGTCGCCTTGACCCTGGTGTCGAGCGCCGCGGTGTTGATCGCGAGACCGCCCCAGCCGCAGATCCCGATGATGCCGATTCTCTCCGGATCCACGCTCTCATGCAGGGACAGGTAATCCACCGCCGCCATGAAATCCTCCGTGTTGATGTCGGGCGACGCCATATAGCGGACATTGCCGCCGCTCTCCCCCGTGAACGAAGGGTCAAATGCAAGCGTCAAAAAGCCCTTCTCCGCCATCGTCTGCGCGTAAAGCCCTGAACACTGTTCCTTCACCGCGCCGAACGGCCCGCAGACGGCGATCGCCGGGAGCCTGCCGGACGCGCTTTTCGGCGTATACTCATCCGCCGCCAGCGTGATCCCGTAGCGGTTCACGAACGTCACTTTCCGATGGTTTACCTTTTCACTCTTCGGGAAAGTCTTATCCCATTCCTGTGTCAGTTCCAGTTTCTCAACATTTGCCATGTTTCCATACCTTCCTTTCCTGCTTGTTTTCCTGATTTATTTTTGCTCTTTGCTATCTGCCTGCCAAAAACGGAGTTACTGTTCACTCCGTGGTCAGCGGCGCGAAACCAATTTTCCAATTTTATTATAGCCCCTTGATTTCTTTTTTGCGAATAGTTATAATTTATATCATGATATGAATTTTAGGAATTTCAGAAAGGTGGACAGTTATGGAACTGAGAACCATGCGGTATTTTCTCGCGGTTGCGAGGGAAGAAAACATGACGCGCGCGGCGGAGCTGCTGCACGTCACCCAGCCCACGCTCTCCAAGCAGCTAAAAGCATTGGAGGATGAGCTCGGAAAGAAGCTGTTCCTCAGGCACAGTTTCAGCATTCAGCTCACCGAGGAGGGTATCCTCCTTCGGAAACGCGCGGAAGATCTGGTCAAAATGGCTGACAAGATCACGGAAGAATTTCACACGATGGACGATCTCGCAGGCGGCGATCTCTATCTGGGTCTGGCGGAATCTTACCAGATCCGGCATCTCGCCGCGGCGATCAAAGAACTGAAAAAAATCTGCCCGAACCTGCATTACCATATCACCAGCGGAGATACGGAACAGGTGACGGAAAAGCTCGACAAGGGCATCATTGATTTTGCGGTGCTTGCGCAGGAACCCAACACCGCCAAATACCGCTGTCTGAAATTTCCGGGCGCTGATCTCTGGGGCGTCGTCATGCCCGCCGACTGCCCGCTGGCAAAAAAGGCGGCGGTTTCCGTCGAAGATCTGAAAGGACTGCCCTTATTCTGCTCCGAGCAGGGCTGGAACCACGATCTTCCCAGATGGTGCGGCAGCCACATGGATCAGCTTCACCTGGAGGGCTCCTTCCGACTGTCTTACAACGGCGCTCTTTTTGTGCGGGAAGGGCTTGGCTATCTCCTGACCTTTCAGCACCTGATCGACACAAGCCCAAAGAGCGGACTTGTGTTCCGTCCGCTCACCCCGAGCCTGGAGACCGGGATCTATCTAATCTGGAAAAAGCATCAGGTATTTACGCCGGTTGCGGAGAGATTGCTGGAAATCCTGAAATGGTAGATTTCTATATTCTCGAAAGCTCAATCAAATATTTTCATTAATATCGCGCCTAAGATCTTCAATCACGTCCACGGTTGGTCTGCTATCATTTGCTTTTGCTTCCGAAAGTCCCTTTGCCATCATCGTATTAAACGTATCCTTTCCCATCTCATCTCGAGCCAGCAGCTCTTTGCTCAAAGATACCGGAAAAGGCACTCCCTTTTTGATAATGATCTGTTTATAAAGCATATT
>CANQYP010000218.1 GCA_947628045.1 uncultured Lachnospiraceae bacterium | reverse complement strand
CCGAGACCGAAATGCCCGATGATCTCGTCGTCCGTCGTCTTGTCCTTGTACTTCTCGAGGAAATCGGTCGCGCCCGAGAAGGCGATCTGCGTGATGTACTCCTCGACCTCGTCCACCGTCATGCCGAGACCGTTGTCGATGAATTTCAGCGTCTTCTCCTCCGGGTTGACGATGACCTCGATCTTCTTCTTGTAATCGTCCGGGTAGCTGTACTCGCCCATCATCTCAAGCTTTGAGAGCTTTGAGATCGCGTCGCAGCCGTTTGAGACCATCTCGCGGACAAAGATGTCGTGGTCGGAATACAGCCACTTCTTTATGATCGGAAATATGTTCTCACTGTTGATCGAAAGACTTCCTGTACGTTTGCTCATGCAGCAACATCTCCTTTGATTTTTTATGATTCTGTACGTATCTTAATACCACAGATGGGAAATGTCAAGAAAAAATTAGCACTCGTTTTTAATGAGTGCTAACAATCCGCTAAAACTCCTTGCATGGGCTGGCTGGCGCAGCAGATTGTGCGACGCGACAGCGTGCGATAGGCTGGCGGAATATCCGCAGCCTCGCACGCGTTTGAATTTGCAATGTTGATTATACGTGAACCTGCGCGATCCCTTCGCGGTGGAAGAACCGCTCCAGCGCCTCGTCCCACGCGTGGTCGAGCGACTTGTCGAGGGAGAAGACGCGCAGCGAGGTGCCGCTGACGCAGGTGAGCGCCGTGCCGTCGAAATGGATATTGAGAAAGAGACCGTCCACATCCCCGGGCTGTGCGGAGACGCCGGACTGGGCGATGAGCCGCTCGACATTGTGCGGGGCAAGCCGGAGCACAATATGAAAGTTCAGCGGTGTGTTCTTCCCTTTTGTGAGCTCGAGGAAAAACGGGCGGACGCGCTGCCAGAGCGTGTAGCCGGACTGCTCGTCGGTCAAAAGCTCCGCGTCGGCGCTGCTCAGATACTCGGGGTGGAAGGCGCCGTCGATGCGGAAGGAGGCAAACGTCGTGATCGACGCCTCCGAGAGCAGGAACGCGTCGAACGTCTCCCCCATGAGCAGTTTTTTCATGAACGCTTTGATATCCTGAATCTGATAAGAACGCAAAACTGTGCCCTCCGTGTGCGCGGACAGCCCGGAACGATCCTTGCGCTGTCCTGTCTGAGACCAGTATACAGGAAAAGCGGGGATCGTGGCAATTGTTTTGGGACATGTTTTCAAAAAAATTCAGATAAAACAGATTTTTTTCTTTTCAACGGCGCATACTTATGGTAGTATATATGTAGTAATCAAAACTACATAGAATGTCTTTGAAAACGAAACATGCGGTTCCTTTGAGTCGGTTTGAGTGTATCAGGAGGTCAGTATGGATTATGTGATTGTGATGGACAGCTGCGGTGAGCGCACGGAGGCGATGCGGCAGGACGCGCGGGTCATTCCCGCGCCGCTTACGATGCAGGTGGATCAGTATTCGTTTGTCGACGACGACACGTTCGACCAGAAGGATTTTCTGAAGAAGGTGGCGGACAGCCCGAACTGTCCGAAGTCGGCGTGCCCGTCCCCGGAATTTTACAAGAACGCGTACGAGAAGGCAGGGAGCCGTGCCTATGCGGTGACGCTCTCGGCGGAATTGAGCGGTTCGTACAACAGCGCGCTGCTCGCGAAGGGGCTGACGCTCGAGGAGCGCCCGGAGCTGAAGATCCATGTCTTCAACTCCCGCTCGGCGTCGATCGGGGAGACGCTGATCACACAGAAGATCCAGGAGTGCGAGGCGGCGGGCATGGAGTTCGACGCGCTCGTGGAGGCGGTGGAATCCTATATCGACAGCCAGAACACCTACTTCGTCCTCGAGAGTCTGGAGGCGCTGCGCAAGAACGGACGACTCAGCAACGTCAAGGCGTTTATCGCCAGCGCACTGAAGATCAAGCCGGTCATGGGCTCCACGCCGGAGGGCACGATCGTCCAGCTCGACCAGGCGCGCGGGATCAACAAGGCGCTCGTGAAGATGGTGGATTACCTGACGGAGCGCGTGGAGCATCCGGAGGAGAAGGTTCTGGCGATCTCGCACTGCAACTGCCGGGCGCGCGGGGAGATGGTGCGCGACGCGATCCTGGAGCGGATCAAGGTGAAAGACGCGATCCTGCTCGACACGGGCGGGATCTCCACGCTGTACGCCAGCGACGGCGGGATCATCGTGGTGCTGTGAAGAAAAGTCTTGAAATCCTGCCAAAATCGTGTATACTGTTCTATATGAGAATTTTGATACAACAGAAGGAGAGATACACATGAGTCAGGCGAAGGTTGACCGTTATAAAGAAGAAAAGCGCAATCGCGCGCAGATCATCAAGAAACAGAAACGAGAGTGGATGGCAGTCAAGGCGGGCATGTCGCTGGTGGCGCTTGTCCTGGTGGCATGGGTTGGATTTTCGGTCTACACCACGTTGAATCCGGCGGACACGACGACAGTTGAGAAACCGACCTACACAGTCGATACCTCGGCGATTGACGACTTTATGCAGACTCTTGATCTGGAAGAAGAGTAGTTTCGGGCGATCAGGGCTGTTGCAGGATCGGGTATCCGGTTTTGCACAGCCTTTTTTATTTTTATCATGACATTGGGAAAGGTGGTGGTTTTTATGACGCGAAGTACGACGAAACTGGGCACGGCGGACGCATCGGGGCCTGATCCCCACATAAAAACTGCACACAAGGAGGAATGTCATGCTGAATTTAGAGACATTAAAGGAATGCATCGAACATAAGCAGTACGCGAAGATCCGCAGCGAGGTCATGGACATGAACGAGGCGGATATCGCGGACATGCTCGAAGAACTGGAAGGCTCCGAGAATGATCAGCTGAAGGTGTTCCGCATTCTGCCGAAGGCGATCGCGGCGGACGTGTTTTCACATCTGCCGATCGAGGTGGAGCGCAAGATCATTACGTCCCTGACGGATCGCGAGGCGGCGAACATCATCGACAATCTGTACGCGGACGACGCCTCTGACCTGATGGAGGAGATGCCGGCGGGCGTGGTGAAGAGGCTGCTGGCGCAGACGACGCCGGAGACGAGGCGGGACATCAACCACCTGCTCCAGTACCCGGAGGATTCCGCGGGCAGCGTGATGACGGTCGAGTACGTCGACCTGAAGGAGGAGTACACGGTCAGCCAGGCGATCGAGCGGATCCGCCGGACGGGGATCGACAAGGAGACGATCAACACCTGCTATGTGATCAACCAGTACCGCAAGATCCGCGGGACGATCTCGCTGCGCATGCTGCTGCTGAGCCAGCCGGAGGAGAAGATCGGGGATCTGATGGAGGAGAACGTCATCACGATCAACACGATGATGGACCAGGAGGAAGTGGCCAGGCAGTTCCAGAAATACGACTTCGACGCGATGCCGGTCGTGGACAGCGAGAACCGCCTTGTCGGCATCATCA
>CANQYP010000217.1 GCA_947628045.1 uncultured Lachnospiraceae bacterium | reverse complement strand
GGTCGCGGTCATCGACCGCGCCGAAGACACGCTGTCCCGGGCGATCTGCGCTCTGATCGGGGAAAAACATGAGGCGGCAAAGCTGGCGGACGACCCGCAGACGATCCAGGACGCGCTGTATTACCGCGATGTGGAGTACGTGCTGATCCTGCCGGAGGACCTCGAAGAGCGGTTCCGGGACGGGCGGAAAGCCGTGGAGCGCGTCACGGTGCCGGACTCTGTCATGGGGTTCTACGTCGATATGCAGGTGAACACGATGCTGAATCAGGTCCGCGCGGGCATGGCTGGAGGGCTTTCCGAGGAAGAGGCTTGCGCGGAGGCGGCGCGGCTGGCGGCGCTCCCGGGGAATGTGACCTTGTACGACCGGAACGGAAACGCGGGACAGCTCCCGCCGCACACTTATTTTTTCCGCTATATGGCGTACGGGCTGCTCGGTTCGGTCATCTGGACGATCAGCCTGATCCTGATGGAGTTCAAGCGAAAGGAGATCCGCCGCAGGATGCAAAGCTCCGCCGTGGCGTTTCGCACGCAGAACCTGGCGGCTGTGGGGGCTTTCCTGGCGATCGGCCTTGCGGTCTGGCTTGTATGCGTGCTCTTTGGCGTTCTTCTGTACGGGAAGGACCTGCTGCCTGACCCGAATCTTGGCTGGTATCTGCTGAACAGCTTTGTCTTTCTGCTGGTCGTGCTCTCGCTCAGCTATCTGTGCGGCATCCTCGCGCAGGGACCGTGGGCGATGAACGGACTCGTCAACGTCCTGTCGCTGGGGCTGAGCTTTCTGGGCGGGATCTTTGTGCCGCTCGAGATGCTGGGAAAGATCGAGGCGGTCTCCCAGTTCCTGCCGACCTACTGGTATTCGCGGATCAACGATATGCTGGGCGAATTTCAGACGGTCAGGGGAGAGCAGCTCACGCTTGCCGCGCAGGGGATCGGGATCCAGCTGGCGTTCGCGGCGGCGTGCCTTGCCGTGACGCTTGCGATCCGCCGGGTACAGATGCAGGAGAGAGACTGACGTCAAAAAAAGCAAGGTACTTCTTTCAATAACAGAACATTTGTGCTATAATGACTCCCGGGAGTATTCTTGAGGAGTCATTTTTATGATAAGATCTTTTTTTGAAGTGTTTCCGGCGCTGAAGATCGGCGGCGACCTGCGCGGTCTGCTGGAATATGCGCAGATCACCCGGGTGACGACGAACCGGGAGCGCACGTTTCTGCATGTGTATCTGGAGAGCGAGAAACTGATCCAGAAAAATTATATTTATGAGCTGGAGGACGCGATCCAAAGCCAGCTTTTTTCGGACACACCGATGACGGTCAAGGTGATCGAGCGTTTCCGGCTGTCGAAACAGTACACGCCGCGGAACCTGATGGAGATCTACGAGGGCAGTATCCTCCGGGAGCTGCGGCAGTACAACGCGCTGCTCTACAGCCTGTTCCGGGACTCCCGACAGGAGTTTACGGGGGAGAACACGCTTGTGCTTGAGATCCCGGACAGCATACTTGCCGACGGGAAAGAGGACGAGCTGGTTGAGATCCTTGAGAAGATCTTTTGCGAGCGCTGCGGTCTGGATTTTCACATCAGCACGAGACGCGTGCAGACGGAGGGAAATAAAAAGCGCGAGCGTCTGGAGCTGGCGCTGGAGCAGGAGGTCGCGGCGATCTCAGAGAATTATGCGGGCAGGAAGGCGGAAGAGGGCGCGAAGAGCGGGGTCGCGGACCCTGCCGATGCTCCGCGCGCCGCGGAGACGAAGGCGGCAAAGGAGGCGTCCCCCTCTGCACCGCGCAGGGGAAAGGGCAGCGCCGCAGCGGGTCAGAGCGGCGCGAGGCGTGATTTTTACCGCTCCGCCGGGCGCTCCGGGGTCGTTCGCCGCTCCGCGGATCCGGACGTCTTCTACGGACGGGACGTCGAGGGAGAGGTCACGCCGATCGAGGAGATCACCGGGGAGATCGGAAGGATCGTCGTGCGCGGGCAGGTGATGAGCGCGGAGCAGCGTGAGCTGCGCAACGACAAAGTCCTGTTTATGTTCAATATCACGGATTTTACGGATTCGATCGGCGCGAAACTGTTTCTGGAAAAGGAGCAGGCGGAGGAGCTCTCGAAGGAGATCCGCGCGGGCGCGTTTCTGCTGATCGCAGGGGTGACGACGATCGACCGTTTCGACGGTCAGCTCACGATCGGACATATCTCCGGGATCCGGAGGATCGCCGATTTCCGCGAGAAACGACTCGACGCCAGCGCCGAGAAACGCGTGGAGCTGCACTGCCACACGAAGATGAGCGATATGGACGGCGTCTCGGACGTCGCGGACATCATAAACCGGGCGATGAGCTGGGGGCACAAGGCGATCGCGATCACGGACCACGGCGCGGTACAGGCGTTCCCCGACGCGAACCACGCGGTGCCGAAGGGCAGCGATTTCAAGGTGATCTACGGCATGGAGGCGTATCTGGTCGACGATCTGAGGGAGATCGCGGTGAACGACCGGGGGCAGAGCCTGGATGATCCGTTTGTTGTGTTTGACCTTGAGACGACCGGGTTCTCGCCGGAGCAGTGCCGGATCATCGAGATCGGCGCGGTCAGGGTGGAAAAGGGAGCGGTCACGGACCGGTTCAGCACGTTTGTCAACCCCGAGGTCCCGATCCCGTTTCGCATCGAGGAGCTGACCGGTATCAGCGACAACATGGTGCTCGACGCGCCTGTGATCGGGAAGGTGCTGCCGGAGTTCATGGAATTCTGTGACGGCTGCGTCATGGTGGCGCACAACGCATCCTTCGACATGAGCTTTATCGAGAAAAACTGTGAACGGCAGGGGATCCCCTGCGAGAAGACGTCCGTGGACACGGTGGCGATGGCGCGCGTGCTGCTGCCGTCGCTGAACCGATACAAGCTGGACACGGTCGCGAAGGCGGTCGGCGTGCCGCTGGGCAACCATCACCGGGCGGTGGACGACGCGGAGTGCACCGCGAATATTTTTGTGAAATTTTCCGCAATGCTGAGAAAGCAGGGGATCGGGACGCTGAAGGAGCTGAACGCGCTCGGGGCGTCCTCGAAGACGCAGATCAAAAAGCTGCCGACCTACCACGCGATCATTCTCGCGAAGAATGATATCGGGCGGGTGAACCTCTATCGCCTGGTGTCGTGGTCGCATATCGACTATTTCCATCGGACGCCGCGCGTCCCGAAGAGCGTGCTGCAGCAGTACCGCGAAGGGCTGATCCTCGGCTCCGCCTGTGAGGCGGGGGAGCTGTACCAGGCGCTGCTGCGGGACGCGCCGGAGCCGGAGATCGCCAGGATCGTCAATTTCTATGACTATCTGGAGATCCAGCCGCTCGGCAACAATATGTTCATGACCCGGGAAGACCATGAAAACCGCAAGACGGTGGACGAGCTCAAGGATCTGAACCGGCGGATCGTCGAGCTGGGCGAGCGCTACCGCAAACCCGTGGCGGCGACCTGCGACGTGCATTTTCTCGACC
>CANQYP010000216.1 GCA_947628045.1 uncultured Lachnospiraceae bacterium | reverse complement strand
CGAGCCAGCAGCTCTTTGCTCAAAGATACCGGAAAAGGCACTCCCTTTTTGATAATGATCTGTTTATAAAGCATATTTATAACAACCGATGCAGGGATACCCAACTGGTTCAATATATCCTCTGCCTGTTTTTTTACATCCGGCTCAACTCTCGCCAGAACGTTTGCGGTTTTTGCCGCCATGATACCACCGCCTCTCTATTATGTATTCTAATATATATCGAATAGATATACAAGTGTATTTTCTATGAAAAGTCTGGAAAGTTACTATCAAGTATGAAAAAGGAGAAAAGAGGGGTTGCGGAAAAGAAAAAACAGTGATATCAAAACGTCTGTCCTTAAAATAATACACTTCATCGCGCTCGTTGATCTCCCGGTACACCTTGCAGGGTTTTTCTATTCCGTCATGTTGAACTTCCTTCTCCTGTCAGGTTATATTTTTTCATCCAGAGAAACGCGCACAGGCAGCCCAGCGGGATCGTGACGCACCACAGCGTCACGAGATCAGTATGGCGTTCAGGAAAATATTCAGCACGACCGTCGCGCTGCTGATCAGCGTGCCCGGATTCACCGCACCACAGTTTTTCATATAAGCCAGGGACACCGCCGACATCGCGTCCTGGCTCAGCCTCCCGAGCATGACCACGTCGCACGCGCTCACCAGGGCAAGCATGAACTGCTGGAACGCGATCGGCAGGATCAGCCGCAGCATTCGGTTTTTCAGCTTATCTTCTCTTTCCAAGGCGATTTCTCCTCTATATGCTTTCTGCCTGAAACATACCATATTTCAGAGGAAAAAACTTTCACAATGCTGTGTATTTCTATAACAATCCTCTTTTGCTTTCCATCCTGCCGCCGTGCCGGAACACCTCTTTCAGCTCCAGATCTCGATCCAGGATCAGCAGGTCCGCGTATTTGCCCGCCGTCAGGCTTCCGTACTCTCCAAAGATGCCGATCGCCTTCGCCGGATTGACCGCGGCGCATTTGACAGCGCTCTCGAGCGGGATCCCCATCTCCTTCACCGCGACGCGCACGCAGTCCGCAAGATCCGTGACGGAACCTGCCAGCGTCCCGTCCGCGAGAAACGCGCGCCTTCCCTTCACGAACACCCTCTGCCCGCCGAGCTCGTATTCTCCGTCCGGCATGCCGGTCGCCCTCATGCTGTCGCTGATGAGGATGATGCGGTCGTCCCCGAACAGGCGGAAGGTCGCCCTCACCACCGCCGGATGAATATGCACGCCGTCGCAGATCAGTTCCACCCGACATTCCTCAAAGTCCGATGCAGCGGCGATCGGCCCCGGCTCACGGTGCGACAGGGGCGGCATCGCGTTGTACAGATGCGTCACCTGGGAAACGCCGTTTCGGAATGCCTCGCACGCCGTCTCGTAGTCCGCCGTCATGTGCGCGAGCGAGAGGGTCACGCTGCCCGAGAGCGCCCGGATAAATTCCATCGCGCCCTCCGTCTCCGGGGCGAGCGCCACAGTCTTAAACGCCCCGCCGGACGCCTCCTGCAGCCGACCAAAAAGCGCGAGATCGGGCTTTCGGATGTCGTCCGCTTTCTGGGCTCCCTTTTTCTTTTCGCTGATGAACGGCCCCTCCATGTACAGACCTTGCAATGTGGCTCCGTGTCCGCAACCGTCGTCGGCGCCCTCACAAGCACAGCTTCCTTCCTTTGCCTCAGACACAACAGCTCCACCCGCGCATAAATCGGAAACGCCGTCCGCCCGCACTTCCCGCACCGCACGCGCGATCTGCATCAGCTTTTCCTCCGGAACCGTCATCGTGGCGGGCGTGACGGAAGTGATCCCCCGGCTCAGCTCATACCGCGCGATCGCCCGGAGCGCTTCCGCCGTCCCGTCACAGCAGTCGTATCCGGCGCAACCGTGGAAATGGATGTCCGTAAATCCCGGAACCACATAGCCGCCGTCCGCGTCCACCGTCTCCTCCGGAGCCTCCAGCGCCCGATATTCTTCCCCCGTCACGATACGCTCTCCGAAAAAATACAGGGAATCCTCGTGAAAGGATCCCTTTTCATCAAATATCTGTCCGTTTCGAATGCAAAACTTTCTCATGGCTGATCTCCCATACGATGTTCAATGTCCATCCCGGTTCTGCCCTGAATCGGGTTTTTCTCCTCCTGCAGCCGCAGATGCGCCGCGGTCACCGCGTCCGGCAGCAGATAGGTATTCTGACCGGTCTTGCAGTCTCCGGAAAACATTACGATTTTCCCCGGGGTGTCAAAATTTCATCGCGGCACAGGTCTTTTACTACTTCGCCCGCAAGGATCAATCCCGCCACAGACGGCACAAATGCTACGCTGCCCGGAATATCCCTCCGTTCTGTGCACTTGTGCTTTGCCCCGGGCGGACAAATACAGTTTGTCCTGCAGCTGACAGACATATCGTCAAGCGGTCTTATCGGTTTTTCCTCGGAATATACCACCTTTAACTTCCTTACACCTCGTTTTTTCAGTTCCCTCCGCATAACCTTTGCCAACGGGCACATTTTTGTCTTATATATGTCAGAAACCCTGAACTGGCTGCCATCCAATTTGTTTCCGGCACCCATGCAGCTGATAATAGGCACATTTTTCTCTTGTGCCTTTATAACAAGCTCAATCTTAGCAGTAACCGTGTCTACCGCATCGACAATATAATCATACTCGTCAAAGGGGAATTCATCTGCGTTTTCGGGCAGGAAGAAACACTTATGTATGCTTACCTGTGCGTCCGGATTGATTTCAAGGATCCGGTCTTTCATCACTTCTGCCTTATATTTCCCTACTGTTTTTCGTGTAGCAATAATCTGCCGGTTCAGATTTGTCAGGCAGACCTTATCATCATCAATCAGATCAAATGCCCCGACTCCGCTTCGCACAAGAGCCTCACAGACGTATCCTCCTACCCCTCCGATTCCAAAAACCGCGACTCTTGAACGTGATAATTTCTCCATCGCTTCTTTTCCAAGCAATAATTCCGTTCTCGAAAACTGTGTCAACATTTATGATGCATCTCCATATGATATTGTTATTTCTATTGAAAACAGCGGATGCTATACACCCGCCTGTCATTTCCTACCGAACTAATAGGCTTTATTATACATATAAGATGGATTTTTGTCAAATCATTCTTCCGTTCCATTCATGATTCGACACAAGCAGATGCAAGACGCGGATCTGGGACTTGTTCATCCCGCGGCGGCAAAGCTGTTGGCGACCATGCCCGCTACGATAAGCGCGATCCCGGCACAGCCGGTCATGGTGGGCAGGCTGTCTCCCAGAAACAGGACGCCGCCCAGGATCGTGAACAGCACCTCTCCCGACTGGGTCGCCTCCACCATGGCAAGCTGCCGGGCGTCGTGCTTAGAGATATTGGTAGCCTCGAAGAAGAGCAGTGTGGCGATGACGCCGGAGAAGAGCGCCACTGTAAAGCCCTGTGCGGCTTGCCCCGCTGAGGGCAGGCCGTGACTCACCAGGGCGATT
>CANQYP010000215.1 GCA_947628045.1 uncultured Lachnospiraceae bacterium | reverse complement strand
GCTTTCCTCGTAAAAGAGGCGCAGGGCAGACGTACTGATTCGTCCGCACTGCGCCCTTTTCTAAATCTTAGGTTTCATGATGTCTGCGGACCGCGCCGCATTCATACTCCCTGCCTTACTCTGCAGCCGTCGTCTCAACCTCGGTCTCAGCCTCTGCGGTGTCGCCGCCGCCGATGCCGTAGGTCTCAACGTCCTCTTCGGTAATCGTCTCAGCGTCGAAGCCCTTCTCATCCATGATGATGGTCTTCTCCTCGAGCTCCTCACCAGCCTCGAGCTTGTTGATGATGTCAAGAAGATACTCAGACTGGAACGGGTTGCACTGTCCGTCGTAGTTCCAGTTGCCGGCCAGCAGCTCCTCAAGAGCCCACTTGTTGCAGTCAAAGCCCATAACGATGACGTCCTTGCCTACGCCGTGGGAGATGCCCTTTGCGTCGAGAGCCGCTACAGCGCCCTTCGCCATGTCGTCGTTCTCAGCGTAGATTACGTTGAACTCTTCGCCGGAATCGATGACGGACTGAACGATCTGCTGTGCCTTCTCAGCGTTCCAGTCTGCGGTCTGCTGTACTACGAGGTTCCAGTTGTCATTAGCGGCAACCTTCTCGTCAAGAGCGCCGGTACGTCCAACCTGAGCCGCGGAGCCCATAACACCCTGAATGTGGATGACATTGTACTCGTCAAGACCCTGTCCCTCAAGCCATGTAACAGCAGTCTCGCCTTCCTTCGCCATATCGGAAACTACGGACGCCACATACAGACTCTCGTCCGCGTCGATCGTGCGGTCAAACAGGATTACATCAATACCCTCGGTCTGCGCATCCTGGAGAACCGAATCCCAGCCGGTGGTCTCAGCCGCAGAGAGGAGCAGGTAGTCAACGCCGTCCTGGATGAACTTCTTCGCCGCGTCGATCTGCTCGCCGTTGTCCAGGCTGTAGAACGTCTGAGCCTCGAAACCATTCTCCTCAGAGAATGCCTGCTCAAGATCCTTTACGTTCGCGGTACGATAGCCGGACTCGTTCGGGTCGTTGTTGATGATGCCTACTTTGATGAGCTCGTCAGCGTTCACCGTCATACCGAAAGCTGCAGCCGTGATCACACCGAGAGCCAGTCCCATGATTCTTTTCTTCATTTCTTTTCCTCCTTAATAATAATATGTACGTGACAGATTTATGAAATCCATCCGATTTCATGTTAGTAATTATACTACAATGTTGCCCAAATTCAAAGAGGAATCTTTTGATTTTTTGTAATTTTTTTTGCCCGCGGGGGTTCCCGCACGTGAAAAGGTTAGAATTTTTACGAATCAGGTATGTTATTTTACGGCTGGTATCGTCACAATCACCCTGGTCCCCTCGCCGTACACGCTCTCGATCGCCAGCCCGTACTCCGGTCCGTAGTTGAGCTGGAGCCGCTGCTGTACGTTGAACAGACCGAACCCGGACGGGTCAGAGGATTCCTGCGGACCTCCCGTCTGTCCGGACAATGTCTGCGAAACGCCCGCCTGTCCGGGCGAGAGTTTCGTACCTCCTGCCTGTCCCCGAATGATTTCCCGAATCTGTCGCAGCTTTTCCTCGTCCATGCCCATGCCGTCGTCCTGCACGGTGAAGACCAGACGCTCCCCCTGCTGCTCCCCGAAGACCCGAATATGCCCGCGCCCGCGCTTGTTCTTGATGCCGTGGTACAGCGCGTTCTCAACCAGCGGCTGCAGCGTCAGTTTCAGGATCTGGTAGCCGTGCAGCTCCTCCGGAATCCGAATCTCATATTCCAGAATATCCTGATATCGGAACTGCTGGATCTCCAGATAGCTGCGGATGTGCGCCGCCTCCTCGCCGACCGTGATGTAGTCACGCCCCTTGCTGAGCGTCGTCCGGAAGAAGTCCGACAGCGAGGACACCATGTTCACGACCTGCTCCTTCTCGCCGGACTCGGCGAGCCAGATGATCGTATCGAGCGTGTTGTACAAAAAATGCGGGTTGATCTGCGCCTGCAAAAGCTTGAGCTCCGTGGCGCGCAGGTTTTTCTGTTCCACGCGGATACCCTCGACCAGATCGCCGATCTGCTCCACCATGCGGTTGAAACTGGAATTTAGGACCTCCATCTCCTCGATCCGATCCTCGTGTGCGCGCACCTCGAAATCGCCCGCCGCCGCCTGTGTCGTCATCCGGCAGAGGTTCTCGATCGGTTTCGTGACGCTCGCCATCACCCTGCGGCTGATCAGCAGCGCTCCCGCTACGATCAGGACGGAGACCGCCGCGATGATCCGAATCACCGCGTCTACGTCCGAGCGGATGCCCTCGCGCAGATTCTCCAGATTCGTCGATTCATAGTAGATATACTGCTGGATCTGCTCCTGGATCAGCTCCGTCAGGATGCGGACGTTCGAGTCGAGCCGCTCCATGTTCTTGTCGTAGGTGCCGCTTATGAGCGCGTCGTCCACGATCTCGTCCACGCGGTTTTCCAGCGTGTCCAGACACTTGAGAATGCGCTGCAGACTGTTGCGCGCATAGTCGGAATCCGCGATCTCCAAAAGCTCCTCGAACACGCCCCGCGCCTCGTCGATCATGATGTTCGGCTGCTCGGTGCCCACCAGCTCCTCGGCGCGCTCGGAATTCGCCACAATGATGTACATGACGTAGTCCAGATCTTCCTTGAAGTTGATGTTGTAGGCGTTCGCCTTTGTGATATTTTCCACGATCGTGTCGTAACGGCTGGAAAAGCTGTTCATCAGCACGAGCAGATATACGATCGTGGCGGTGAGCGGAACCACGCAGACCAGCAGAAGTCCATTCAGCCTGTTTTTGATCGAGGATTTCCTTTTTTCCATGCAAGTCTCCATCCCATATTCAATCAATGAAAGCCCACGGATTGCTCCGTGCTGCGCACTCTTGCAATCCTAAAACGTCTTCGCAAATCGCATCACTCACATTCGTTCGTGATTGCTGTTTTGCTCAAACGTTTAGCGTCTCTCATGTGCGAGCAGACATGCAAGCAAGCTTGCCGTCTGCTCTCCCATGGAGACCGGGCTTTCATCGCCTAATATGCTCTTGTTTTGCGCAGCTCCTCCAGATCCATGTCGGTGTCGAAATAGGTCTCTTCCATATATTGGATCTTGTCCACGGTCCCGCCGCTCTCCAGCGTCCCGATGATCTCCTGCAATTTCGGTCCGTGCAGCGGATTACACTCAAAACTCACATTGATCTCGCCCGCGAGCATCGCATCGAACGCGGCGCGCACCGCATCAAACGAGAGGATCGTGATATCGCCGCCGGGTCCGCAGCTCTCCCCCGCCTCCCGGATCGCGTCCACCGCGCCGAACGCCATGTTGTCGTTCTCGCTGACGACCACGTCGATGTCGTCGTATTTCTGCAGAAGCGACTCCATGACCTCCTGCCCCTTCGCCTGAGTGAAGTCCGCGTCCTGCATCTCCAGCATTTTCCAGTTGTCATGCTCCGCCATGACCTCGGCGAAGCCCTTTGTCCGCCCGAGCTGAGCGCTGGAATCCAGCGTGCCCTGCAGGGTGACAATGTGGATCTCCTCGTCCGCGCGCCCCTGCG
>CANQYP010000214.1 GCA_947628045.1 uncultured Lachnospiraceae bacterium | reverse complement strand
GGGCACCTACGGCGACTGGGCGGTCTGTGAGCCCCCGATCGGTTTCTTCTGGGGCGGCACATGGCTCCTCGTGAACAAGGACACGCCGAAGGCGGACGCGGTGAGACAGATCATCGAGTGGATCACGCTCGACTGCTCTGAGACGGGACTGCAGTATCTCTGGGCGAACGGCGCTATGACAGACGGCGTGCAGGGGACAAAGGACGCCGTCGCGTCCGGCACGGTCATGAATATGTCCGACGGCAAGGTCGATTTCCTTGGTGGGCAGAATATGTTTGACGTGTTCGTCCCGGCGAATGAATTTGCGAACGGGAAGAACCTCACCCAGTACGATGAGACGATCAACCAGTACTGGAGAGACGCGGTGCGTGAGTACACGGCGGGCAACCTGACAAGGGAGGAGGCAATCGCGGCGTTCAAGCAGAACGTCGCCGACAACCTGGACGTAATCGTTGAGTAAGTTTTCAAAGGAGCAGGGGAGATGGTTCCGGCAGGGGACCGTCTCCCCTGTGCGCATGGAGGAGGAAATGAAAAAGAAAAAGCTGTCGTATGCGAAATACGGATATCTGTTCAGCATCCCGTTTGTTATTGCCTTTTGTCTGTTCACGCTGTACCCGGTGATCTCTACGATCCTGCTGGGGTTCACGGATTTTAAGGGCATTGGGGCGGTAACATTTCATTTTCTGGAGAACCCGCTGCAGAATTTCCAGACGATCCTCAGCGCGCCGACCTTCCGCACGGCGCTCGGAAACACATTTCTGATGTGGATTATGAATTTCATTCCGCAGATCGTGCTCGCGCTGGTGCTGGCGGCGTGGTTTTCCGGGACGCTCTTCAAGGTGAAGGGGCAGGGGTTTTTCAAGGTCGTATTCTACATGCCGAACATCATCACGGCGGCTACGGTCGCGATCCTGTTCGGGGCGCTGTTCGGCTACCCGATGGGACCGATGAATGACCTGTTCACCTCGCTGCACCTGTCGGACGGACCGATCGAATTTTTCCGGAACAAGTGGGTGGCGCGGGGCGTCGTCTCCTTTATCCAGTTCTGGATGTGGTACGGCTATACGATGATCGTGCTGATCTCCGGCATTATGGGCATGAGCCCAGAGTGGTTCGAGGTGGCGGAGATCGACGGCGCGAGCAGCTGGCAGAAGTTTTTCTATATCACCCTGCCGAATCTCAGAATGATCCTGATCTACACGATGGTGACGAGCCTGATCGGCGGTCTGCAGATGTTCGATATCCCGCAGCTCCTTGTCACCAAGAGCGGTCCGAATAACGCGACCCTCACCACGAGCGTGTTTATCTACAATCAGGCGTTCAGCGGCAGCTACCTGTACAACCGCGCGTCGGCGGCGAGCATCATTATGTTCCTGATCATCTGTGTGCTCTCCACGATCGTTTTCCTCCTGATGCAGGATAAATACGAGATCCGGGAGCGTAGGAAACTGCGGAAGACCGCGAGAGAACGCCGGAAACGGGAAAAACCGGCTGGAAGGGGGAATCTGTGATGACGAACCGGAAAGCCTCAAAACCGTTTATGACCTTTGTTTACATTCTGTGCATCGTCCTTGCCGTGCTCAGCATTCTGCCGTTTCTCATCATGCTGATCAACGCGACGAGGAGCACGACGGAGATCCAGCAGCACGCGATCTCTCTGGTTCCCTCCGGCTACCTGCTGGAAAATCTCAGGATCCTGGCGGGCAAGAGCTTTAATCCGATGAGGGGTTTCCTGAATTCCATGATCATCTCGACCGGGTCGACGCTGTGCGCGGTGTACTTTTCCACGCTGACGGCATACGCGATCGTTGTGTACAGCTGGAAACTGAGGCAGCCGTTTTTCACTTTTATCATGGCGATCATGATGATCCCGTCCCAGGTGGTGAGCATCGGTTTCTATCAGTTTATGTATCGGATCCATATGACGAACAATTTCCTGGCGCTGATCCTGCCGTCGATCGCCGCGCCGACGATGGTATTCTTCATGCGGCAGTTCATGCTTTCCTCTCTGCCGCTCGACATCGTCAGCTCGGCGCGCATTGACGGCGCGAAGGAATTCTACACCTTCAACCACATCGTTCTCCCGATCATGAAACCGGCGCTCGCGACACAGGCGATCTTCTCGTTCGTGAGTTCGTGGAACAGCCTGTTTCTGCCGCTGATCCTTCTGACGAAACAGGAGAAATACACGATGCCGATCATGGTCAGCCTTCTGAAGGGCGATATCTACAAGACCGAGTACGGCTCGATCTACATCGGGCTGACGCTGACGGTGATTCCGCTGTTTGTCGTGTACTTCCTGCTGTCGAAGTACATCATCGCGGGAGTTGCGCTGGGCGGCGTGAAGGGGTAAGATTCGGAAAGGACAGATTCGATGGATCATCTGTTTAACATGGACAATCCGCTTTTCAGGACTATTGGGAAACTGGCGGATCTGGTGTGGGTCAACGTCCTGACCCTGCTGTGCGCGCTGCCCGTCGTGACGGCGGGGGCGTCGTTTTCCGCGATGTATTACCTGCTGCTGCGGATGGCGGAGAATGACCAGGGCGCGCTCACCAGAGGATTTTTTCGGGCGTTCCGTGAAAACTTCAGAAACGCCACAAAGGCGTGGCTCGTCGAGCTGGCGGTGCTCGCGCTGTATCTTTACAATCTTTATCTGCTCAGAGCCGGGATCCTCGACGGCTATGGCGCGCTGAAGGATCTCTCGTTCGCGCTGATCGTCGTGATCCTGTTTTTGACCGTGGTGGTCGGCAATTACATCTTCGCACTGCTCGCCCGGTACGAGAACGGACTTCGCAAGACGGTGAAAAACGCGTTTCTTCTGATGTTTGCGTTTTTTCCGCGGAGCCTCTGCATGGGGATCATCATGCTGTTTCCGCTGGCGCTGATGATGCTGTCGAACTATTTCTTCTGGCTGTGGTGCCTGTACGGGCTTGCCTATCCGGGCTATGTGATCGCGATGCTGATGGTCGCGATCTTTCGGAGGACGGAGAAGACGGAGCGGTAAATGTCTGAAATAATGCGGCTGAGCCGGTTGACCTCGCGGGGAATATCGCATAAAATAGTCGGAGAAACCCGCGCTTTGGGAACTGCGCAGCTGTTTGAGACCAGCCAGGGCATGAGGGCGGATACCGGCGCGGCGCTATGGATAAGGAGAAACTGCATGAGACTGCGAAATATTCCCGGGTCGCGGGAGGCGATCGCCGCGAGCGAATATGTGGTGCATGAGGATGTGATGCGCGAGAAGAAGGGGCGCTGGAAGGAAGTGTTCGGAAACAGCCGCCCCCTTTATCTGGAGATCGGCATGGGCAAGGGGCGTTTCATCACGGAGCTGGCGCAGCGCCACCCGGACCGCAACTATGTGGGGATCGAGAAGTATTCGAGCGTGCTGCTGCGCGCGCTGGAAAAGCGCGGGGAGAACGGGCAGCTCACGAACCTGCTGTTCCTGCGCATGGAGGCGGAGGACCTGACCGACGTGTTCGGCGAGGGCGAAGTCGCCGGGATCTACCTGAACTTCTCCGATCCGTGGCCGAAGGACCGCCACGCGAAACG
>CANQYP010000213.1 GCA_947628045.1 uncultured Lachnospiraceae bacterium | reverse complement strand
CGAGCTTGAGGGCAAGCTGACCGGGGTCAACAATTACTGCATCGCGGTCAAGGAGCAGGGCGATGACATCGTGTTCCTGCGCAAGATCGTGAAGGGCGGCGCGGACAAGAGCTACGGGATCCAGGTGGCGAAACTCGCCGGGGTGCCGGACAGTGTGATCGCGCGCGCGAACGAGTTGGCGGAGGAGCTGACGAACGCTGACATCACAGTGCATGTACAGACGCCGGATACGGAGGACGCCGGGCTGAAGAAAACGAAACCGAAAAAATACGATCAAGTCGACTTAGAGCAGATGTCGCTGTTTGAGACGACCAGCGACACGGACGTGCTGAAGGAGCTGCAGGAGCTGGACGTATCGCACCTGACGCCGATCGGCGCGCTGAACACGATCTACCGTCTGCAGAATAAGCTGAAGAACCGCTGGGAAGGCTGAGTCTCTCATCTGGGGACACTCGAAAACATGACTACCGCACAAAAGTTTTGTGAAAAATACGGGTTTGGGCGGAGGGTTGAATTAGAGGAACAGAAATGTTATAATATCTGCGAAAGAAGAAAGCTGGTGATTATATGGCTGAAACAGTTCTTTCCATGGATGAAATTAAAATGCATTTAACTCCTGTTTTTCAAAAGTTCGGTGTAAAACGCGCAGTCCTTTTTGGCTCTTATTGTAAGGGAACTGCCAGAACCAGGAGCGATGTCGATCTTTTAGTGGATAGTGGATTGAAGGGACTTCGCTTTGTCGGATTGATTGAGGCCGTCCGGAATGCACTGGGTGGAAAGGAAATTGATTTGTTCGATGTTTCCCATATTGAAAATAACTCTATGATCGATAGGGAAATAAAAAAAACAGGGGTACAAATATATGCGGAATGACTTGGTTATAGAGAAAATGCTGTCGTTGATTGAGCGGATTGAAAGTTTCTGCAAATCTGTTGACTTTACGAGTTTTTCTGATAATAACATGCTGATAGATGCATGTGTGTTTAACCTGAGTCAGATTGGTGAACAAGTAAATAAAATTGATGAGGATTATGAGACAGCTCACCCGGAGATACCATGGAGACAGGTATATGGTTTGAGGAACCGTATTGTGCATGATTACGAAGGGGTTAATCTGAAACTGGTATGGGAAATCATTCAATCTGATTTACCATCGTTGAAAGACAAATTATTAAAGCTATAATATAACCGTAGACAAACCGCGGTTCCGTTCATTTCCGGGATTGCGGTTTCTTTGTAATCACAAGAGATAATGGAGAAGAGTCATGAACGAGATCACCCTTTTAAGTCAGGAGACGATCGATAAAATTGCGGCGGGCGAGGTCGTGGAGCGACCGGCGTCCATCGTGAAGGAGCTCGTCGAGAACGCGATCGACGCGGGCGCGAACGCGGTCACAGTCGAGATCAAGGACGGCGGCATTTCGCTTGTGCGCATCACGGACAATGGCAGCGGTATCCCGAATGACCAGGTGCGCACGGCGTTTCTGCGCCACGCGACCAGCAAGATCCGCACGGTGGACGATCTGCTGACGACCGGGACGCTCGGGTTCCGCGGCGAGGCGCTCTCGAGCATCGCGGCGGTCTGCCAGGTCGAGATGATCACGAAGACCGCGGGCGGGATCACCGGCGTGCGCTATGCGATCGAGGGCGGCGCAGAGAAAGCGTTCGAGGAGATCGGGGCGCCGGAGGGAACGACGTTTCTGGTGCGCAACCTGTTCTACAATACGCCCGCCCGCAGGAAATTCCTCAAGACGGCAACGACGGAGGCGGGCTATGTCAGTGACCTGATGGAGCGGATGGCGCTGTCGCATCCCGGTATTTCCTTTAAGTTTATCAACAACGGGGACACAAAGCTGCACACCTCCGGCAACTGCAATCTGCGCGACATCATCTACGGCATTTACGGAAGAGACATCACTTCAAATGTCGTGAAAATCGACGCCGGGGCGGGGAGCGGTCTGCATATCAGCGGTTTCATCGGGAAACCCGTGATCTCGCGGGGCAACCGCAACTTTGAGAATTATTTTGTCAACGGAAGATATGTGAAGAGCGCGATCGTCACACGGGCGATCGAGGACGCGTACAAGCCGTTTATCATGAATCACCGTTTCCCGTTCACGGTGCTGACGCTGCAGATCGACGCGGCGCAGGTGGACGTCAACGTGCACCCGACGAAGATGGAGGTGCGTTTCGCCGACCAGAGCGGGATCTATGAGCAGGTACTGCAGACGGTAAAGGACGGTCTGCTCGGGAAGGAACTGATCCCGGAGATCACGATTGACGAGCCGCGGACGACCAGACAAACGAAGGTGCTAAACGGAACGAGACAGGCGAACGTATATGCACAGACGGCGCAAAACGGCACGGGACAGGCGGACGTACACACGCAGACAGCGCAAAACGGCACGGGACAGGCGGGCGCACACGTGCAGACAGCGCAAGACGGCATGGGACAGGCGGGCGCACACGCGCAGATCGGACAAGCCGGGACATCGGAGGATGCGCGTGGAAACGCGGGACAGGGGAAACAGCAGGGAAATCCGCAATTACATAATGTAAATGGTCCGCAAGCGCGCAGGGAAGAGAAATGTTTTCGCTACCCGGAGCCGTTTGAAAAGGTGCGCAACCAGCTCATTGCTGAGGCGGACAGCCCGTATGAGGCGAAATACCCGCAGCGGCAGCGCACGGGAATGATCCGTCCCGTGACGGGGAATATCATACATAATGAAATACAGGCAGAGTCCGGCAGCGGGCAGGAACCGCAGGTCGCACAGACTGAAACGAAAACACAGATTGGGAAATCCGTCCAGATGCAGCTTTTCGACGACCGTCTGCTCTCTGCGGAGGGCATGAGGAAACACCGCCTGATCGGGCAGCTCTTTGAGACCTACTGGCTGATCGAATACGAGGAAAAGCTGTATATCATCGACCAGCACGCGGCGCACGAGAAGGTGCTCTACGAGCGTTTTATGGAGAAGTTTAAGAAAAAGGAACAGACTTCGCAGATGATCACGCCGCCGATCATTGTCACGCTGAGCATGCAGGAGGAGGCAGTGTTGAAACAGAACCTGGATCATTTTGCGGCGGTGGGGTTTGCGATCGAGCATTTCGGAGACCGCGATTATTCCATAAGCGCTGTGCCCGGCAATCTCTACGGGATCGCGGACCGCACCCTGTTCACGGAAATGCTGGACGGTCTGACCGACGTGTCGGAGAAATCTTCCGCACAGGCGATTCAGGAGAAGATCGCCTCGATGTCCTGCAAGGCGGCGGTCAAGGGAAACCATAAGATGACGGCGCAGGAGGCGGACGCGCTGATCGCGGAGCTTTTGACGCTGGAGAATCCGTACAATTGTCCGCACGGTCGCCCGACGATCGTCGCGATGACAAAGCAGGAGCTGGAAAAGAAGTTCAAGCGGATCGTGTGACGATATGACACGAGTAAAAAAAAGCAAGAGGATGATGTTGGACGAAATTGGCAGCGGAAAAAAACTGACCTGACTAAGAGAGCACAGAATGTCGGGTGTTAATTCGTATGGCTGATATACTGACAGTACAGTGCGAG
>CANQYP010000212.1 GCA_947628045.1 uncultured Lachnospiraceae bacterium | reverse complement strand
GGTGGGAGAGGGATATAACACCTGCGCCGCACAGCAGGCAGAAGCCGGATACAGCACCAATGCTATGCAGACTGAGGCAGAGCAGAATTTCAAAGAGCATCAGGCAGAAACAGGCTACATAAGCCGGGAGGACTTTGCCGAATGCGCGTCGATGGTTGCCGCAGCGTACGAGGAGATGAGGAGTCGGGGGATGAAACTTCCGACCGTCTTTGAGGTGGAGACGGCGATCTCTCTGCTGTACTTCAAGAAATGTGCCTGTGATCTGGTGTTTCTGGAGGTCGGTATGGGCGGAAGACTGGACGCGACAAACATCATCCGCACGCCGGTGCTCACGGTGCTGGCCTCGATCAGTATGGACCACATGGAGTTCCTCGGGGATACGTTGGCTGAGATCGCGTGGAACAAGGCCGGCATCCTGAAACCGGGCGTCCCGGTGGCGTCGGCGTGGCAGCTGCCGGAGGCGGAGCGGGTGATCCGGAAGGAAGCGGCCGCGAAGGGCTGTGCATGCACGTTCGTGCGCCCGGAGAAGATTGTGGATGTGCAGGAAAACATTTTTGGAGAGTTTCGTGGGCAGACAGAGAACAGTCGGTACGATATGGATGGGAATGAGGGCAGATTATCCGAAAAGGGTTATGTATGTCCGGTTGGTTTTCAAAGTTTCACATACGAGCCCTTCGGGCGTGTAGAGATTGCGTTGGCGGGGCCGCACCAGAGAGAGAACGCGGCGCTTGCCCTGGAGTGCATCGGCATCCTGCGGCAGTACGGCTATAAGATTTTCGATGATGCTGTGAAAGAGGGCTTGCGAAAGACCGAGTGGAAAGGGCGTTTTTCAGTGATTCACAGGGATCCGCTCGTGATCATCGACGGAGCGCACAACCCGGACGCGGCGGCGGTGCTGCGGCGTTCTGTTGAGGAGTATTTTCCAAATCGGAAAAAATATTACATCTTTGGGGTGTTTTCTGACAAGGAATATGATAAAATCATAGAGATTACGGCCGGACTTGCGGAGCATATTTTCGCGGTGGAGACGCCGGACAACCCGCGGGCATTACCTGCACGGGAACTTGCAAAGGTGGTCAGCCGAGTGAATCCGTCGGTCGAAGCCGCGGGAAGTATCTCAGAGGCGGTACACAGGAGCTTTCAGATGGCAGGGCCGGACGACGTGATCCTGGCGTTTGGGTCGCTGTCGTTTCTGGCGGAAGTAGAGCGGGCTGTGCAGATGCATACAAAAGACTGAGTATGCGTCAAAGAATACGGTGTACAGAGCTGTGTGAAGAGAAAAAGAGTATCAGGGAACAGCGGATAGAATATGGGAAAGTTCTGAAAAGCGGAAGAGGAGGATACATGAAAGATTTATTAGAGCTGAGAGAAGAGATCGACGCGATTGACGAGCAGATCGTGAAGCTGTTCGAGGAACGGTTGCAGATCAGCGAGGACGTTGCGGCGTATAAGATCGCCAACGGGAAAAAAGTGTTCGACAAGGACAGGGAGAATGAGAAGATTCGGACATTGACGGGGCTTGTGCACGACGATTTCAGTAAGCATGGCGTGCAGGAGCTGTTTCAGCAGATCATGTCTATGAGCCGCAAGCTGCAGTACCAGCTTTTGGCGCAGCGGGGCGCGGCGGGGAGACTGCCGTTCATCGCGGTGGATGACATCGAGCGGGAGAATATCCGTGTCGTCTATCAGGGCGTGGAGGGTGCGTACAGCCATGCGGCGATGCGCGAGTACTTCGGCAAGGACGTCAACTGTTTCCACGTGCGAAAGTGGCGTGACGCGATGGAGGCGATCGCGGAGGGCGCTGCGGACTATGCGGTGTTGCCGATCGAAAACTCATCCGCAGGTATCGTCGCGGACAATTACGACCTTCTGGTGAATTTTGAGAATTATATCGTTGGGGAGCAGGTCATCAAGTGCGAGCACGCACTGCTCGGTCTGCCGGGGACAGAGCTCTCGCAGATCAAAAAAGTGTACTCGCATCAGCAGGCGCTCTCGCAGTGTGAGGAATATCTGGACCGTCACAGGGAGTGGCAGCAAATTCCGTTCGACAACACAGCGCGCGCGGCCAAGAAGGTGGCCGAGGACAAAGATCCGACACAGGCGGCGGTGGCGAGCCATTTTGCCGCGGAGTATTTCGGACTGGAAGTGCTGGCGGATCATATCTACTATAACAAAGCAAATTCGACGCGTTTCATCATCGTCACGAACCAGAGAATCTTCCGGCGCGACGCGAAGAAGATCAGCATCTGCTTTGAGGTGCCGCATTACAGCGGTGCGCTGTACAACATTTTGTCGCACTTTATCTACAACAACGTAAATATGAGCAAGATCGAGTCGCGCCCGATCCCGGGGCAGAACTGGGAGTACCGTTTCTTCGTGGATTTCGACGGGAATCTGAACGACAGCGCTGTGAAGAATGCGCTGCGGGGCATCCGGGAGGAAGCCATAAACATGAAGATCCTTGGGAATTATTGAAAGTTTAATCCGTATTTTAGAAGAGGAATGTGAAAAATATAATTCTAAGATGCAGGGAAAATTGACAAAATTCAGCTATGAATCTCAAAATAGCTTTTTTACAGATCCTGCCGGGAAAGGATCTTGATGAAAAGCTTGATTTAGATCGTCTCAGGACGCATAGGAGCAACGATGTTATGGGCGATAAGTACAGACGTCCGGACAGATATGGCATTTTGTCAGATGAAAAGGTTCGCGGAATCATTGGCGGGGAATTTGTGCATTGGTAGATTTCAGACAGACCAATCTTATTGCAAATAGCAGTTGCAATCCCCAGCTGCGTTGATTATAATGAAGAAACAATAAAAACTCAAAAATAACTGAAAAGGAAAGCTTATGTTCTGGAAGATGACGAATCTCCAACTGAAAAAAGGTTACATTTCTCCCTTTCATGGGGATAGTGCGCCCTTTTTCAGGGAGATTTTCTGAGTTTTAGTTAGGTTTCTCCTTTTCATACGGCGCAGTATCTCCTTAACGATCACAAAAATACAGTTAAGGAGATTTTTTATGTTTCAGATAAAAAAACAAATTGAGAGATTATATCTATCCTCCGTGTTGGGAAATTTATCCCTCACGGGCGCGTGGGTGGCGCTGCTTGCCGCCCGCGGTTACAGCCTGATGGAGATCGGAATTGCGGAAACTGTGTTCCACATCACAAGTCTGGCGTTTGAACTTCCCTCCGGTGTGCTTGCCGATGTGTTTGGCAGAAAAAAGATGTTGATCATGAGCAGTATGATGCAGATAATCGGAAACCTGCTCATGATTGTTTCCTGCAATCTTCCGATGGTGTGCGCATCCATCACGTTTCAGGCGCTGAGTTATAATTTTGCCTCAGGGTCGGGCGACGCGTTGGCATACGATTCACTGAAGTTGGCCGGAGAGGAGCGGTATTTTGAAAAGTACGTTTCCAATCAGTTGATCCTTTGCAGACTTTGCGGCGGGGCATCAACACTTTGCGCGGGCGTGGCTTTATTCATCGGACACAGGCTGGCATACAGCGTGGATGTCTTGCTGTCTGTGCTCCAGATTCGGGTGCTTGCATCCCTCCGCGAAGCAGGCAGCCGGACAGATGGGCGCAGCACGGGCGGAATCCTG
>CANQYP010000211.1 GCA_947628045.1 uncultured Lachnospiraceae bacterium | reverse complement strand
GCCTGTGGCGCATCGGATAAGCCGGAAGAAAAGCCTGCTGCCTGTGGCACTGCCTGCGGTGCGGCTGATAAGCCGGCGGAGGCTCCCGCTGCCTGTGGCGCATCGGATAAGCCGGAAGAAAAGCCGGCTGCCTGCGGGACTGCCTGTGGCGTTTCTGACAAATGATCCGGACAGTTGGGGATTGTTCCCGGCGGGAATTACCCGCCGGGGCGCTGTGTGCCAGTGGCACACGTTTAGCGCCGACCGGAGCAGAGCGGAGACGATACGGTAAGGATTCGGGAAACCGATTTATATAAAGCGAGGACTGACGATGAAACAGTATTTTTCTTTTCAATGGCATATTACGGATGAATGTGACCAGCGGTGCAGGCACTGCTATATCTTCTCCGGCGATGCTTGCAAAAAGCTGGATTCCATGAGCTGGGCGCAGATGGAGGATACCTTCTACAACTGTCTGGATTTTTGCGAGGTGTATGGCCGCCTGCCTTATTTTTATCTCACCGGCGGCGATCCGATCCTGCATCCGGATTTCTGGCGGCTGCTGGCTCTGTTCAAAGAACACAATATCCCATTTACCATCATGGGCAACCCGTTTCATTTGAACGATCAGGTATGCCGGGAAATGAAATACTATGGCTGCGAAAAGTATCAGCTTTCCCTTGACGGCCTCCATGAGACGCATGACTGGTTCCGCAAGCCCGGCTCTTTCGACTGCACGATAGAAAAGATCGGCTGTATCAACCGCTCCGGGATGCGAAGCGTGATCATGACAACGGTATCCAAAACAAACCGCATGGAGGTGCCGGGGATCATCGACGCGGTGGTGGCGGCGGGAGCAAATGTGTTTGCCTTTTCCCGCTATGTTCCAAGCGGCGGCGATCTGGACGCTTCCATGACGCCGCAGGAGTACCGGGAGCTGCTGGCGATTTGTGATAAAAAATTCAAGGAGTATGAGGCGGAGGGCGTAGGGACTTATTTCAACAAAAAAGATCATCTCTGGACGCTCTACGAGTATGAGACGGGGACGTTCAAAATCCCTGCGGACGCCAAAGAGGGCATGATTTACGGCGGCTGCAACTGTGGCAACTGCCATATCACCATCCTGCCCACTGGCGATGTGTACGCCTGCCGCCGGGTGGCCGAAAGCAAAGTCGGGAATGTATTTACCGACCGGCTGGCCGATATCTGGGTATGCGAAATGGAGCAGTACCGGGAGTATGATAAATTCGTCAAATGCGGGAAATGCGAACTGAAAGCGTGGTGCCGGGGCTGCCCCGCTGTGGCCAAGGGGACGAACGGCAGCTTCTATGAAGCTGACCCGCAATGCTGGAAGGAGGTAGTTTGATGGAACTTCTGGAGCTTATGAAATACCGCCGTTCGATCCGAAAATATCAGGACAGGCAGATTTCCCGCGAAGACATGGAAACTTTACAGTATCCCGGACGCTTTTTGCTGTGCCGAAAATATGGTACTGATGGCGGCAGAGCTTGGTATTTCCTCCTGCATCATTGCAAGGGGTGAGGAAACCTTTGCGAGCGAGATTGGCGCGGCACTTCTCCGGGAGTGGAATATTCCCGAAAATTATATTGCCCGCTGCTTTGTCCTTTTGGGTTACTGCGAGGGCGAATATCCGAAGGAAAAACCGCGCAAAGAGAACAGGGGAAGGATCATTGAATAGGAACGGAAAAAAGTGAGAGGTAATTCTATGGGAATGGAAGAAAAGATTTGTTCTGATCCATTCAATGGAGGAATAATATGGATGCACAAACTTGTTTAAGAAAATTAGAATATGTCGGTGTACTGGCTTTTGCTACGGTAGACAAGAATGGCGCGCCGCAGATACGCAATATCTCCGCCATTCACTATGAGCCGGACAGAATGATCTTCTTCACGGCGAAAGGAAAAGCCTTCTGTGAGGAACTTCTGACCGACGGGCGTGTGCAGGTGCTGGGCTACACAAAGTATAAAGAAATGATCCGCCTGTCCGCAAAGGCGATTCCCGTCCCGGAGGACGAGCAGGAAAAGTGGATCGACACGATTTTTGCGGAGCAGCCCTATCTCTCCAACGTCTATCCCGGCGACACCCGAAAAATGGCGGGGATCGCCTTTGAGATCAGAGATGCGGAAATCGAGTATTTTAACCTCGGCGTCAATCCGATTTTCCGGGAGAGCTACACGATCGGCGAGGGAAATCTCACGCAAAAAGGGTATATCATTTCCGGAAAATGTATCGGCTGCGGAAAGTGTTTGAAAAACTGTCCGCAGCGGTGCATTGAACCGGGAAAGCCTTACCATATTCAACAGAACCACTGTTTACACTGTGGAAACTGTTTTGCGGTCTGCCAGACAAAGGCGATAGAAAAGCGGGGATAACATGGCGCGGATCGCTGTGGCTACGGTGCATTAGCATAGAAGTGATAAGGAGGTGATCTTCAATGTCTTCAAGAATGTCTATTACAAAACCTACCGGGAATTACTCAGATAATATTCGGCTGCTTCAGGAGGCGCTGGACGCTGCGGACGCCGTTGTGGTGGGCGCGGGGGCAGGCTTGTCCACATCGGCGGGATTTAGCTATACCGGCGAGAGATTTGAGCGGTACTTTTCCGACTTTGCGGACAAGTACGGTTTTCGGGATATGTATTCCGGCGGCTTTTATTCGTTTCCTGATTCGGAGGAATTTTGGGCTTATTGGAGCCGGTATATTTTTATCAACCGTTATATGGACGCGCCGAAGCCGGTCTACGATAATCTGCTGGCGCTGATAAAGGATAAAGACTATTTTGTAATCACAACAAATGTAGATCACTGTTTTCAAAAGGCGGGATTTGAGAAAAAGCGGCTTTTCTACACGCAGGGCGACTATGGTCTGTTCCAATGCTCCGGGCCGTGCTGTCAGGAAACCTTTGATAACGAGAGCATGATCCGGAAAATGACAGAAACGCAGGGCTATATTCAAGGGGATGACGGTAAACTGTGCCTTTCCGGGTATACAGTGCCTAAGATGTCTGTCCCGTCTACGCTTATTCCTCATTGTCCCCATTGTGGCAGACCGATGGTGATGAATCTTCGCGCCGACGATAAGTTTGTGGAGGACGAGGGCTGGCACCGGGCGGCGGAGCGTTACGAGGATTTTCTGCGGACACGGGGACAGCAAAGGATTTTGTTCTTAGAGCTGGGTGTCGGCTACAACACGCCGGGCATTATCAAATATCCATTCTGGCGTATGACTGCGCAGAACAAGGCGGCGACTTATGCCTGTATTAATTATGGCGAAGCTGTCTGCCCGGGGGAGATTGAGAAACAATCGATTTGCATTGATGGGGATATTGGGAGTGTATTAGCGGATGTTTGACAGCCTTTCTATACAAAATCGAAAATCAGGAAAAGGGAAAGTGTAACAAGTTGCAAAAATATTTTCTAAAATGAGGCGACATATTGATTTTTTCATGCAGTCCGGGTATAATAAAAAGGAAAAATGCAACAAGTTGCAAAAATCCTTCGTAGAGGATGCCGACAATGGAGATTCGCAGAGACTTTTATTTGAATAAATTGATAAAAAGAAAGAATAACGGGCTGATTAAGGTGATTACCGGTATTCGCAGATGCGGGAA
>CANQYP010000210.1 GCA_947628045.1 uncultured Lachnospiraceae bacterium | reverse complement strand
AGCTCAAAGAGGACGAGTTTGCGCTGGACGAATCGATCCGCAGCTCAGTGACCTCGGCGAAGGAGCAGATGGCGCGCAAGCTGCGGATGCTCATCAGGCGGCTCGGCGGGACGGTAGAATTTTCCGGAGACTATCCGGCGTGGCAGTACGCGAAGGATTCAAAGCTCCGGGAGATCAGCGTGGAGCTTTTTGAGAAACAATACGGCAGAAAGCCGGAAGTCCTGGTGATCCATGCGGGGCTGGAGTGCGGTATCCTTTCTGACAAGATCGCGGGGCTGGATTGTATTTCACTCGGTCCGGATCTCCAGGACATCCACACTCCGCAGGAGCGCATGTCGATCTCTTCCGTCGGGCGGACTTGGGAGTATCTGAAAGCGATTCTCGCATACAAATAAACTATTCTGTTTCCGCATAGAAGTAGCAGAGCTGCACATCGCCGCGCAGCCGAATCTCCAGTGTGCAGACGCGATCCGACGGGCTGCGGTCCGCCGGTTCGCCTGTCGCTGCGGGCTGAGCTTTCCGGTTCTCGCATCCAGGGATCGTCTGAGGCTCCAGAGCGATGCGTACGTCGGTGTAGACTGCGTGCCTGTTTGCCCGGACGGCGCCATCTTCGCGAGCCGCCTGCTTGTCGAGCAGGAGACGCGGCTTGGCTGTGTATGCGCGGGTGTCGCCTGTCCAGCTCCCCACCGTTTCGCCGTCGATCCGAATCTCTACGGCGCAGCCGTGCTGGCTTTTCAGGTGCAGCCAGAGCGCATGGGTACCTGGCTTGAACACACAGTCCCGGTAGATGAGCGCGCCGGCTGCCGGGGAAAATTCCCGGGCAGCGGCTGTATGCCCGTGGGATGTGTCTGTTGCCGGGGCGTATTTGGAATGATCCGATGTCTGCGGACGGAGAAGGTCCGTGGCAGGATCGCTCTTCGGGGTGACTGCCGTGTATCCGAAATGCCCCTCCGTGAGCAGGACGTTCTCGTAATCGTCGTAGTGATCCGCCCTTTGCCGACGGGCGTCCAGGATCCGATGTCCGGTGCGTTCTCCGGGGATCCGCAAGGACGTCTGCAACGGCAGGTTCTGGCTGGAACGTCCGGCGAAAAGCCGGTATTCTCCTTCCTCGACCATCAGGGTCTCGCTGATAACGTCGTAAAAGCGCAGCTCTTCCACAGGAATCAGGAACTCTGTATGTCTTGTCTCACCGGGCAGGACATTTTTTATGCGCCGGAAAGCGAGCAGCTGCCGGAGCGGTTTCTTCGCGCGGGAGGGTGGCGCCATCCCGTATACCTGAGCCACCTCGTCGCTTGCCGTGTCGCCGGTGTTAGTCACGTCGAAGGATACGAAGATATATCTACTCGTTGCCTGGGCAGCAGACCGAGTGGAGAACCCTGTAGTGTGTTCTGGAACGTCTGCCGCTCGACTGGGAGAGTACGCTGAGTGGACGGAGACGGTATCAGACTGTCTGGCAGGATCGATGCCGTCGCCCTGAGTATTCGTAAGCTCCGCGCGAAGGTCGGAGTACGAGAAATCCGTGTAGGTCAGCCCGTGCCCGAAGGGGTACAGGACGTCGCCCCTGAAATAGCGGTAGGTTCGTTCGCCCTTGATGATGTCGTAGTCGTCAATGTCCGGCAGCTGGTCGTCCGAGCGGTACCAGGTCATGTTCAGCCGCCCCGAGGGGGCTGCCTTCCCGAAAAGCACATCGGACATTGCCGCGCCCATATCCTGACTTCCGGTAGCGCTCCAGACGATCGCCGGGATATGTTCATTCGCCCAGCAGACCGCATAGGGGTAGTTGGAAAAGAGGGTCAGGACCGTGTTCGGATTTGCCTCGTATACGCGCCGCATCAAGGTCTCCTGCGCCGGGGGCAGCGCGATCGTGGAGCGGTCGACTTCCTCTTTGGCGTTGATGACCGGGTTGCAGCCGAGCGCGAGCACGACGGCGTCACAGCTCCGGGCAAGCGCGCATGCCTGTTTGGCGCCGGACGATACGATTTCCAGAGTGAATTCGGCGGCGGCTGCGTCGGGGCGGGAGACGAGCAAGCCGTCCTCCCCGAGAACGACCGGCATATCGCGGCGCGTCGTCAAAGTGACCCGCCCGTCCCCGGCATCGTGCAGGTGCATGAGCTCTGTCACAAGCCAGTCGAACGGGCTGTCGGAATCCGCCTTTACGGGGAAGATTTCCTGCTCCTGTCTGTCCTGCGCAGACGGCGCGTCAGGAAGGACAAGATTCCAGTATTTGCCACTGCGCTCAGAGCGGATGAGGAAATTGCCGCTGCCCCAATCCTGCAGAATGAACACGTCCGGGTGCTCGGTGAGTAGTAGGGAGCCGTCGTCGGAGACGGTGATACCCATGCTGCCGTCGCCAGAGCCGCCGGTGCTCGTGTCGGTATCATTGGGAACGGCGAGACCTATGCCGTCTCCCTCGGGGACAGAGGTATCTGTGTTGCCACTGCCGAAAACGGTATTGTCCTCTCTGGCACCGCAATCGGTCGGACGAGAGCCGAAATACCGGAAGATGACACGGTCGTAGCCGTCGCAGCACAGCAGTTTAGGCATGGAGCCGACAGCAGTACCGTCGATCCCGAGTTCGCGTTCCAGTCCCTCGCGCAGCGTCGTGCGGTAGGGCGGTATTCCGCCGTACCAGTCCGGATCCCAGGTGTCCGCGAGCGGTCCGATCAGCGCGATCGAACCGATGGACGCTTTATGGAGCGGGAGAGTATGATTCTCATTTTTGAGCAGGACGATGGACTCCTGCGCGACCCTGCGGCTGAGCGCGCGGTGGCGGGGAGTGTCAATGTCCGCCTCGGTCACCCGGTCGTAGGGATTTTCCTCGTCAAAGAGTCCGAGGCGCAGCCGGGTGCCGAACACATTGCGCAGCGCCCGGTCAACGTCCTCGCGGGTGATAAGCCCCAGCTCAAACGCCTCCCGCGCGGCTTTTTCCACTTCGTCGGTCTTGTCCGGGAAGGCGTCGACGCCTGCCTTCAGGGCGTTTGCGAGGGTCTCGGCGTTCGTGCCGTAATAATGGTGCGTGTCTGTGCACAGAGCCATCGCCCCGCCGTCGCCGACCGCGTGGCGCAGACCATACTGTCCTTTCAGCAGGTCGCGGACTTCGGGATTCAGGATCCCGGGGATCCCGTTGATCTTGTTGTAAGCGGTCATGACCGCCTCGGCGTGCCCGTCGCAGATACACCGGCGGAACGGCTCCAGATACAGCTCATAGCGGTTCCGGGGGTCGATCGACGCCGACTTGCGGCTGCGTCCGATCTCGGTGTTGTTCGCGTAGAAATGTTTCAGGGTGGTGGCGATGCGCAGATGGTTCGGATCGTCGCCCTGCATGCCCCGGATGTAGGCGGATGCCATGACGCCGGTCAGGAGCGGATCTTCCCCGTAGCCTTCCTCGGTCCGTCCCCAGCGCGGGTCGCGTTCCAGATCTACCGTGGGCGCCCAGCGACTCAAGCCTCCGCGGGGGTGGCGGTGGAAGACGACTCTCGCCTCCGTGCCGGTCACCTCGCCAGCCTTTTGGATCAGTTCCGGGTCCCAGGTGGCGCTCATGCCGATCGGCTGCACGAATGAGGTCGTCAGATCCGGGTCGCCGTAATGGTTCTGATCGTTGCGGTTCTCCACGCCGTGCGCAGCCTCGCCGCCTACGCCGCCGCCCCCGGCGCCGATACCGGCAAATTGAGCGAG
>CANQYP010000209.1 GCA_947628045.1 uncultured Lachnospiraceae bacterium | reverse complement strand
TCGGCAACAGGAGTCAGGCTGGGGATAAGAACTGTGTCGGCAACAGGAGCTGGGCTGGGGGCAGAAATCGCGCAGAAAACAGGAATCAGGGAGAAGGGGCGGCGCTCTTGGATTTTCTGAAGGATGTCTCTGCGGAGTGGAATCCGCAGCGGTTTGAACTGCGCTCCGGGCAGGCATATTATGTGCCGGAGGCGCTGCCGTCCGGCGGAGGTCTGCCGTTTCTGCGCAACGGACTGTATCTCGGCGAGGCGCGCGGCAGCCGTTTCGAGCCGTCCCAGTCGCTCGCGATGGCACTGGAGCCGGGACAGTACGCCGCAACGCTTGACTTCGCGCAGGACGATGACCGCGTGTACAGATACCTGCGCGGGGAGACCGTGCAGGTCGACGACCTGCCGACAAAACGACCTTCCGGCTGGCAGCTTGTCTGCGTCTGCGGCTACCCGCTCGGCTGGGGCAAATTAGTGAACGGAACCCTGAAAAATAAGTACCATTCGGGTTGGCGAATGCAAATATAAAAAACTGCTTGCATTTTTCGGAGGTTGGTGCTATACTGAACAAGCTGAAATGAAAACGATGCGTGGCTCAGCTTGGTAGAGCGCTGCGTTCGGGACGCAGAGGTCGCAGGTTCAAATCCTGTCGCATCGACTACAAGAAACGGATGCCGCAAGGTGTCCGTTTTTTCATGCTTTCCTCATAGAATGAAAATCTATACCGATCGTGTTCTGCCCAGGACGTTTCGTGAAAAAGCATTGACATAATTTGCACCGCAAGGTTAAATAAATATAAATATATTTTATTTCGGAAAATATAAAATTTAAGGAGGAGCAGATTCATGAAGGACGAAATCAAAGAAATCAAGGTAAGCGAAGAAATGGAGCGGGGGGGGCAGTTGAGCTAGACGACAATGCCCTCGAACAGGCTGCCGGAGGAGGCTCATTCGAACAGGCTGCCGGAGGAGGCTCACAACTGTGGGGAGACAAAGCCTGGGAGTGGGTTAAGGAGATGTATAATGTCGATGACAGTCAGTGATAATCAATGAACGGTCAGGTGAAATTTTCGGGTTAGGGAATTGAAACCAAATTTCCGGTTTTCATTTACAACTCCATGTGGTATACTTTCTATGAAATAGTAAACGGCTACAATCTGTCGGGTATGAAATACAGTTGGAAGTGAAAAAAGAAAGAGAAACTAATTTCCCTTTTTCGAGTTGCTTGGTTTTCGGCATTCGTTTGAACGTGATTTGAAGGTCCAAAAGGAGCATCAGCAATGAGATGCACAAGTTGTAAAAGTGGCGAAATGTTTGAGAGCAAGATAAGTTATTTTGCGCAGTTAAAAGATTGCTATGTGATTATCGAGAATGTACCCTGCATGAAGTGCAGGCAGTGTGGAGATGTCGTTTTTTGCAATTCTGTTGTTGAAAAAATAGATGACATCCTTGACAGTTTAGAAAAGATTGTCAGCAAAATCTCCATTATTGACTATGCAAAGGTGGCATAGAAAAGAAAAAGTAAAAGTGAACAGACAAGTGAAAAGGGAGAGTTAAGGGTGGAGGTAGAATATAGCCGGAAAGCAGCGAAATATATAAGTGGGTTGGATCGACCTACTAAGCAGCGGATTAAGACGGCTGTTGAAGGGTTGACTGAGACACCACCCAAGGGCGATATTAAACCACTTCAGGGTTACAAGGATGGGAGGAAACGGCTGAGAGTTGGAAAATATCGCATAATATACAATATACTCCCAAATGGTGGAGTTGAGGTGTTATATATCATCAACGTTGATTCAAGAGGCGACATATATAAACAATAGAAAGGGGCGACCGGAATGAGTGGAACAGTCAGAAAAGCGGTCAACTTATTAGAGATGTTGCCAGAGCAGGAACAAGACTTCGCTTTAGAGTTTATCAAAAAGCTTGTACTCGCCTGGGACCCGGATTTTACGAAAGTGACGCCGTTCGAGCGCCGGGAACTGGAGGAGGCTGAGAAGGATATACAGGAAAACGGTACAGTTTCGCATGACGCTATAAACTGGGACTGAGTGTGAGAAAATATTCAGAATCAATGATGCGAAAGCAGCATAAAAAGCAATATAAGACAGCAATTGTGCGAAAAAGAGATGTCTAAGTGTTCGTAAATTCCATGAGGGACTTTTACGAACACTTTTTTTACTACTTAAAGATGGGTTCGGGACGCAAATGAAAATCTTTACCGATCGTGTTCTGTCCAGGACGTTTCGTGAAAAAGCATTGACAGAATTTGCACCGCAAGGTTAAATAAATATAAATATATTTTATTTCGGAAAATATAAAATTTAAGGAGGAACAGATTCATGAAGGATGAGAACAGAGAAATCAAGGTAAGCGAAGAAATGGAGCGGGGGGGGGCAATGTGAGCTGGATGACAATGCCCTCGAACAGGCTGCCGGAGGAGCGCTCAGCCCCAAATCAAAAGATTCCCAAGAATTTTTTGATCGAGCGAATGAGTTGATTCAGAGTCGTTACGGCAGTAGTCAGTGAAAAGCTGAGAGACTGGAACCTGCGGGGAGAAGGTCCGGCAGGTGTATCCTGAAAGCGAAATAACCGTATATCGAAATGACAATTTATCATTTAGAAAAGAGAACCGGGAACGCTGATCTGGCTGTCCCGGTTCTTGCGTTCTCTGCCCGGAAGGACGTACTTTGAAATGCCGCATCATCAATGAACGGTCAGGTGAAATTTTCGGGTTTCCATTTATAACTCAATATGGTATACTTTTTTATAAATTGCAGGTGTCGACACGAAAACGGAGGAATCAGGGATGAGAGAAAAGACAAGGCTTTTTGCAAGGATATTATGCTTTGCGCTGCTGCTGGCGGGCACGCCTCTTCTGACACAGCGGGCGGACGCTGAGATGACGCAGGTCTCGATACAGGAGACGGTGGATATAAAAGGAATTGACGGGAAGTCGTATACGCCGGAATCGTTTGAGGAGGATGTGGTCGCGCTGTTTTTTGGACGCACGGGATGTCCGAATACAGTGGGTATGATTACCGTGGCGGAGGGGATGCGTGAGAAAGGCTGCTCCGTGAAGATCGTGCTATTGTGTGTAGATTCTGTAGATGCGGGGCAGACGGCTTTTGCCGCGGCGCATCCGAATGTCCTTGTGACGGAGACGGGGTATAATGAATTGATGTTCCGTCTCCTGCACGAATGTGAGATTATCGATGGAAATTCGTTTTATCTTCCGGGTACATTTCTCCTGGATAAGAGTCGCACGATCGTCTATGCGTCGACAGGTTATGATGGGGAAGGGCTGATAAAGGCGCTGGGCGACATGACGGCTGTGCCGGAGTCCGGGACTTCTGCTGCGCCGGGAGATTCCACTGCGTCGGGGAATCCAACCACTCCATCAACCACGCCAGGGAGCTCAACTACGTCGGGAACGACAGGGGGCTCAGCCGCATCAGGGGGTTCTGCCACGTCTGGGACGACAGGGAACTCGGGCGCATCAGGGGGTTCTGCCACGTCTGGAACGACAGGGAATTCGGGCGCATCAGGGGACTCTGCTGCGTCTGGAACATCAGGGGACTCTGCCGCATCGGGAGACGCCTCTGCGCCGGGAACATCGACCACGCCGGGGACTTCTGTGACGCCGGATTCTTGCTTCCCAAGTTTATGACCAGGCGAATAAAGCCGGCGGCTCCATT
>CANQYP010000208.1 GCA_947628045.1 uncultured Lachnospiraceae bacterium | reverse complement strand
CGACGCACGGCGCCAAGCTGCGCCGGCTTCACGCCGGTCACCGGCTGACCGAACACCTCGATCTGTCCCTCCGTCGGCGTTTCCAGGCGGTTGATGCAGCGCAGGAAAGTGCTTTTGCCCGTACCGGAAGGTCCGATGATGGAGATGACATCCCCTGTGTTGATGACGGCGTTGACGTCCTTCAGGGGCGTCGCGTTGGGGAAGACCTTCTTCAGATGGGAGACCGTGATGACCGGTTTCCCGTTTTGCGCGACCTTCTTTTCTTCTGAGGGTTCCGACAGGGAGATATTCCGGTCGACTCCCTTCGGCTCCCGGCGCCGGCGGCGGGGGTCGATCTTCCTCTCCACCAGCCCCAGCAGCGAAGTCAGGCACCACGCCAGCAGGAAATACAGCACCGCGGTCAGGATCAGCGGGAAAAACGCCTCAAAGGTACGGCTGCGGATCAGGTCGGTCGTCTTGGTCAGGTCCTGCACCGCGATATACCCCACCACGGACGTCATCTTCACCATGGAGATAAACTCGCCCTTGTACACCGGCAGGATATGCCGCGCCGCCTGGGGCGCGATGATCTTTGTGAAGGTCTTGACCCTCCCAAAGCCCATGGCGGACGCCGCCTCCCACTGACCGGCGTCCACGGCGTCGATGCCGGTGCGGATCATCTCGGAGACATAGACGCCAAAGTTGATGGTGAAACCGATGATCGCCACGACGACCCCATCCAACCGCGCGTCGGCGAACACGACGTAGAACAGCACCATCAGCAGCACCAGCACAGGGATCCCCTGGACCAGCCGGACAAACGCCGCCGTGATCCCGGAGGCGAGCCTGTTGCGGCTGCGGCGCAGCATGCACAGACCAAAGCCCAGCACTGTGCCGAACAGTGCCGAGAAGATCGATATGACAAACGTGACGCCCAGGCCGGAGAGGATCATCCGCCACCGGTCTTCCTGAATGAAGTTCTTATGAAAGTTGTCTTTCAGCCCCGCCCAGAACCCTGTTTCTTCCTCCTGGACGCCCATGCCTTCGCTCCGGACCACCGCCACCACGCCGCCGGTGTAATCCGGCTCAGCGAAATTCACGCTCTCCGCCCGTTCCTCCGTCACGGTCAGACCGGTGGCAGACACGTCGTAGGTGCCGCTGGCAAGACCCGCGAAAATAGACGCCATCTCCGTGCCGGTCACCTCCAGCCCGTAGCCATATGCCTTGCAGAAACGCGCCATGATGTCGACGTCGTACCCGACGATCTTGCCGTTCAGGATATAGCAGAAGGGGGCGACGTCCGTTTTCACCGCCATGTGGATGACGCCGTTGTCCGCCGGGAAGGCAGTCCAGTCCTCCACTTCCTTTTTACTCTCGTCGGTACCCAGCCAGATCCCGTCGATCTCCTCCAGCGTGCCGTCCGCCCGGATCTGCTCCAAAAACCCGTTATACTCGTCCCGCAGCGCAGCGCCGCGCTCCGTCTTTGAAAAAGCGGCGGCGTAGCTTTCCTCCACGAGCACGTCGGGCAGATAGGTCACCGCCTGATTTTCCGCGCACAGCGTACGGGCGATGGGCTCGTCGATCAGAAATCCGGCGATCTTTCCCTGCTCCACCGCCAGCGCCAGATCCGGGACCTTGTCGTAATACTGCTTGTCCGCGTCGTTGATGAGATTGTCGGTATGGGCGTCAAAGCTGGAGCCGGTCATCACGCCGATGACACGTCCGTCCAGCTGACGGATGTCGGTGATCGCCTCGCTTTTCCCGCCGCTTTTCGCACAGCCCCCAAGGAACAGACATAAAAGAAGAATCGGCAAACAAAAACGGAATTTTTGTTTTCTGAATATTTTTTTGTTTTCCTTCATGACACACTCCTTTTCAACTTTTTCTTGTCAAGCATCCCGACGCCCTCCGCCGCGAGCGCTACCTGGACCTGCAGACAGGCAACGCCGGCAGCCGTCATAAAGAAGTCCAGGATCGCGTTGACCGCGACCGCCAGAGCGAGCGCCTCTCCGGGAATGCCAAGCTGTGCAAACATGACCGTAAATACGGAAAGTGCCCCGCCTGGGATCGGCGGCAGCGCCATGGACAAAAGCCCTACCGTCAAAACCGACATGAAGAGGAACAGCGGCGTGATGGGAATGCCATAGGACTCCGCCATGCACAGGCCCAGCGTAAAAAGACCGACCACAAAGCCCGGCTTGTAAAGGACCTGTCCCAGCGGGATGGCAAAATCCGCGATCTTTTTCGGGATGCCGAGTTTCTTTACGCAAGTCTCCAGATTCGTCGCCAGGGCGGCGGCAGAGGATGCCGTCGTCAGGGCGATCAGATACGTCGGCAGCATTTTCTTTATCAGAAGGACAGGACTGACCTTCAGCCGAACCGCCGCCGCAAAGACATAAAACAATGTCAGCAAAAAACACCCCGGTACCACGATCGCAAACACCTTGAACACGCTGGAAAATCCGCTGTCAAAATCGGACAGGATAAGGTTGAACAGGCTTAAAAACACGAACAGCGGAATGATCTTCCCCAGCACGCTCATCAGAAACTGTACCGCCTCGTACATCTGCATCAGGGTAGCCTGGGCTGCCGATACCCGCTCGCCCAGGATCAGCAGGGCGGCTCCCACGCATATGCCCAGGAACACAAGCTGCAGCGCGTTCCCGTTCAGAAACGGCGAGACGATATCCGAGGGCACGATCTCCAGCACCATCTGATAGATGTCCGAAAAATTTCCGGAGATCTTATTGCCCGCCGCGGCGACCGGGAACAGCAGACTGCCCGCCAATGCCATGATCACCGCCAAAGCAAATACCCCCGTGATCATTCTTAAGATCAGCTTTCTGCCGATCTTCCCTACCATCGTCAGATCGCCAATGCTCACGATACTACAGCAGATGGCAAGAAACACCAGCGGCGAGGATACCGCGCGCAGCGCGCCCAGGATCATGTTGAACAGGGGCTGCGTGACCGCAAGCGCCCCTGTCTGGGTTGCCGGGAACCGCCTTGCGGCAGCGCCCAGAAATGCAGCCAGAAACACCGCAGCCAAAAGCAGCGCCACCTGTCCCATGGACGACTTTTGTTTCCTGGGATTGCAGACCAGACAGTTTTTCCCGTTTTTATAAGCGTATGTAAACGACAGCCCTGCCTGGGAGAGCATACGGCTGCTGAGCAGGAGTGCCTCGTTGTCCTCCCACGCGTCCATGACCGGACCGTCTACGCTTATCTTCAAAAAGGCGCGCCCGAATCTCTTCCCGCAGTCCACATAGACCAAAGCGCCCGCCAAAGATTCAAGCCAGACGCCAAGGATCTCCTCCAGGGACAGGCGGAGGCGGATGATATCCTTTCTGTCTGCCTCTGCCTCAGAAAGCGTCTGTACGCAGATCGCGGACACCACGTCGATCGTATTCGCAGACAGGATGAATTTTTCACTGCGATTGCTTATCATGCCGATGCCTCCATAATAGAATCATTTTTCTTCTTATCGTTCCTCTTCAAGGGCAAGATCCATCCAGTCGCAGGACGGCATAAAGTTTCTGTCCGTGTAGGCGTCCTCCGCCACATCCGAAAGATTCTCTACGGTAATGTCCTGCCCGGACATGACCTGCTCCTGCGTCACCACCACGGACGGGATCTCCATCCACATTCCCGGGCTCTCATAATAGCTGGAAGCCGCCTTGATGTCGTCATACTGTCCGGCAATCTCCAGGGCAAGCACCCGGCAGGCAAACTCT
>CANQYP010000207.1 GCA_947628045.1 uncultured Lachnospiraceae bacterium | reverse complement strand
TGTCCTTCAGGAGCCGGGCGGGGAGGTCTGTTTCTCCGTGAAGGACACTGGCATCGGCGTCAGCCCGGAGAACCAGGAGCGCATCTTCCGTTCCTTCGAGCAGGCGGAGAGGAGCACGGGGCGGCAATACGGCGGCACTGGGCTCGGACTGGCGATCAGCAGCCGTCTGGTGCGGATGATGGGCGGTACGATCCAGCTGGACAGCGTTCCGGGCAAGGGCAGCGATTTCCATTTCACCATCGTCCTGCCCGTCAGCCATGCGCCGGAGGACACGGTCGCCGCGGAGGAGATCGCCGCGGAGCAGCCGACCATCGAAGGCTTGCATATTTTGCTGGTTGAAGACAACGAGCTCAATATAGAGATCGCCCAGTCCATTCTGGAGATGAACGGTGCGGTCGTCACACAGGCGCACGACGGGCAGGAGGCGGTGGAGCGTTTCACTGCAAGCCAGCCCGGCGACTTTGACCTGATCCTGATGGATATTCAGATGCCGGTCATGGACGGGTTCGAGGCAACGAAGGCGATCCGCCGCAGCGCGCACCCGCGCGCCGCGTCGATCCCGATCATCGCGCTGACCGCCAATGCCTTTGACGAGGACATGAAACGCTCGGTGGAGAGCGGCATGAACGGGCATCTGTCCAAACCGCTGGATGTCGCGCAGGTGCTGCAGGTCATTTCCCAGACGGTCGGGAGAGCGTAGACGCGGGAAACGAAACGCTGCCCCGCGTGAGGCGGCGCGGATAAAAAAGGAGACGTTATGACGGAAGAAATCACAATGACCTCAAGGGACAAGGCGCAGTCGGCTGACGCGGGCGGACAGACGAAGATCCCGCGCTGCAGCGTGATCAGCACGGAGGATTTCCGCGGGCGCGCGGAGCAGTTCCCGCGTCACAAGGAGCTGATGCGCAGCCTCAGCCGGTCGATCCGCTACTGCAAGGCGGAGGCATACCAGGATTGCGTGATCGGCACGATCCGCGTTCCCCAGAAAAAGGACGGGAAGGAGCCGGCGTTTACATTTGCGTACTACCTGACGGAGCAGTCCCTTGTCCTGATCGAGAATGAGGGCAGGCTCAGGACGTGGCTCTCGAAACACGCGGCTCTGTTTCCGCAGACGGGGACGCCCGCGCAGCTGCTGGTGGCGCTCCTGAAACAGATGACGGACGACGACCTGCTGTATCTGCTGCACATCGAGACCGAGACGGAGCAGATGGAGGAGGAGATCGAGCACAGCAGCGCAGAGAACTTTTTCGCGAAACTGACGAAACGCAGACACAAGCTGTCTGAGCTGAACGCGTACTATATACAGCTTAGGGAGATCGGGGAATTCCTTCAATCCGACGTCTGCCAGCCGATTGTCCAGAATGAGCAGGAGTGGGATCGTTTCACCCACCGCGCGGAGCGCCTGCAGGGACATGTGCAGCTTTTGCGCGAGAACATGACGCAGCTGCGCGAGCTCTTTCAGTCGGTACAGGATGCGCGGCAGAACCGGACCATGGGGATCATCACGATCATCACCACCGTATTCTTCCCGCTGTCGCTGCTGACCGGCTGGTACGGCATGAATTTTGTCAACATGCCGGAACTGCAATGGGAGTACAGCTATTTTGTCATGATTTTTGTGGTCGCGGTGATCGTGATCGCGGAGATCATTTATTTCAAAAAGAAAAAGTTCTTTTGAGTTTGGTGTTCTGCTCATCCTGAGCAGGACACATTTTTTTCACAGATGTGTCACGATATGAACACAAAATGAACAAAGACGGGACACAAAGCGAGACTAGTATTTTCCATGTCAACAGGAGGGAAAAGCGGAACGGTCGCGCATGTTTGCCGCGGGGATTCCGGGCACAATTTTTGACCCCGTCCTGTGAAGGATCTGTGAAAGGAGTACATAGAGTATGAGATGCAAAAAGCTTTGGAACAGAAGAGTGGGTTTAGCCGCGGCGGCGCTTATGACGGCGGCGCTGACACTGGGGAGCGTGCCGGTGTGCGCGGCGGGGACCTCGGGCGCCGGGAAGGACGCGGAGCCGGTAGAGGAGAGTGTTGATACGGAATTTTCCGGCGGCGGGACGAACGCGAACGGCGCGGGCGTCGACATGAGCACGGACTATCCGGGCGTGACGGTGAAGGCGGGGGAGACGGTGAGCTTTCCGCTGGATTTTGCGAGTCTGGACGGGGCTGGTTATGACGTCGCGCTGTCCGTGACCTCTCTGCCGGAGAACTGGAGCGGATATTTCCGGGGCGACAACAAGGAGATTACGAAGATCCATGTGAAGGCGGCGGACGCGGCGGAGGAGGACAGCACGGACGCGCAGTTCAGCCTGAGCGTGCCGGAGGATGCCGAGGAAGGCAGCTACGAGGTCGAGCTGGAGGCGGACGCGGGAGAGGGTAAAACCGATGCGCTGGAGCTCGAGGTGACGGTCAGCCAGGAGGAGAGCGGACAGAGCGATTTCACGTCGGAATATCCGCAGCAGCAGGGCATGGCAGGGACTTCCTTCAGCTTTGAGACGACGATCGTGAACAACCGCAGCACGAACCAGACCTACAGTCTCTCGGCGGATGCGCCGGCGGGCTGGCAGGTGACGTTCACGCCGTCCGGGGAGAGCGCGAATGTGGCGAGTCTTTCCGTGGACGCGGGCGGCAGCCAGGGCATGACGGTCGGCGTCGTGCCGCCGGAGAAGGTGGAGAAGGGCGAGTACACGATCCCGTGCGCGGCGGTCTCCGCGAACGATACGCTGGCGCTCGATTTGACGGTCGAGGTCACCGGTACATACGCTCTGACGCTTTCCACGCCGGACGGGCGGCTGAGCTTTGACGCATATGAGAATAAAGAGTCTTCCGTGACGCTGAGCGTGACAAACACAGGAAACGTAGACTTGATGAACCTGAACCTGACGTCCTCTGCCCCGACCGACTGGGAGGTATCTTTCAGCGAGTCGACGATCGACACCCTGGAGGCAGGTGCGACGAAGGAAGTGACGGCGTATGTGACGCCGTGTAAAAATGCGGTCACGGGGGACTATGTGACCTCGATCGGTATCAGCAACAGCGAGACCTCCGCGAGCGCGGACTTCCGCGTGTCCGTGAAGACTTCGACAACCTGGGGGATCGCGGCGGTCGGCGTGATCGTGGTACTGGTGCTCTTGCTCGGCTTTATCTTTAAGAAATATGGGAGACGGTAGGTATGAAAGAGACATATCAGAAGGTCTTTGCCGGCTCATCAGAAGACGTTAGTGAAACGATTGGCAAAGGAACAGGCATGTCGGAAGACAAGAGAAATGTGATAGAGATCGCGCACCTCGCGAAACAGTACGGCGATAAACGCGCCGTCGACGATCTGAACCTGTCGATCCGCAAAGGCGAGGTGTTCGGGCTGCTCGGTCCGAACGGCGCGGGCAAGACGACGACGATCCTGATGCTGCTCGGGTTGACCGAGCCGACTGCGGGCACGGCGCTGATCGAGGGAATGGACTGTGCGCGCCATCCGCTCGAGGTCAAGGGCATCGTCGGGTATCTGCCGGACAACGTCGGGTTCTACCCGGATATGACCGGGCGGCAGAATCTGCGTTTCACCGGGCGGCTCAACGGGCTTTCCGGGCAGGAGCTCGAGGATCGCATCGACCATCTGCTCGCGCGGGTGGGCATGACCGAGGCGGCGGACCGGCGCGCGGGCACCTACTCGAAAGGCATGCGGCAGAGACTCGGGATCGCAGATGTGCTG
>CANQYP010000206.1 GCA_947628045.1 uncultured Lachnospiraceae bacterium | reverse complement strand
TGAAAGGAGAGAAACAATGGCAAAATTCGTTACAATTGGTGAGAGACTTTCCACGACTGCCCCGGCGGTCAACAAGGCTTTTATGGAGAGAGATCCGGAGCCGATCCTCGCGCGTGCGAAACAGCAGCTCGACGCGGGCGCTGTCTACCTTGACGTCAACATCGGACCGGCAGAGGGCTACGGCGAGGATTTGATGAAGTGGGCGGTTCAGCTCCTTCAGAGCAATTTCGACAATGTTCCGCTTGCGCTGGATACTTCCAACAAGAAGGCGATCGAGGCGGGCATCTCTGTCTACAACCGTTCCAAGGGCAAGCCGATCGTGAACTCCGCGGACGCGGCGGGCAGGATCGAGAACGTGGACCTCGCTGCGGCAAACGACGCGATCGTTATTGCGCTGTGCAACGGCGAAGGCATCGCGAAGGACAACGACGAGCGCATGGCTTACTGCCAGACACTGCTCGAGAGAGGCCTTGAGCACGGCATGGAGCCGACCGACCTCTGGTTCGATCCGCTGTTCCTCGTCGTGAAGGGCATGCAGGACAAGCAGATGGAGATCCTGGAGTGCATCAAGATGTTCTCCGACATGGGTCTGAATTCCACCGGCGGACTTTCCAACAACTCCAACGGTATGCCGAAGCATATCCGTCCGATCATGGACTCCGCGCTTGTCGCGATGTGCATGATGCAGGGACTTACCTCCGCGATCGTGAATCCGAACGATCTGCGCCTGATGGAGACGATCAAGTCCTGCGATGTATTCAAGAACAATACGCTGTATGCAGACTCTTATCTTGAGATCTGATCACAGAACATATTGAAACCGACGCACCCGGAGCCAATCTGGTTTCCGGGTGTATCAATACTTATAACGTGGGGGAACTTATGTACAAGGTAACGTTCAAGTTTGAGAACGGCGAGCCCGTAGAAGTCTTCGCCGGTTCCGGGGAAAACCTTCTTGAGGTAGCCAGAAAGGCGAACGTGGCGATCGACGCGCCATGCAGCGGAAATGCAGCTTGCGGAAAATGTAAGGTAAAACTGACGGGCGGAGAGTTGGACTCAAAGCAGACGAGGCACATCACGGACGAGGAGTACGCGCAGGGCTGGAGGTTGTCCTGTGTCAGCAAGATCGTCGCGGATGTGGAAGTGCTCGTCCCGGACATCGCGTCCGCCTATCGGAGCAGGATGAAGGTTGCGGACCTTGGTTCTGCGGAGGAACTGCAGATTTTTGAAAAGACGAAGAACGACATCGCATCTGCCGGGATCGCTTTCCAAAATGATTTGGAAACCATAGAGATTATGATGGAGGAGCCGTCTCTGGACAACACGATGCCGGACAACGAGCGCCTGACCTGGGCAGTGGAGGCGGCATGCGGTGTCTCGAACGTGAAACTGTCGTTTGCCGTGCTCGTGAAACTTTCGGAGATTCTGCGGAAATCTTCGTTCCGGGTGCAGTGTGTCGTCAGCAGGGATGGCGAGCGCGTGGAAGTGCTCGACGTGCTGCCGGCAGATGAGAAAGCGCAGATTTGCGGTCTTGCAGTGGACATCGGAACGACCACGGTATCCGCGTTGATCATTGATATGGCAAACGGAGGGATCCTGGCGAAGGCGTCTGCCGGGAACGGACAGATCCGTTACGGCGCGGACGTCATCAACCGTATCATTGAGCAGCAGAAGGACGGCGGACGGAAGAAACTTCAGGATGCGATCATCAAAGAGACGCTGAACCCGCTGATTGACGCGATGTGCGCGTCCGCAGGCATTGCCCCGGAGCGCGTCTACCGTATGTGCGTCGCGGGCAACACGACGATGAATCATCTGTTTGTCGGCGTCGACGCGGACCCGGTGCGCATGGAACCGTTTATCCCCACATTTTTTGAGACGGATTCCATCTGTGCGCAGGATCTCGGCATCCATATTTACCCGCACGCGCGCATTCTCATGGCGCCGAACATCGGCAGCTACGTGGGCGGCGATATCACGGCGGGCACGCTGGCGAGTACGGTCTGGAACAGTGAGGAGATGTCGCTTTTCATCGACCTCGGCACGAACGGCGAGCTGGTCTTCGGCAACTCCGAGTTCATGATGAGCTGCGCCTGCTCGGCAGGACCGGCGTTCGAGGGCGGCGACATCAGCTGCGGCATGCGCGCGACGGACGGTGCGATCGAAGCGTGCACGATCGACAAGGATACGATGGAGCCGACGTTCAAGATCGTCGGGGACGAGGGGCAGAAACCGGTCGGCATCTGTGGCTCCGGCATCATCGACATCATCAGCGAGCTGTTCCGCTGCGGGATTATCAGCCCGAAGGGAAAATTCATCCGCGAGGGTGAGCGGATCCGGCACGACAGCTACGGCATGGGAAGCTATGTGCTCGCGTTTAAGGAGGACGCAGCTTCCGTCAAGGACATCGAGCTGACTGAGGTGGATATCGACAACTTCATCCGCGCGAAGGGCGCGATCTTCTCGGCGATCCGCGTAATGCTCAGCTCTCTGGATTTTGATGTGAGCATGATCGAGCGCGTGCTGGTGGCGGGCGGGATCGGCAGCGGCATCAATATGCGCAATGCTGTCAACATCGGTATGTTCCCGGACATTGAGCTGGAGAAGTTTACCTACATCGGGAATTCCTCGCTGTCGGGCGCCTACGCGATCCTGTACTCGAAGGAGGCGGAGGCGAAGGTGGCGGACGTCGCCCACAATATGACCTACCTCGAGCTCAGCAATGAGCCGTCGTATATGGACGAGTTTGTGGCGAGCTGTTTCCTGCCGCACACGGACGCGACGCTGTTTCCAACATTGGAGATGAAATGATGAACATCGCATACGAGAAGGACAACAAGGAGCGAGTTCCGTTTGAGCATTACAAGGAAGAATATCGGAAGAAGGATCCGCAGGAGATCAGTGTGCGCACCGGCTTTCCCTATTCGGAGGAGAAACGGTGTTTCACGCTGCGCTTTCTTGGGAAGAATTATGAGATCGGTTTTCCGGAATTCACGGTGAAGCGTACGGAAGAGGACGAAGGCTATTGCCCGCTGCTTGTTATGAATGCGGCGCAGATCTTCGTGATCCGATTTCTGATCGAGGGCGCGCAGGCGGCCGGTACCGGGAAGTTCATGACGTATCGTGATATCCCTTGGGGCGAGGTCTATTATCGACAGTTCAACGGCAGGTGCATGATGCGGCTCGCGTTTTCCTATGGGAATAAGCTCGACGCTTTCCGTTCTGCGTGTGAAAAGCTGGGCGCGAAAGAGATCAAGGCAGGGGACGCCGGATATGAGTTTGAGGTGTTCGACGGATTTTTCATCCGTTTCCAGCTCTGGGGCGGAGACGACGAATTTCCGCCGTCCTCGCAGATTTTGTTCAGCGACAATTTCCCGGCGGTATTCCACGCGGAGGACCTGGTCGTCGCGTGCGACATCATCATAGGGACAATGAAGTCCGCGTAAGCAATGAGCCGTGCCAGATGGAACGCAATCGGTTGAGCACGGCTCTGTATCTACAGAAAAATAATAATTTTATTTAACGAAAGGAGCTTGATAATCATGGGCTACAAATCAGACATTGAGATTGCACAGGAGACGACTATGTCGCCAATCACGGAGATCGCCGCGAAGGCAGGGATCGACGCGAAGTACCTGGAGCAGTACGGCAACTACAAGGCTAAGATCGACTACAACCTCCTGAAGGAGACGAACCTTCCGGACGGCAAGCTCGTGCTCGTGACGGCGATCAACCCGACGCCGGCAGGCGAGGGCAAGACGACGACGACGGTAGG
>CANQYP010000205.1 GCA_947628045.1 uncultured Lachnospiraceae bacterium | reverse complement strand
CGCGCCACCTCGACCATGCAGGTGTGCTCATCCATGACGACCAGTCCGCCGGAGCCGACGATCGCGCCGTATTTCTTCACCGAGTCAAAGTCAAGCGGGACGTCCAGGTGCTCCTCTGTCAGACAGCCGCCGGACGGTCCGCCGATCTGCACCGCCTTGAACTTCGCACCGCCCTTCAGCCCGCCGCCGATATCAAAGATGATCTCGCGCAGCGTCGTCCCCATCGGCACCTCGATCAGACCTGTGTTCTGAATCGAACCGGTCAGGGAGAAGGTCTTCGTGCCCGGGCTGCCCTCCGTGCCGTAGCCGCGGTACCAGTCGGCGCCGTTTAAGACGATCTTCGGCACGTTCGCGTAGGTCTCCACGTTGTTCAGCACGGTCGGTTTCTCCCAGAGCCCCTTCTCCACGGTACGCGGCGGTTTCACGCGCGGCATGCCGCGGTTGCCCTCAATGGACGCCGTCAGCGCGGAACCCTCGCCGCAGACAAACGCGCCCGCGCCGCGATTGATATGCATATGGAAACTGAAATCGCTCCCGAGGATGTGGTCGCCCAAGAGCCCTCTCTCCTCCAATTCCGCGATCGCGTGGCGGAGCCGTTTCACGGACATCGGGTACTCGGCGCGCACATAAATGTAACCGTCCGCCGCTTTCACCGCGTACGCCGCGATCATCATGCCCTCGATCAGGCGGTACGGATCACCCTCCATGACGGAGCCGTCCATAAATGCGCCCGGATCGCCCTCATCGCCGTTACAGACCACGTAGCGCACGGTCTCCTTCTGGCGCGCCACCTGCTGCCACTTGCGCCCCGCCGGGAAACCGCCGCCCCCGCGTCCGCGCAGCCCGGACTTATCCACCTCGCTGATGATCTCGTCCGGGGTCATCTCAAACATCGCCTTCTCGAGCGCCTTGAATCCGCCGCTCGCTATGTACTCATCGAGGGACTCCGCGTCGAACTTGCCGCAGTTCTCAAGCACAAGACGCGTCTGTTTCGCGATGAATGGAATCTCCTCCGGTTTCTTGTAGGATATATCATTCTGCTTGTAAAGCAGCCGGTCAACCACCTCGTCGCCCTGCACGCTGCTCTTGAAGATCTCCTCGCAGTCCTCCGGCTGGACCTTCGTGTACTGGATCGCCTGATCGCCCTTCTGGATGCGAACCAGCGGTCCCAGCTCGCAGATGCCCTGGCAGCCGGTCTTCTTCACACCGACGTGCGCACCCTGCTCATGCGGGGCAAACTCGAGCACCACGCCCGGAGCGTCCTTCGTGATCTCCAGGAACTTCTCGTAGATCTTCTCGGAACCGGTCGCGATACAGCCGGTGCCGGAACAGACAAGGATCCGGCAATCGTATGAACCCAAAACCTGCTTCGCCTCTTCACGAACCTGTGTCAATGTCTCTTTGCTCTGGATCATGCGTCGCCACCTCCTCTCAGTTTGTCGATCACTTCCTCCGCCTTCTCCGGCGTCATTCTCGGGTAGACATCCTCGTTGACCATCATCGTCGGCGCCAATCCGCACGCGCCCAGACAGGATACGGTCTCCACCGTGAACATCATGTCGTCCGTCGTCTTTTTCTTCTTGGAAAGTCCCAGCTTTTTGTACAGGGCCTCGAGCACCGGCATAGACTTACGCACATGGCAGGCTGTCCCGTCGCACACCTTGATCACGTACTTGCCCTTCGCCTCGAAGGAAAAGTTCTCGTAGAATGTCGCGACGCTGAACGCCTTCGCCTCGGTGATCCCGATCTGTCCCGCCACATAAGTCAGCAATTCTCCCGGCAGGTAGCGATATTCTTCCTGAATATCCTGCATGATCGGGATCAGTGAGCTTGACTTCTTGCCGTAGGATTCGATGATCTCATCCACTTTCTGGTAGTAAGACTGATCCAGCATAAATTACGTCCTCCTTTTTGTGATTATTCTACATTTCCGTTCAAACATAGATGTGATTATTATACATTATATCCAATGTCATTACAACCGTTTTCTGAATCTTTTACAAATATAGAATACAAAATAAGAGAGAATTTGGTTCTCTCAGCTCTTCACGGACTATTGAGTATTTATCTGTTATCTACTATAATTAAGTAAGTTTCTGTTTCGGATATATTCCGTTGAGACTCTGTCCGACATGGCTCTCGGGAAAGACCGTGATACCACGGAGATGAGCATCAAGGGAGACGCGCTGGCGGAGGAACAGGACGACAGTGAATACTATGTCTATCGCCTGTCCCTCTCGTTTCTGAACGGTCAGCCGTACCGGTTCGGGGTATCCTCCGATATGTCCCATGAAGTGCGCTACATCATCCGCCGCGCCCTGCGCGCCGCGGCGATCATCGACAAGCTGTAAAAAAAGAGCCGCAAAAAGGGGCTGTCCCGCGACAGGCCCCTTTTTGATCTTGCTTAAAGCGTCAGTCGGTTCTCGGCTTACGCCTCTTCAAACTCGTCCTTGCTCACGCCGCAGACCGGGCATACCCAGTCCTCCGGCAGATCCTCGAACGCCGTGCCCGGAGCGATGCCGTTATCCGGATCGCCAACCTCCGGGTCATACTCGTAACCGCAAGGTCCGCATACATACTTTTTCATAGCCGTAGTCTCCTTTCCGATATCTCAATATCATAATTTCAGTGCATTTTATTTTAACATGTTTTTCTGTCTGTGTAAAATACTTCCTACTCTTCGTAGGCGACTGCCTTGTCGAACAGCTCCTCCACTTCCTTCTCAGGCTCCCCGGTAACCAGGGATACGACTACGGCTGCGATCAGGCTGGCGGCAAATCCGGGAATAATCTCGTAAATTCCGGTCGAAGCCAGGAATGCGAGCCAGGCCATATCCACCACGGCGCCCACCAGGATTCCGGCCACGGCGCCCTTGAAGTTAAAGCGTCTCCAGAACAGGCTCAGCATGATCGCCGGACCGAAGGCAGCTCCGAACACGCCCCAGGCGTTGGACACCAGATCCATGATTGAACCCGCATTCGGGTTGGAGGCAAGAATCAGCGCCAGCACTGCGATCGCCAGAACAACCAGACGGCCGGCCCAAAGCATCTCCTTGTCGGAAGCCTTATTCTTGCGGAACACCGGCTTATACACGTCGCTTGCGAACGCGCTTGCCGCGGAAAGCAGCTGGCTGTCCGCCGTGCTCATGGAAGCCGCCAGCACCGCGGAGAGCAGGATGCCGGAGATGACTCCCGGGAAGATCCGGCGCACCATCTCGATAAATACCAGGGAATTGCTGTTGATGTTCTCGTCAAAGCCCAGGAACATACGCCCTACAATACCGATGATAGCCGAGAAGATCACGATGATCACGGTCCAGGTAATACCGATCTTCGCGGATTTCTTCAGATCCTTCTGGGACTTCAGGGACATGAAACGGATGATAATGTGAGGCATCCCGAAATATCCCAGACCCCAGCCAAGTCCGGATACGATATCCTTCCAATTTGCAAACGCGTTCCAGTAGCCCTCCGGCATCGCCGCCGTCGCGGAGAAATCCAGCGCGGACGCCGCAAAGATGGGCGCGATCAGCATGGCTCCCAGCATCAGCATGCCCTGGAAAAAGTCGGTCCAGCACACAGCAGAGAAACCGCCCAGGAAGGTGTAGCCGATAATGATGATCGCCGCCAGATACATAGCCACATTGGCGTCAATCCCGATCACCGTGTTAAACAGAGTCCCGCACGCCTTGATGCTGGAGGCCGCATAGATCGTGTAAGCCACCAGGAACACTACGGCGCAGAGGATCTGCAGAGCCTTTGACTTCGACAGAAAACGGTTGGTCAGATACTGCGG
>CANQYP010000204.1 GCA_947628045.1 uncultured Lachnospiraceae bacterium | reverse complement strand
ACAGGAATCGCAGGGATTTCCGGGTGTTTTCCGGCACAAAGCCGTTCAATATCGGCTTTCCCTTCTAAAAGCCGATATTGCGGTTTTGCCGGGAAATACCCAGGAAGGGTACCGTGCGATTCCGTCCGATGTATGCTAAATAGGAATCTCCTCCAATCCCCGCGCGACCAGCTCGTTCAGCCGCTCGTACTCCCGTTTCAGATACAGATACCCGACAAGCGCCTCGAATCCTGTCGCGGCAAGGTACTCCTCCATGCTCGCATTCTTTGCCTTCGTGTAGGGCTTGGCGTTGCGCCCGCGGCGAAACACTCCCGCCTCTTCCTCCGTCAGGAGCGGCTCCAGCGCAGCGGCAATCTTCGCCTGCGCCTTCGCGCTGACACACGCGGTCACCCTCTGATGCAGTTTCTGCGTCTGACAGTTCCCCTGTTTCACATAGATGGTCCGCACGATCAGCTCGTAGACCGCGTCCCCGATGTAGGCGAGCGTCAGCGGTGAGTACATTTTCCAATCTTTATCAGAAAGCCTGAATGTCTCATCCAGGCTCTCCGTAAATGGCTTTATGCTCTTTTCCATTTGACTCCTTCTCTCGTGTCCAGCAGCGTGATGCCCTGCTCGAGCAGCTGGCTGCGGATCTCGTCCGCCCGCGCGAAGTTCTTCGCCTTCCGCGCCTCCTGCCGTTCCTGGATCAGTTTCTCGATCTCCTCGTCCAGGAGCTCCTGCTGCTCCTCGGCGATGATGCCGAGCACGTCGCAGAGCTTGATGATCTCGTCGCGCACCGCCTGTACGAACACCTTCGTGTTCTCCGCGGAGACATTGCTGTTCGCGTACTTGACAAGCTCGAAGATCGCCGCGATCGCGTCAGCTGTGTTGAAGTCGTCGTCCATCGCCTCATCGAACTTCGTCTCAAACGCCATGACATTTGCGAGCTCCGCCTGTTCCGCCTCCGTCATGCCGTCAATCTGTTCCGGCGCATCAGTATTTCCTGCCGACGTACTTTGCTCCGACGCGGCAATGTTTCCTGTCGACGCATTCTGCGTTGTCGGTGCACCGCTGCCGTTTCCCGTATCCTTCCCTGCCAATGTATCGTCGGGCGCACTCTCCAGCAGATAACCGAGGTTCGACACCGCGTTGCGGATGCGCTCCAGTCCGTTCGCCGACGCCTCCATCAGCTCCGCGCTGAAGTTCAGCGGGCTCCGATAGTGCGCGCTCAGCATGAAGAAACGCAGCACCTGCAGGTCGTATTTCTCTGAGATCTCGCGCACCGTAAAGAAATTGCCGAGCGACTTGGACATCTTGCGGTTGTCGATGTTCAGGAACGCGTTGTGCAGCCAATATTTCGCGAACGGCTTGCCGTTGCAGCACTCACTCTGCGCAATCTCATTCTCATGGTGCGGGAAGATCAAGTCCTCGCCGCCCGCGTGGATGTCGATCTCCTCACCGAGGTATTTCTTCGCCATGACTGAGCACTCGATGTGCCAGCCCGGACGCCCGTCGCTCCACGGCGACTGCCAGGACGGCTCGCCCTCCTTCTTCGGTTTCCACAGCACAAAGTCGAGCGGATCCTCCTTCTGGTCCTCGCCCGTCACGAGCAGGGAGCGGCTGCCTGAGCGGAGATCGTCGAGGTTCTTGTGCGACAGCTTGCCGTAATCCTTGAATTTTTTCGTGCGGAAATAGACTGTGCCGTCCACATTGTAAGCGTAGCCCTTGTCGATCAGCGTCCGGATCATCTCGATCATCCCGTCGATCTCCTGTGTCGCCAGCGGGTGCGTCGTGGCGGGTTTCACGTTCATGCCCTCCATGTCCTTCCTGCACTCCGCGATGTAGCGCTCGGAGATCTCCTGCGCCGTCACGCCCTCCTCGTTCGCCTTCGCGATGATCTTGTCGTCCACGTCCGTGAAATTCGAGACGTAGTTGACCTCGTAACCCTTGTGCTCCATGTAGCGCCTGGCCGTGTCGAACACGATCATCGGGCGCGCGTTTCCGATATGAATGTAATTGTAGACCGTCGGACCGCACACGTACATGCTCACCTTGCCCGGCACGAGCGGCTCGAACTCTTCCTTTCGCTTGCTCTGCGTGTTGTATACTCTCATCTCGTTTCCTCTTCTCTTCTATTCTCAACTGCATTTCAAGTCTAAGCAAAATCGCCTGTTTTGTCAATTCTTTTCTACTTTATCAAATCCCCCTCGTCGCCCGCTTAAGCCACTCCTGCTCTTCCGGTTCCAGATACGGAGCGATCGTCTCGCAGACCTTTGCGTGGTATGTATTCAACAGTTCCCGCTCCCGCTGCGTCATCTGCTCCGGCACGATCCCGTCGAGGTCGAACGGCGCCATCGTCAGGTGCTCAAAACACAGGAACTGTCCCGCCGCCGTCTTCTCCGCCTTTTTGCAGACGATCAGGTTCTCGTGGCGGATGCCGAATTTCCCCTCCGCGTAATAGCCGGGCTCGTCAGAGGTGATCATGCCCTCCTCGAACGCCACGTCGTCGTTGCGCTCCGGCACATGTTTCCAGCGGAACCCGTTCGGGGACTCGTGCACATTCAGGAAATAGCCGACGCCGTGTCCGGTCCCGTGGTTGAAGTCGTCCCCCATCCGCCAGAGCGGCTCGCGCGCGACATAGTCAAAATTGCGCCCGGTGCAGCCCTGAAGAAATTTCACGTCCGCCAGACTCAGCATGCCCCGCAGCACCGCCGTGAAATATTTCTTCTCCTCGTCGGTCAATGCTCCCATGACGATCGTCCGCGTGACGTCCGTCGTGCCCTCCAGATACTGTCCGCCTGTGTCCGCGAGCAGCAGTCCCTTCGGCTCGATCGGCACGTCGGTCTCCGGCGTCGCCGAGTAGTGGACGATCGCGGCGTGCGCCCCGTACGAGATGATCGGATCAAAACTGTTCCCCATGAAATGCTCCTGCGCGGCGCGCAGCTCATAAAGTTTCTTCTCCGCGCTCAGCTCTGTCATCGGAATTTTCCCGACGTTCGTCTTCAGCCAGTAAATGAACTTCGTCAGCGCCACGCCGTCCTTCACGTGCGCAATCCGCTCGTTCGCGACCTCGGTCGGGTTCTTGACCGCTTTCGGGAGCAGCGTCGGATTTTCCTCGTCGAGAATCTCCACACCCTCCGGGATGCTGCTGATGAGGCGGCTGTTGACCTTTGCCCTGCACAGGAGCGCCTTAAGACCATGCCCCAGCTCTGCCGCATACGCGTACACCTCGTCGTACGGTCGCAGCGATACGCCGTCCGCCTCCAGCGCACGCCTCACCTCCGCCGGAAACGCCTTCTCGTTCGCAAAGAGCAGAATCTCCTGCTGTGTCATCGCCAGATACGAGAGCACGACCGGATTGCAGTGAATGTCTGCGCCGCGGATGTTGAGCAGCCACGCGATGTCGTCGAGCGATGTCAGCAGGAACACATCCGCGCCCTTCTCCTGCATCATTTTGCGCACCTGCATGCATTTCTCCGCGCGTGTCCGCCCGGTCCACTCCACACCAAGCTCGATCACCGGCTCGCAGGGAAGAGGCGGGCGGTCTGCCCAGATCTCCCCGACCAGATCCTCCGCGTCGTCGATCCTGACGCCTTTCGCCCCAAGCTCCCTGTCAAGCTCCGCAGCCTCCTTCGCGCTGACCGTGCGCCCGTCAAAGCCGAGGCACTGCCCGCCTGTCAGATTTTTCTCCAAAAACTCATGTACGGTCGGCACGTCCGGCTCGCCCATCTTGAACAGCGTCACGCCGCTGCCGGAGAGCTGCTGCTCCGCCTGGATAAAATAGCGTCCGTCCGTCCACAGCCCCGCCATGTCCCGCATCACGAC
>CANQYP010000203.1 GCA_947628045.1 uncultured Lachnospiraceae bacterium | reverse complement strand
AAGCTGCTGACGGGAATCGGACCCGTGACCTCCGCACTACCAATGCGACGCTCTACCGACTGAGCCACAGCAGCACGCAGCGATGACCGCTACGGTTCTATATCTTAGCATACTTTGCTGCGGCTGTCAAACAGAATCCGATTTTTTAAATACATTTTTTGAAATATCCGTCATATATTTTCCGGCCGGTTTTACTGCTCCATCTGCCGTCCCATGAAACCGGCGGCGCATTTCGCGAGTACCTGCTCGGTTTCGCCCATGCGGCGGGAGGTGTCCTTGCTGCGCAGGATCACGGAGCCGATGACGTCGCCCTCGCAGAGGATCGGGCTGATGACCTGCGGCATGCTCTCGTCGTGGTCTTCGTTCGTGATCTTGATCTGTTTCTTGGACTGTGGGTCGCTGAGCACGTTTTCGCGGTCGTTCATCACCGCCTCGAGCTGCCCGGTGACCGGGGTGCCCACCGCCTCCTTGCGGATGCCGCCCGCCGCCGCGATGATCTGGTCGCGGTCCGTGATGAAAACGCTGTGCCCGGACGCGGACGCGAGCGCCTCGGCGTATTCCTTTGCGAAACTGCCGAGCTCCCCGATGGGAGAGTATTTTTTTAGAATGATCTCACCCTCGCGGTCGGTAAAGATTTCCAGCGGATCGCTCTCACGGATCCGCAAAGTTCTTCTTATCTCTTTTGGGATAACGACGCGTCCCAGGTCGTCGATTCTCCTGACAATTCCTGTTGCTTTCATATCGTGTTCCTCCATCTTCTGATTTTCCCTTTATCTTGAACCGGCGCGGTGAAAGATCGCCCGCGTGCCAGTTATTGTTGGTACTTGTAGTATCTGTAAAAGGGCGGAGTTTATGCACGAAACTGACCGGGGATATGTCGAAACAAAATCTGCCGGACGCATTGCCCGGCAGAAAATTCCAGTTGAAATCAATCGTCTAGTCGCGCCCCATCTGGTTCAGCAGCGTGCGCTTGATGTCGTAGAGCTTGTCGGAGAGATCGACGTAGACCTCATGTGGATTCGTGAAACGCTTTGTCTCTTCCCAGAGCGTGTCGGTCTCCTTTTTGCAGTATTCGCGGATCTCCATGACAGAGGGCGAGGTGTAGACGCATTCCCCTTTCAGAAATACGGGGACGAGCATCTCGCGCAGCGTGTAGCTGCCGCCTTTGAATTTTGTCTTTTTCCATGTCTCCAGCGGGTCGAAGATCACCAGATCCCGGTCGGCGTCGAACTCTTCGTCGGCAAGGCAGATCAGGTCGGCGTGGATCTTGCCGCTCTCCTTATCGTAGATGCGCAGGATCTTTTTGTTGCCCGGGTTCGTGATCTTTGCCGTATTCTCGGAGAGCTTGATCTTCGGAATGAATTCGCCGGTCTTTTCGTCGAGCACCGCCGCCAGCTTGTAGACGCCGCCGAAGGCGGGGCAGTCCTTGGAGGTGATCATGTTCGTGCCGACGCCCCAGGAGCTGATCGCCGCGCCCTGGGATTTCAGGCTGTCGATCAGGTACTCGTCGAGGTCGCTGGACGCGGAGATGACGGCGTCCGGGAAACCTGCCTCGTCGAGCATCTTCCGCGCCTTTTTCGACATGTAGGCGAGGTCGCCGCTGTCGAGGCGGATGCCGTAATTCCTGAGCTCAATGCCGGACGCGCGCATCTCACGGAACACGCGGATCGCGTTCGGGACGCCGCTGCGCAGAGTGTCGTATGTATCCACGAGCAGCGTGCAGGCGTCGGGATACAGCTCCGCGTATTTCTTGAAGGCGGTGTACTCGTCCGGGAAACTCATGATCCAGCTGTGCGCGTGCGTGCCCTTGACCGGCACGTCGAAGAGCTGTCCGGCAAGCACGTTCGAGGTGCCGATGCAGCCCGCGATCATCGCTGCACGCGCGCCGTAGACGCCGGCGTCCGGTCCCTGCGCACGGCGCAGCCCGAATTCCATGACGCCGTCTCCGCGGGCAGCGCGCACGACGCGCACCGCTTTTGTCGCGATCAGGCTCTGGTGGTTCAGGATCGTGAGGATCGCGGTCTCGACAAGCTGCGCCTGCATGATCGGTGCGATGACCTTCAGCAACGGTTCATACGGAAACACGACCGAGCCCTCCGGGATCGCGTAGATGTCGCCCTCGAAACGGAAAGCGCGCAGATAGTCAAGGAACGCGTCGTGGAAAATCCCGAGACCTTTGAGGTAGGCGATGTCCTCCTCGGAGAAACGCAGATTCCTGATGTAGTCGATGACCTGCTCGAGTCCGGCGGCGATCGCGTAGCCGTTTCCGCACGGATTGCTGCGGTAGAACGCGTCAAAGACGACGGTCTCGGTTGACTTGCTCTCGAAATAGCCCTGCATCATCGTCAGCTCGTAGAGATCGGTCAGCAGGGTGAGGTTGAGTGTACTCATAAAGTTGCCCCTTTCGGTATAGGATCGCCCGCGCCGGATAAAATAATTCCGCGGGGCGTTACAGTGTAGTGTACCATACTTTGCGGAAATTAGCATTATATATTTGAAAAAAGTGCTTGCAATAAAACAGAACATGCGCTATAATATCACTTGCATGTGAGAACTGCAAAGAAATATAGGGCTATCGCCAAACGGTAAGGCAACGGACTCTGACTCCGTCATTTCAAGGTTCGAATCCTTGTAGCCCTGCTGGGGAGCATCCGATCGGGTGCTCTTTTTTCGTGCCGGAAAGATACAGAACTTGGGGAAACGGGACTATGGAAAAAGATATGTGCAATTCATCGATTTTATGGTAAAATAAAATATACAAGAACTTTACGATAAAATAAAGTTTGAAAAACCTATCCCTATATCGGAAATACACAGAGATTTTAAGCCAGCATCATTGTTCGAATGATGATTTATGGATGGTAAGAATGTGCTGACACAAAAAGAAAATAGAAAGGGGTGCAATAACCATGATTGGCGAAGAAGAAGTCCGCGATCTGATAGATGGGCTACAAAAGATATTTGATACGAACATTTTGCAGATTATTTTATATGGTTCGGTGGCGCGCCGGGAAGAGACAGCGGATAGTGACGTCGATATTGCTATTATCGTGCAGGATGATTGTATTGAGCAGGTATTTGATTGCTTTATGGAATGGAATGCTGAACTGGACATGAAATATGGACGGGTGTTTTCTATTATAGATATTGAGAGATCTAAAATGGACAAGTGGGGCAGTATTCTGCCGTTTTACAGAAATATAAATGAGGAGGGGATTGTATTATGGAAAGCTGCATGAGTGAACTGACTGATTATCGTATGAAACGTGCGGAAGAAATGCTGGATGTTTCTGAGGTCATATCGGAATCTCCTGTTGACGAGGAAATCAGAAAACTATGGAGTGGTGATTTATGAATAATAGTTCGCAGATGGAAATGAGCCAAAATATTTTACAGGAACTGGTTAAGGGGATATTGGCAGTTATGCAGAAGCATTTAGTGCGTATCGTGCTTTACGGTTCTGTTGCGCGAGGTACAAATACGGAAGAATCAGATGTTGATGTTGCGTTGATCGTAAAGGGTACGTTAGATGAAGGGACAGAAGACAAACTGTCGGATTTTATTGTAGATATGAATTTGAAATATGATAAAGTGTTTTCTGTCATAGATATTGATGCCGAAAAATTTTCCAAGTGGGAGACAATTGTTCCGTTCTATCAGAACGTAGTCAGAGAGGGGGTTGTCTTGTGGCAGACAGCATAATAGAACTATCTCAATATCGCTTTAATAAGGCAAAAATTTGAGGCAGTATCGCAAAGATTCGTTTTTGGTTGAGAGGAGCGGATCATGAAGATTATGCTGGATACAAATGTCATCATCTCAGCATTGATTTTTGGGGGCAAGGCAGGAAAGTTGCTGGAGTTACCAGAAA
>CANQYP010000202.1 GCA_947628045.1 uncultured Lachnospiraceae bacterium | reverse complement strand
AGCACGCAGGTATCCTTGATGTTGATGATCAGGTTGTTGCCGATCTGGGGCATGATGTTGCGCAGCGCCTGCGGCAGAATGACGTAGAGCATCGTCTGCACATGCGTCATGCCAATCGCCTTCGCGCCCTCCGTCTGCCCCGGATCGATCGAGAGAATGCCGCCGCGGACCGTCTCAGCCATGTACGCGCCGGTGTTGATCGACACGATGAAAAACGCAGCGAACCACATCGACATGTTGATGTTGAACAGCACCGACGAGCCGAAGTAGATGAACATCGCCTGCGCCATCATCGGCGTGCCGCGGAACACCTCGACATAGGCGTTCAGCACCAGCCGGACGATCCAGAGCAGTCCGCGCTTGATGACATTGTCATTTTTGCTGACCGGGATCGTCTGCACAATGCCGACCGCGAAACCGATGATGCAGCCGATCAGGGTGCTGACCAGCGCGATGATCATCGTATTCTTGGCGCCGTCCAGATAAGACAGTCCGCGTGTCTGCAGAATATAGATTATCCTGCCGAAAAAATCCTGTGGCATTTGAATTCTCCTTTACTCCTCCGCGTCCGCGAGCGGCTGCACGGAAATCGCCTCGTTCATCATTTCCTCATAATCCTCGACGGTCATGTCGGCGAGCACGCCGTTGATCGCGTCGAGCAGCTCCGTGTTGCCCTTCTGGACAGAGATACCGATGTTGATCTCCTCCTCGGACACCTCAAAGTCGTCGTCTGATTCCGTGAAGTCAAGCAGTTTGAAATCCGGGTAAGCCACGCATGCAGCCATGCCGGTTGGCATATCGGTCACGACGATGTCGCACTTGTCCGCCTCGAGCGCCACGAGCATTGCCGGCGCGGACTCCTGTGCCGGAAGAATGTTCGCGTCCGGGATCTGCGGTAGACACACATCGTACCACACCGTGTTCAGCTGGGAAGTCGCCGTCGCGCCGGAAAGCCCCTCAACGCCCTCCGCGTCCGCGTAATCACTGTCCGCCTTCGTCAGCGTGATGATCGACGCATAGTAGTACGGTTCCGTGAAATCTACCATCTCAAGGCGCTCCGATGTGATCGACTGTCCCGCGATGACACAATCCACCGTGCCGGACTGCACCGCCGGTACGAGGGAATCCCAGTCAAGCTTTACGATCTCCAGATCCCAGCCGAGCTCCTCGCAGATATGCTTTGCCATCATGACGTCGTAGCCGTACGCGAACTCCTTGCTGTCCGCAATCGGCACCGCGCCGTTGGAATCGTCCGCCTGTGTCCAGTTGTACGGAGCGTAGCCGCACTCCATCGCGACGCGGAGCGTCTTCGTCTCCTCGTCCGCAAAAGCTGTCATACCCATCAGAGCCGCCATCGCAGCCGCACACAGCAGACCAATCGCCATCTTACCGTTTCTCTTCATAATCTTCTCCTCCATTTTCCTTATGATTCTGTCGTTTCATGCAGCCGGGGATCCTCTTTCCGGTCTCTCCAGCCGTATGAAAAAGGGACAAATCACCCCTTCGGATCGGGGCGTCCTTGTCCCTTGTGTCCACTAATATAACATAGAATCGCGGAGAATACAATTCTTTTTTTACATGGTGAAATCAATCTGGATCCGACCATTGTGCGTCTTCGCCAAAAGCGACTTCGTCCGCCCTGGCTCGTTCACGTTCTCCAGATTGTTCATGCCGTTGCGCGTCATGCTGCTGACGTTGTAGTCCGCCGGGTTGCCGATGATCGTGCCGGAGACGACGCCGTTGCAGGTCTGCATCGAAATGTGGTCGCCGATCAGGTTGCGCCCGGATACCGCGCCGTTCTGCGTCTGCAGCGACAGCCTCTCCGGGAAACTGCACTCCTTCGCCGTGACCAGCCCGTTGCCCGCCGACGCCTCCAGCTCGCTGCCGCGCACGTTGGAGAGCTCGATCCGGGCGTTGTTGGACGTGACATGCAGCCGTCCGGCATGGCAGTTCTCTATGCGAATCGTCCCGTTGTTGCTCCTGATCTCACCCACCGCGAGGTTCGCCAGACCGGCAGCCTTGATCGTACCGTTCGTGGTGCGCAGGCAAAGCGTCCCGGCATAGTTCATCGGGAGCTCCAGCACGAGAATGTTGCTGTCCCAGAGGAAATTGAGCCAGTTCAGCGGAGACGGTCCTTTCATCTCGTGATGGAACAGGAAGACACCGTCCTTCTCCTCAAAGGTGACGAGATCCCGTCCTTCCTTCGGCTTGAAATAGACGCGCACGGGTCCTTCCTCCACGGTGCGCACGCGGATGCGCAGATTCTCCGTCTCCACCTTCACCGTATGGATCAGCGAGGACGACTCATACCCCTGCGCGCTCTCCCGGCTCGCGGATTTCGCCGTGTAGACCATCAGTCCGCCGTACTCCGCGCGGATCTTCTTCGCGACCTCCTCCGGCGTCTCCAGACGGGCGAGGATCTCCTCCTCCGAATAACCCTGCTCCATCCCGTCGTAGATCAGCTCCTCGTAGAAATCCTCGATCTGCGCCAGATCATCGCCCGGCAGGTCGATCAGCTGAAATTTCAGTTTTTTCAGATATTCTTCTTTTTTCATCTCTGCTCCTCCTCACCTGTCTCTCCGTCTGTTCCCGCGGGCATCTCAGCCGATTCCGCCGCGCATGCCTCCTGCCTTGCCTCTTCGTCTGTTTCCACGCTCGCCTCAGCCGGTTCCGCCGCGCATGCCTCCTGCCCTGCCTCTCCGTCCGCTCCAGTGGGCGTCTCCCCCATCGGCTCCGGTTCCCGCGCGTTCTGCTCCGCGACAAACTGGTACATCGTGCGCAGCTCATCCCACTCGTCCAGGAAGGCGTCGATCTTGCGCTGACCGCCCTGCGTCAGCCGGTAATACTTCCGCATGCGCCCGTTGTACTCCATGCGGTACGTCTCCAGGCTCCCGCCCTGCTCCAGACGTTTCAGGATCGGATACAGGGTCGACTCCGAGATATCCACGCAGCGCTCCAGCTCCCGAATGATCAGGTAGCCGTAGGACGGACCTCTCTTCAGCACAGCGAGGACACACACCTCAAGGATCCCCTTTTTTCTCTGAACATCCATGCAAATACCTCCTGTCCATATACTATGCATTGTATATTATGTTTAATATACTATTTATTGCATAGTATGTCAAGAAAAAAATATCCCTCTCCGGCACGCCATCCGTTTTCAGGACAACCCTGCCGAAGAAGGATAAACCGGGCGCTCCCTCCCGGAACGCTCCCGGCTGCCGATCTGTTCGGGAAAATAAGGAACCTTGAACCCTGCATATATTTCACAGATACCGACCGGTGATGCTCTCATGGTTCGCCTTGATCTCCTCCGGCGTCCCGCGCGCGACGATCCTGCCTCCGTGGACGCCGCCGCCCGGTCCCATGTCGATGCAGTAGTCCGAGTTGCGGATCACGTCAAGGTCGTGCTCGATCACGATCACCGTCGCCCCGTTGTCGGTCAGATGGCGGAACACCTTGAGCAGCGTCTGCACATCCAATGGATGCAGCCCGATCGTCGGCTCATCGAACACGAACACCGTATCCTCCTGCCCTCTGCCCATCTCGCTGGCGAGTTTCAGGCGCTGCGCCTCGCCGCCGGACAGGCTCGGCGTCTCCTCCCCGAGCGTCAGATAGCCCAGTCCTAGATCGTGCAGCACCTGCAGTTTCCGCTGCACATTCGGGAGATCGGCGCAGACGGCAAGCGCCTCGTCTATGCTCATGTCCATCAGCTCCGGCAGGGAATATGTCTGTTTCTTTCCGGGATCTGTCTTCGGAACCCGTTTCACCAGATACGCGTCCTTCGCGTAGCGGGAGCCGCGGCAGTCCGGGCAGGGAATGTCCACGTCCGGCAGGAACTGCACGTCCAGGCTGATCGAGCCCGTGCCGTCGC
>CANQYP010000201.1 GCA_947628045.1 uncultured Lachnospiraceae bacterium | reverse complement strand
GCCCTCAAGAGAAGTTGACTCTTTCATCTTCCCTTGAGGGCCTCCTTTTTCTCCTGCCGTTACGTTTGACGCTTACTATGAAACCAAAGATTTCAGATACTGCTCCACATTCAGATACTCAATGCCATCAACTTCAGTTCTTTCACCGCGATAGATGACATACCGACCGGTGATCCGGCCAAAGCGGTGCTCGGTCTCGGCGCACTTTTCGGCATCAATCAGATGCCTATACTGGCTTTCAACGACTTCCTTACTGTGCTTAATTTCATAAATCTCGCAAGTGATTGAGACAGGATCGTGCACGACCATATCAAATTCTCCGACCGCAAATTGCAGCTTAAAGACTTGCTTTTTGGGATTGGCAAGTTTTGTTTCCAGCAGGACGATATCTTCCATCATTCTGCCTTTGATCTCGCTTAAAATGCGCTCCAGGACGCGGTTTCGCTGCACGGCGGAAAGAGCGTTGAATTTTTCGTCCAGCAGCAGACTGCTGACCAAGGCGTCTGCCTGGGCATAGCGCAGGCCCGGTTGACTGATCACGGTAATCTTTTCCCGGTTGTTGACATCCGGGAAATGCAGCAGATCCACTTCCATGACCAGATCCAAAAGGGACAGATATTCCTTGATCTGATAGGCATGGGCATCATCCACCTCGACAGATTGCTCTTCTCTGTCAAGGATATCCAGCATCGTTTTGACAAGCTTGGTCACGGCAGCTTCATCGATGCTTTGCATAATATCTATAGGCTCGTCGCGATCATGCAGAAGATTCCGAGCGGAAATGGCCAGATCGTGAGAAACAAATGTCCTTGTGAGGACCTCTTTAGTGAAACGGTGGTTGATATCCTCTACAACACGGTTGATGGCACTCGTCAGTTCGCCTTTCTCATACAGCTCATACAGACGGCGGAAATGGCCGCCATCCTGGTAATATTTGAGGGAGTGCTGGATGTTTCTCGCAATAGCGCTATCGATATATTCGCTGGCGCTCTTGCTGGTGGCGAAAGAGGACTTCTCGTTGTAATTGACGCCGCCCATGCTCATTGTGCCACCGTACCGGATGTACTCGTCAATGCCTTCGATGCCGAGAACGGTTTCAAATTCCCGGTATGGGATAAATGTGGTGTGCAGCAAAACGCAGCGATCGTAAAGCTGTTCGTATTCGCTGAAGATAAAGCCAAGGGAATCTGTACCCGACAGGACGATCTTCATGCCGCTGCTGGCATAGATATCGGAAAACAGTGCGGCGCCTTCGATAAAGTCTTCCATGAGAGTGACTTCATCGATGAACACATACCGAAAGCCCTGATCCTCAAGATACTTCAAATCCGCATTGATCCCCGCCAGACTATCTTTGGTCTTGATCTGGATAAAGGCCGCCGCGCTCAGCTGTTCGGGTGTCATATTCAGGAGCACCTGGCGGATTAACGTGGTTTTGCCTGTCCGTCTCAGGCCGTAGAGGATGAAAACCTTGTCCTGCTGCTCACCAAACACAAAATCGTGCAGGATGGGATAACACTCACGCTTCCTGTATGTTTTTACGGGAGCCGTCAGTTTTTTCAGCTGTGGACCGAGCCGCACATAGGTGGAAAACTGATGTGTGTCTTTCGCATCCTTAGCAGGCTCCGGCGAGGGAGCGAGTCTTTTGAGCTTTTTCAGTTCATCCTCTAATTCTTTTCTTTTTTCGATCTGGGCGCGCAGCTCATCGACACGATCAAAATCGATGTATGTTTCGGTGCGCTTCTGATTTCGCGTGATCCGGTGGTAGTAATATTCTTTTCCTCTGACTTTTTTCACGGCAATACTGCCAGGAGGCAGCAAAGCAATCTCGCGCTCCAACTCATGGATGCGCTCTATGATTTCCAACTGTTCCAAAAGTACACCCCCAATCTGTTATACCCAATTATACCCCTGTTATTCACTGTCGTCAAGGGTATAACGGGGATAACAAACTTGCTGTGTGCCTCTGCTATTTTTCGCCGGTCTTTCTTTCCGCTGAACAGGAGGCTTTTAACGTGCCATAATCAGCAGAGCTTCGGCAGATTTTGGTTCCCGACAAAAATCTGCCGAAATTCGGCTGGCTATGGGAGTTTGTTCGGAGATCATTTTGCCAAGGTCGGCAAAATGATTAGCAGGCCAAAAGGGGAAAAAGTCGGGCAATTCTACGAGACCTCCAAGGGCAATGATTTTGGATTAGCGCTGGTGACACAAATAAGTGCAGCGGCTCTCACCCTGCCTCAGAAGAGTATTTCTGTTTATTATTTATTGAAAAGGCGGGCAAAAGGGCCTCAGTAAAAACTCCTTACCTTTGATGTACCCGTACTACAAAAGAGACGGCTCCCCCACCGAGGATCTGCTCGGCATTGGAGAGTCGTCTTTTTTCTTTTCTGCTTCCCAAAATGACCTTGCTTACCTCACAAATCACGAAAAAGCAAGTTCAAGCAGATAGTTATTGCACGAAAAAGCAAGTTGGAGAGCGCCGAATCAGCACGAAAAAGCAAGTTTATGATTCCAGGCGAGGCTACCCATGAAATGCTGGGACGACTTCACGGCTGATATATTGCCACCCGACAGCGTAAAAACTGCGGGACAAAAGACAAAGAGTAGGACGAAATTTCATGCACGGGGGCGATACCTTTACCTCCCCCTTGTGAAAATTCAGCCTTTCCTTTCAAAAAAGCTAATTTAAAAATATGGCGGTTCTAAAGCATAACTGTCACTTTTTTACGACAGTGTCCTCTGCGGCCCTTGCTGTATCCAAGCAAACGTGATATGATTGATTCGGAGATGATAAACGATGCCGGACAATGCGCTTTGTCTTCTGAGTTTTTTCAGCTGCGCGATTTTGCTTCTGGCGGGGTGCCTCGTATTTTCGAGGAATAAAAAAGCCGGCATTCTTTTGTGTACTGCCGGCCCGTCCGTCCTTGCCCTGTTTTTTATTTATGCAGCCGTACAGTTCACAGATTCGCCCGTTGACAGGGGCCTCGCCATTTTCGGGGCCGTGTTTATGCTCCTGATCGCAGTTTGTATTCCCGCTGTTGCCAGTCACAACGCCTATGAAAAAGCGAAAATGGAGAACCTGCGGCAGCGCATCGTCAAAACGAAATACATTGACAGTTACAATAACTTCAGGCAAGAGGTAAAGTCCGATACTCTCGACGTGATCGGCCGGACGCTTATAGGCGACTCGATCGCGGGCCCGCTGGGCGCGATCATAGGCGCGGCTTCCTCTGAACCGAAAGTGACTGTATGGGAAGAGCATGAGACGATTTTTATGGTGACCTACACGGACGGCACACAAAAACTTGACAAAGTGAAAAACGGCAGCGACATATATCGGCTCTATCTGGAGAAACTGGAGATCGATTGATTTTCCCGCCCAAAATGACCTCGCTTAAACAAAAAGAAGCAGACGAGCAGCAGGCTAATGCTGCCGCCTATCCAAAGGTATTTTTGAGCATGAAAAATCCGTCAAAATCAACGATTTTGACGGATTTTTGGTCCGAGTGGCGCGACTCGAACGCGCGGCTTCCACATCCCAAATGTGGCGCCCTACCAACTGGGCTACACCCGGATAGTTTGTTCTGTTTTTTCTCCGTTATGGTCAGGATTGTGGTCAAACACGTTTTTTTCGGTTTCCGCGGAGGAGGGGCAAACGGTTTTCTCCTACAGCCGCAAGGCTTTGCGCCTTTCGGAGCTGCGCGGGGCGGGGAGTTGGGTACATGCTCCCAAATCACGCACGCTACCAACTGCGCCACACCCGGATAGTTTGTTCAGTTTTTTCGCCGGTCTCCGCGCCGCGGAAACTCACAGCGCGGTCATTATACCGCAGAATCTTTTTTTGCGCAAGAGATTTCTGCATTGATGTTTTTCGCCGGATGTGGTATGCTCTCAGAGGAGCGTGATATCCCATGCGAATG
>CANQYP010000200.1 GCA_947628045.1 uncultured Lachnospiraceae bacterium | reverse complement strand
TGTACAGAGGCAAGGAGTATACAGGAAATACTTGAATATCTCGGTTTGAAAGATCGAAAAAATCTCATGAAGCATATCAACCGATTATTAGAGCAAGGGCGTATTGCAAGGACGCGCCCGGATAAGCCTACAAGCAAGGACTAGAAGTATATTATGATTAAATAGGATCGTTTTGTATGCCTTTAGATTTGTTCTAAATTATCAGTTTTTAGCGGACCACGTTATTGATAGGTTTGCCAAAAGAAATGGATGAACTGGTTGAGTTTATTGATTCTTTCCATAAAGAAACCGGGATAGATATGGATAGTCTCGAAGCATACCGCCGCAAAGCGGAGGACGTGATAAGAGACGGCAGCCATTTTATCTGGAAAAATAAAGAGCGCAGAAGTGTGGCTGTTTGCAGCATCAGGCCGAAGGGTGATCTGGCGAGTATAGGCATGGTATACACGCGTGAGGAATACCGGAGAATGCACTATGCGGAAAATCTTGTTTATCAGGTATCCAAAATGGCGAAAAACGCAGGATATATGCCTATGCTGTATACAGATGCTGATTATGCTGCGTCAAATGCTTGTTATGAGAAGATTGGCTATGTTCTGAGAGGAAAATTGTGTACAATAGGCTAAACGAGAAAAAAGAGGGTGTCGCAAAATCATCAAAATTAGATGATTGAGCGGCACCTTTCAAGTATGACTCTCAAATATGACCACTGGTCTTTACTTAACATTGAGCCAACATACCATCGCGGCCTGATGGTAGCCACAGTGCTTGCAGCCGGTGCAGGTTTTAAAAAAAGAGGTGCTTTCGCCGCAGCCATAGAACGGCGACACGATAAGAACACCGTCCTCTGTACGACATCCGCCTCCCGCGACAGCCTCCAGATCCTCGTCTGAGAGCTCCCCGGCTTTCTGGCACTCATCATAAAGCTTCTTTGCCTCTTCGGTCGCGATCTCTTTGCCTGTCTCTTTCGCGATCTCAATGATCTCCTCCACAGACTTCGCTGCCTTTACCTTTGCCAAAAGTTCTTTCTGATTCATAGTGTTACCTCCTTAAGTTATGTATTTTGGTTTTAATGTTACCTTTTCTATTTGATACGCCGGTTCGTCTTTTTTGTTAGGAATTATTCTATATTTCATGTCCTGCTGTATTGTACTTTCCTAAAAGATTATAACATACTTTCCACCTCTTCCTAAGATCGACGGACTGACGTTTGTGAAATCAAACCTGACGTTTGTGAAATAGTTTCTTCTTTCCTGCTATTGTATCTTCTTAAAAATGCAAAAAGCCGATTGACAGAAAAAGAGAAAATTGGTATTACGTAATCAAGGAAAAATATTAACTATGCGATCTCTGATACTTCGGAGTTAATTAAATTTGAGCAAATGCTTACTGAGAACGAAATACCTTTTAAGAGGATATCATCAACTACTTTTTCCATTGAACCAGGATGGAAAAATGAGGCAGACAATGTGTATCAAACTCTTTTTGAGAAAACCAGAAAGTAAAAATTCCGCTTTGGCACTATGCAAATCAGAACAATAAATCCCAGTTTTAAGGGCAAAATCAGGGAGCACCATTATGGTGACATGATTATATTGAAGTGTTGCTTGAGTATCAGAGGCGTATCAGGGATAATTGGACCAAATCAAACCGAAAGGAGATACTGACAATGGTTGAATTTGGTGAACAATTAAGAAAAGCGAGAGAAACAAAAGGAATGACTCAGCAGACACTGGCCGAACATCTTTATGTGACAAGACAGGCTGTTTCCAGATGGGAATGCGGCGACAGATATCCCGACTTGATCATGGCTAAAAAGCTGGCTGCATTTTTGGAGGTATCATTGGACGATCTGCTGTCAACGAACGAAATGAAAAAAGTTGCGGAAAGGAATCCGATTATTGAAAGACCTTTCATGAAACATGTTCAGATTATTCTATACGCATGTATATCGTTCTCATTTTTACTTACTGTAGCAGATATCATCATGCGGTTTCCGATGACTTCCGCGTCGGTGAACTATAGTGATATCCAGCTTATCGCAGTAAATCTGCTGGGATTGCTCATCCAGATTATTGTTTTCGCTTATGGTTTTGTACTGGCGCTACAGGGTACTCTTACTCCAAAGAAAAGCGGAATATCGATCGCCCTTTATTTTGCCTCATTATGTCTGACAAACAGTTATCGCATGACATATCCTGGCTTTGGATGGAAGAATATGGCGGCGGCTTTACTGCTGATCGCGCCATGTCTGTTGGGCGCTGCAGCCGCATATCAATATTTTTACATAGCGAAGACGAAATCAGTTTGGTACTGGTCGTTAATAGCCGTTTCGGGGTGGGAGATGTTCCTGATCATTTGGAGCACCTATTCAAACATCCGATGGGCGGCAGAATTTATATCTATGAATACAGCGTTGAATTTATTGCTTAAAATATGTATTTATTTTTTGATCATTTATCAGGCGTATATTATGAAACAAAAGAGAGAGCAGGCATCTGCCGCAACAGCGGATTGAGCACATCAACGATCGCATGGACATTGTGTTTTACGAAAAAGACGCCCCATTATTGTCTTTCGGAGGAATAGCATTCACCGAAAACAGTGCCGCCGATGATTAAAGCGAAATCCCTCAAATTACATAGCTGTCTGCTCCCCGTTCTCTATAGCTGTCCAAAATGTCCTGCAGCGTGATTCCGTCAAGATACTCGTTGATGACCCGATAGAGCCCTTGCCAGACAGGCAGCGTTGGACAATCGGCGCTTCTGGCACAGTCAATGGGATTTTGTTCCGTACAGGCAACCGGAGCGAGACTGCCTTCCGTCATACGAAGAATGTCTCCGACTGTATATTGAGCCGGATCTTTTGCCAGCATATACCCTCCCTGATATCCGCGGTTGGTTTTCAGAAAATCAGATCTGTTAAGAATAGGAATGATCTGCTCCAGATATTTTTTGGAAATATCCTGACGCTTTGCGATATCCTTTAGGGCGATATATCCCTCGGAACGGTGTTCAGCCAGATCCAGAAGCATACGCAGTGCATAGCGGCCTTTTGTGGAGATTTTCATATTTTTGGTCCCCCTGATAGTTTATAACTTAATAATAACATATATTTGGTAGGTTTTCAAGAGAACGCAAAAATTATCCGCCCTTATTTGCGATGGCAAAAAGGATCGGCGCCGTCCGGATCGTTGATAAAATAGCATTCACCGAAAACAGCACCGCCGATAATTAAAACAGCTCCCAGTATCTGCAGCGGGGCCATTGTCTCATGCAGGATCAGCACGGACAGCAGTACCGCGGACAGCGGCTCCAGATAGCCGCATACGGCGACGGACTGTGCGGGAAGATCACCGATCGAGGAAAAGTAACAATAGCATCCAACGCCCGTATTCACCAGGCCAAGCAGCAGGATGGGAAACCAGTCGCCTGCGGCAATCTCCATGGAAAGCCCCTGCCTGCAGCCGACAAAGAGCGTTACGACGACAGCGGTACAGAGAAGCTGTATCACTGGCGATCCGGCGGTTTATCGAGTATCTGCAGTACCGCGAAACCGCGTAACATTACCCAAAATATCAAGACAGTCAAAACACATTCTGCTATACTGAGGCTGCGATCGATCGGGTTTATGGAGCATAAGGAGCAGAGAGTATGGACAATCTGGAGATATTAGCCAATGCATTGGAATATATGGAGCAGCACCTGGAGACGGATATCCGCACAGAGGAGATCGCCAGGGCCTGTTACTGCTCAAAGTCCACTCTCGAAAAGCTTTTCCGCTTTGTCAATCATATTTCCGTGCGGGACTATCTGATCCGGAGGAGAATGACGAAGGCGGCAAGGCTCCTGGTGGAATGTCCTGAGTCCGGTATCCTGGACGTGGCGCTGAAATTCGGCTATTCCAGCCACGAGGCGTTTAC
>CANQYP010000199.1 GCA_947628045.1 uncultured Lachnospiraceae bacterium | reverse complement strand
GCGGCGTAATCCTCCATCGTGTAGCCCATCGAGACCTCCGCCACGATCAGGTCCTTCCGGTAGCGCACGGCGATGTCGTTCATATTCTGCCGCAGCATAGCGGGTGTGCCGTGCCAGAATGGATAGTAGGACAGACCGATGTACTCGAAATCCGCCCCGCCGTTCGCGAAATAAGCGTCGAACCAGCTACGGTAAAGCGCGTTGTTCCCGCCGTTGTCCAGATGGAGCATCACGGGAATCCCCGCCCAGCCGCGTCTCATCTGCGCGCCTGTTTGCAAGTCTGCCGTGCCGTTTTCACGCACTTCCGCCTCTGCGCCGAGCGCTTTACCAGCTCTTATATCTTTCGCGCAGAGCTCACGCACTTCCGCCTCCGTCTCGCGCACGGCGCGGATGCCCGCGCTCACGAAACGCGCAATATTCGCATAATTCGGCGTCCTGCCCTGCTCCCACAAAAGCCCGTTGGAGATCTCATTGCCGACCGCCACGATCTGAGGCAGGATGTCCTCCTTCGCGCAGCGGCTCAGGATCTCGCGCGTATACGCATAGACCGCCTGTTCCAGCTGCGCCGCGTCCATGTCCCGCCACGCCTTCGGCGGGATCTGCTTGCCGGGATCCGCCCAGAAATCGCTGTAGTGGAAATCCAGCAGCCAGCCGATTCCCTTCTCCTTCGCGCGTTTCGCGAGCGCCAGCGTCGTCTCGATGTCGTTGCCCCCGGCTCCGTAGGAGTTGCCCTCCTCATCGAAGGGGTCGTTCCAGAGACGCAGGCGCACCAGGTTCATGCCGTACGTTTTCAGGATGTCCATCGCGTCCGCCTGCGCGCCGTGGTCGTAGAATCTCCCGCCGCAGCGCTCGACTTCAAGCAGGGTCGACAGATCCATGCCCTTGATAAACTCGCTCATCTTGCCTTCCTCCACATGCCGCCCTGCTCTTCACCCGCTCGCCAGCCTGAAATCGTTTGCCTTGTCAATCGTCGAACCTCTCGAAGTCCTCCATCGCAAAGCGCCGCATCATATCCCCGTAGCGGAAACGCGCCATCTGGTTCTTTGCGAGCACGTCCTCCTCGCTCCCGCGGTACTGGCAGCGGATGCAGTAATATTCCTTCTTCTCCTTGTCGTAGAACATATCGAGATCCAGGTCGCGCATGAAACAGGACGGACAACGATAATTTAATTTCCCTTTTCCAGATTGAGCCATGTCGCAAAGACCTCCTTCTCGCAGAGTTTCCCGGTATAGCCGAGCGTAAACATCGGGCTGAACGCGTAGCCCTCCCGGAAATAGCCTTCCTTCTCCCTGCCCTCGCAGGTCATGGTCACGCGCGTGTCGATCGGCGGGAGCAGACAGCTGACCGCGTCAGCGCCCTTTTCGGACTGCTCCCTGCACTTGTACTCGTAAGGCAGCGTCGTCGTCTCGCCGCCCTTCTGAATAGAAAGCGTGAGGCTCGACATATCCTCGCTGTACTCGGTCGTCCCATAGCAGCCGACCATATATTCATTGATCGTCACATCCGCGGACGGATCGCTCATCTCCAGCACCCTGCGCTCGATCTTGATCGAGCTGCTGCCTTCCGTGAAGGTGATCACGGTCTGCAGTTTCAGGCTGAGGTCAGAGAATTCAATGTCCACCGGGTCAAGGGTCAGAATGCGGTCTCCGCCCTCCTGTGAAAAATGCGCCTTCGTGCGGCAGAGGCACAGATCGACCTCCTCGCCGCCGTGGCAGATCTTCGCGCTGCGCACCGTGCCCTCTCCCGCGTAGTGCGTGAAATAGCCCGCGCGGTACTTCTCCTGGATCAGGAACGGATAGCTCGCGTCCTGGATATGCGGCGTGCCGATGCCCACCTTCCATTCCAGTTTCGCCACGTATGGGCGCAGGTCGACAATCGCGCCGCCCTGGTCCATGTTCACGCCGACGCGCATAAACGGGTCGCAGTACCAGAAGACCTGCTTCTTGCTTCCGTAGAGAATATCCCTCCACAGCGCGCACTCCGGCTCCGTGTAGGATTTCTTCTTCCGGTAATAATCGGCGAACTCACTCATCGTCATGTCGATGAGCTTGCCCTCCTTCTTGAGCTGCCCGTAGTAGGCGCAGCCGTCCTCGTAGGATTTGAGCAGCAGCTCGTACGGGGACTCCCAGCGCCCCATCTTGTTCATCCAGCCCGGTCCGACAAACATCATGTTGTAGGCGTAGCCGTTGTTGAACTTTTCCTGGTAGCGGTACTGGTCGATCAGATTGTAGAGATACGGATACTCCCAGGTCTCGGTGTCGTAGATCATCCCGCGCAGCACATTCTGCGGGTGCGTCCCGAAGTTTGAGCCGTTGCCGTCGTAGCACGCGATCAGGTCACGGCTCAGGTGCGGGATCGCGACGATGCCGGAATCCTCCGCCTCATTCGCCGCCGGCGCATGCGTGTTCTGTTTCGACGGGATCCACGGCGCCCACGGACCGCCGTCCATGAAGGTGTACCAGCTGTTGTTGCAGGTGTGGTACGCCTTCGGTCCCTCCTCCCAGCAGGTCGCCACCGCGCACTTGACCGAAGGGTATTTCTTCTTTATGTAGTTCGTCAGGTCCGCGTCCAGGTAATACGAACCGGTCGACTCCGGGTAAAACCCGAAACGCTCATGAAATTTCTCAAATACGTCCTGCACGATCGCCTTCTTGTCCTCCATCGAGAACATCCAGATGCAGAAATCCTTCGTCTTATACTTCTCCCGGAATTCCTTGCACGGGAGCCCGAGCAGCGTCAGGGCGATCTCGTCGCCGTACTTCTCATGGTGCTCCTTCGCCAGGGCAACCGCCTCATCGTTGAACAGGCTGGCATAGGTCATCTCGATCGTCGTCTTCAGCCCGTTCTTGTGCGCGCACTCCTGCTGGGTCTTGAAGATATCAAGGCTCTCCGTCAGCAGCGCCTTGCGCCCGATGTCCTCCGCCTGCCCGTGCCCGGTCACCTTCTCGGCATACTCCGGCACCATCTCCGGACGGTGGACAATATTCAGGATAAACTCTCCCATAGTCGTTCTTTTCCTTTCTGGTTCTTTAGCCCTTCACCGCGCCTCCGGTCACGCCTTCCACATAGAACTTCTGCATGATGAAGAACAGCACGGAGATCGGGATCGACACGAGCACGCCGCCACAGCAGAAGATCGTGAAGTAGCTGTTGATCAGGCTCTTGTCAAGCATCTTGTACAGACCGATCGCGACCGTGTAGTTCTCGGAAATGCCCGCGTTCAGAATCATCTTCGCAAACACGAAATCCATCCACGGTCCCAGGAAACTGCTGATGACCGTGTACACGATGATCGGGCGGCTCATCGGAATGATGATCTGCGAGAAGATCCTCGCCTCACTGCAGCCGTCGATCCGCGCCGCCTCGCACAGCGCGCGCGGGATCGTGTCGAAAAAGCCTTTCGCGATCAGATAGCCCAGACCGGCGGAACCGGAGTAGACCATGATCAGTCCTGCATAGCTGTTCGTCAGATTAAACGTCTTCAGCACGAAGTACACCGCGATCATCGAGAGCATGCCCGGGAACAGGTTCAGGATGACGCCCATATTCATCAGGGGCTTGCGCATCGGGAACCGCATCACGGAAGTCGCGTACGCCACCATCAGCACAAACGAGGTGGAGATCACGGTCGTGAAACACGCGATGATAAAGGTGTTCATGAACCAGCGCGGAAACTGCTGCACGGTATCCGGCTGGAACAGTTTCTGATAGTGGATCAGACTCCACTCCTTCGGGAAGAAGGTGCTGGTGTTCATTCCCGAGTACGCGCTGAACGAGGTGCAGACCAGCCAGATGATCGGGACCAGCCAGATCAGCGCCAGAACCGCGATCAGTGCGTTGTGCAGGAGAATGCTTGAGGTACGATTACTTTTCATCTTTCTCATTATTGGTAATCCTCCTCTCTTCCGTTTCCTATCATGCGGTTAAACGCGAACAG
>CANQYP010000198.1 GCA_947628045.1 uncultured Lachnospiraceae bacterium | reverse complement strand
ATTGAGACGATATTTAGGGTTTTAGTTCGGTTTGTCTCGGAGGATGAGCCGCAGCTTGATGAAATACAAGCGATTGCTTATGCAAAACAAGATACAAGTCCGACCATTTCACATCAGGAGATTAATTGGGAATAGGGAACAGGAAAGGGCAGGACGATATGAATCAGAATATCGATTTTGGCAAGATAAATCTGAATGAACAGCCGCCTCTCTCAGAGCCTGAGCGCCAGTATTATTTCATCGCGAAATGCCGTCAGTGGACGGATCATTTTGAGCAGGAGAATGCCCGCCGCCCGAGGGCGTGCGTCTTCAATATGGGCTGCCAGATGAACGCCAGGGATTCGGAGAAACTGCGCGGAGTTCTGGAAACGGCGGGATATGAGCTCACGGAGGACGAGAACGCGGATTTTGTGATCTACAATACCTGCACTGTGCGTGAGAACGCCAACCAGAAGGTGTACGGGCATCTGGGACTGGTCTCGAATTACAAAAAAAAGAATCCGAACATGAAGGTGGCTCTGTGCGGCTGTATGATGCAGGAGGCGGAGGAGGTCGCGCGGATCCAGAAAAGCTATCGTTTCGTGAACCTTGTGTTCGGCACGCACAACATTTTCAAGTTTGCGGAACTTCTGTGGACGGCGCTGGATTCCGACCGCATGATCGTTGACGTCTGGAAGGATACGGACAGGATCGTCGAGGATCTGCCGGCACAGCGGACCTATTCCTTTAAGTCCGGCGTCAACATCATGTTCGGCTGCAACAATTTCTGCAGCTACTGCATCGTGCCCTATGTGCGCGGGCGGGAGCGCAGCCGCAGGCCGGAGGACATCCTCTGTGAGATCAAACGGCTCGTAGCGGACGGCGTGAAGGAGGTCATGCTGCTCGGTCAGAACGTCAATTCCTACGGGAAAAATCTGGACGAGCCGATCACGTTCGCGCAGCTTTTGCGGCGTGTAGAGCAGATCGAGGGGCTGGAGCGCGTCCGTTTCATGACCTCGCACCCAAAGGATCTCTCGGACGAGCTGATCGCGGTCATGAAGGACTCAAAGAAGATCTGCCGTCACCTGCATCTGCCGCTGCAGTCCGGCAGCACGGAGATTCTGAAGAAGATGAACCGCAGGTACACGAAGGAGCAATACCTTGCGCTTGTGGACCGGCTGCGCGCCGAGATGCCGGATCTGTCGATCACGACGGACATCATCGTCGGCTTTCCGGGCGAGACCGAGGAGGACTTTCAGGAGACGATGGACGTCGTGCGAAAGGCGCGGTACGACAGCGCGTTTACCTTCATCTACTCGAAACGGACGGGGACGCCCGCCGCGGCGATGGAGAACCAGGTGCCGGACGACGTCGTGAAGGATCGGTTCAATCGCCTGCTCGCCCTTGTACAGGAGATCGCGCAGGAGATGTCCAAGCGCGTGGAGGGGCAGACGCTGCCGGTGCTCGTCGAGTCGGTCAACGAGCAGGATGACAGCCTCGTCACGGGGCGCCTGAGCAACAATCTGCTCGTGCATTTCCCGGGCGGCAGTGAGCTGATCGGGACGATCGTGGATGTGTATTTGAAGGAATGCAAGGGATTCTATTACATTGGAGAGAAGAGTGAGACCTGATCTGACAGCATAGCTTTGTGGAATGATTGGATCCTTCGCTATTTTTTGAACAGGAGAATTATCAGAATGGCACAGCTGACACCAATGATGCAGCAATACATGGAGACGAAGGAGCAGTACAAGGACTGCATCCTTTTTTATCGTCTCGGCGATTTCTATGAGTTGTTTTTCGACGACGCGCTGATCGGGTCGAAGGAGCTTGAGATCACGCTGACGGGGAAGGATTGCGGGCAGGAGGAGCGCGCGCCGATGTGCGGCGTCCCGTACCATGCGGTCGAGAGCTATCTGAACAAGCTGGTCGCGAAGGGCTACAAGGTCGCGATCTGCGAGCAGGTCGAGGATCCGAAAGAGGCAAAGGGCATCGTGAAACGCGAGGTGATCCGCATCGTGACGCCGGGCACGAACCTGAACGCGCAGGCGCTCGACGAGACGCGCAACAATTATCTCATGTGCATCGTCTATCTGGCGGATCGCTACGGGGTCTCGGTGGCGGATATTTCGACCGGGGAATATCTTGTGACGGAGATTGAGGATGAGCGCAAGCTGCTCGACGAGATCACAAAATTTGCTCCGTCCGAGATCATCTGCAACCAGCCTTTCTATGTCAGCGGCGTGAATATCGACGACATGAAGGATCGGCTCGGGATCACCGTGTTTGCGCTGGAGTCCTGGTATTTTGACGACGGTCTGTGTTCCCGTGTGCTCATGGAGCATTTCGGCGTTTCGGCGCTCGAGGGGCTGGGAATTTCCGACTACAGCTGCGGGGTGATCGCGGCGGGAGCGCTGCTGAAATACCTGATGGAGACGCAGAAAACCTCGATCGCGAACCTGACAAGGCTGGTGCCGTACTCGATTGGGAAATACATGATCCTCGACAGCTCGACGCGCCGCAACCTGGAGCTGTGCGAGACGCTGCGCGAGAAGAACAAGAAAGGCTCGCTTTTGTGGGTGCTCGACAAGACGAAGACGGCGATGGGCGCGCGCCTTCTGCGCAAATTTGTGGAACAGCCGCTGATCGAGACGAAGGAGATCAATGAGCGCCTCGACGCGGTGGAGGAACTGAAGGACAACGCGATCACGCGCGAGGAGCTGCGGGAGTACCTGAACCCGGTTTACGATCTGGAGCGCCTGATCAGCCGCATCAGCTATCAGACGGCGAACCCGCGCGACATGATCGCGTTCAAGACCTCGCTCGCGATGCTGCCGCACATCAAATACGTCATGAAGAGCCTTCAGGCGTCGCTGCTTGTGCGGCTGGAGGAGCAGATGGACGCGCTGGAGGATCTTCATGCGCTGATCGAGGCATCGATCGTCGAGGATCCGCCAATCGGCATCCGCGACGGGGGCATCATCAAGGAAGGCTACAACGAGGAAGTCGATCGTCTGCGCAACGCAAAGAGCGACGGCAAGAACTGGCTTGCCGAACTCGAGGCGAAGGAGCGCGAGAAGACCGGCATCCGCACGATGAAGATCAAATACAACAAGGTGTTCGGCTACTATCTGGAGGTGACGAACTCCTACAAGGACCAGGTGCCGGATTATTACACGCGGAAACAGACGCTCGCGAACGCGGAGCGCTATATTACGCCGGAACTCAAGGAGCTCGAGGACATGATCCTCGGGGCGGAGGACAAGCTGTACTCGCTGGAATACGGGCTGTACATAGAGATCCGCAATCGCGTGGCGGAGGAGATCGAGCGCATTCAGGAGACGGCGAAGGCGGTGGCGGGAGTCGATGTGTTCGCGTCCCTGGCTGTGGTCGCGGAGCGGAACAATTACGTGAAACCGACGCTCAACGAAAAGGGCGTCATCGACATCAAGAACGGCAGACATCCGGTCGTCGAGCAGATGATCCCAAACGATATGTTCATCGCGAACGATACCTATCTGGACAACGCAAAGAGCCGGATCTCGATCATCACCGGTCCGAATATGGCGGGAAAATCCACCTACATGCGCCAGACCGCGCTGATCGTGCTGATGGCGCAGATCGGGAGCTTTGTCCCGGCGGCAAGCGCCAAAATCGGGCTGGTGGACCGCATTTTTACGAGGGTCGGGGCGTCGGATGATCTGGCGAGCGGACAGAGCACGTTCATGGTCGAGATGACCGAGGTGGCGAATATCCTGCGCAACGCGACGAAGAACAGCCTGCTGATCCTCGACGAGATCGGCAGAGGCACGAGCACCTTTGACGGTCTGAGCATCGCCTGGGCGGTCGTGGAGCACATCAGCGATACGAAACTGCTCGGGGCGAAGACGCTGTTTGCCACGCACTATCACGAGCTGACCGAGCTTGAGGGCAAGCTGACCGGGGTCAACAATTACTGCATCGCG
>CANQYP010000197.1 GCA_947628045.1 uncultured Lachnospiraceae bacterium | reverse complement strand
TACCGGGTGCGGGCTTGACAACACAAAAAACGACAGGAAATACCATCTGAATACCCACAACGAGAAATCTGCCGCGTTGTTTCACCGCGGGGACTGCGAGGATCATCTGAACAAGGACAACGGTTACGGGGACAATTTGCCGTGGAGGCGCAAGAAACAGCCTGCGACCGCGGGGCTGGAGAGCTATCAGCGGCGGCGCGCGGCGTCCGGGACGTCGGAGTCCTCGACACAGACATGGGCGTCCGGGGCGTCGGAGTCTTCGGCACAGGCTTGGACGTCCGGGGCGTCGGAGTCCTCGACACAGGCGTGGACGTCGGGGACTTCCGCAGAGGCGAGGACCCTGGCACAGGCACGGGCGGCGGAGGGCTCTTCGGCGGCGCGGATGCCGCAGGGCATGTCGCAGAGCGCGGCGTCCGGGAAAGCGGCGGCGGAGCGGCGCAGGGAGCTGAAGAAACGCAGCCAGACCGGCACGGTCCGCAGGAAGAGCAGGGCAGGGACTGCCGTAAAGCTTATATTTTTGTTCTTTATCCTCCTGTTTGTCGTGTTCCCGATCGTGGCGCAGAAACTGATCGAGTACAGGCGCGGCGGCGGTTTCAGCATTTTCGGCGGGAGCTCTGTTCATGACGAGGGACCGGAGGAGATCTCCTGGGACGAGGAGGACGACAGGTATTACGGGATCGCTCTGGATCCCGGCGTCTACGAGGTGGGCTACGACCTCCCTGCCGGGGAATATCAGCTCTGCTGCGCGGGGGAGACCGTGGATCTGTGCTGGCAGGAGGCGGACGCGGACGAGTACGATTACAGTGAGCTGACGCTCTACTCGCCTGAACGGCAGGAGACCTACCGGGATTTCTGGGACGAGGACTGCCCGTACCATCAGTATTCCGACAGGATCGCCCTGAGCGAAGGGACGCTGCTCGTGGTGGAGACAGGTCTTGACTCCGAGGGCGTGGAGCTCGAGGGATATACCGATCCGGGCGCTGTCCGCAGAGAGCGCGAGCCGCAGCCGGGGCTTGAAGAGGTACAGGTGGAAGACGGCTTGATCGCGGGAAAGGATTTCCCGATCGGCGTCTACAATCTGGTGATAGACAATGCGGACGACGAGTACTCTTACAGTTCGATCACCGTTCAGATCGATCGGGACGGAAAGACCATCGACGCCGGTGCTGACAGCTATCATCCGGTCTTCTGGCACATTCCGTTTACAGGCGGGGAGGAAATCAAGCTCATATACCTGAACGACGGCGCCGGGGCGCATCTCATTCCAAGTTTTTAATGGTGAGGAAAATAACGATTGTATTTTGCGGCAGAAAATGCTGAAAGGAAGGAAAAGCTATGGCGAACATCATCAGCGATGAGACGATCGAGTATGTCGGGATCCTGGCGAAACTGGAGCTCTCCGGCGAGGAGAAGGAACAGGCGAAACGGGACATCGGGCGGATGCTCGACTACGTCGACAAACTGAACGAGCTGGACACCTCGGGCGTCGAGCCGCTCTCGCATGTGTTCCCGGTCAACAACGTGTTCCGCGAGGACGTGGTGACGAACGGGGACGAGCGGGAGAAAATTCTTGCGAACGCCCCGTCGGAGAAGGACGGCGCGTTCAAGGTGCCGAAGACGGTGGAATAGGAAAGGAAATGGAAATATGCAATTGACAGATCTGACTGCTCTCGAGCTGGGCAGGAAAATAAAAGGGAAAGAGGTCTCGGTCCGCGAGGCGGTGCAGGCATCGCTTGACCGGATCGCGCAGATGGACGGCGCGGTAGGCGGGTTCGTGACGGTCGACGCGGAGGGCGCGCTCGCCCGCGCCGACGAGGTGCAGAAAGGGATCGATTCCGGGCTGTATACCGGACCGCTCGCGGGCGTGCCGGTGGCGGTGAAGGACAACATCTGCACGGAAGGGCTGAAGACGACATGCAGCTCGAAGATTTTGTACAATTTTGTGCCGACCTACTCCGCGGAGGCGGTTCTGAATATGAACCGGGCGGGGGCGGTGATCCTTGGCAAGACGAACATGGACGAGTTCGCGATGGGCAGCACGACGGAGACGTCCGCGTTCGGACCGACGAAGAATCCGTGGAACCTGGAGCATGTGCCGGGCGGTTCCTCGGGCGGCTCCTGCGCGGCGGTGGCGGCGTGCGAGGCGCCGTACGCGCTGGGCTCCGACACGGGCGGCTCGATCCGCCAGCCGGCGTCGTTCTGCGGCGTGACCGGGCTGAAACCGACCTACGGGACGGTCTCGCGCTACGGGCTGGTCGCCTACGGCTCGTCGCTCGACCAGATCGGACCGATCGCGAAGGACGTCTCGGACTGCGCCGCGATCCTCGAGACGATCGCCTCGTACGACAAGAAGGACAGCACATCGATCGACCGGAGAGAGCTTGATTTTACCACTTCTCTGGCGGACGACGTGAAGGGGCTGCGTGTCGGGATCCCGTCCGACTACCTGGGCGAGGGGCTGGACGACGAGGTGCGCGCCGCGGTCATGAAGGTGTCGGACGTGCTGCGCGAAAAAGGCGCTTTGGTAGAGGAATTTGACCTGAGCCTTGTGGAGTACGCGATCCCTGCCTACTATGTGATCGCGTCGGCGGAGGCGAGCTCGAACCTCGCGCGTTTCGACGGCGTGAAGTACGGCTATCGCGCGAAGGACTATGAGGGGCTGCACAATATGTACAAGAAGAGCCGTTCCGAGGGGTTCGGCGAGGAAGTGAAACGCCGGATCATGCTCGGCTCGTTCGTCCTGAGCTCCGGCTACTACGACGCTTACTATCTGAAAGCATTGCGCACGAAGGCGCTGATCAAGCAGTCCTTCGACCGCGCGTTTGAGAAATACGATGTGATCCTCGCTCCGGCGTCGCCGACGACCGCGCCGAGGCTCGGGGAATCCTTGAGCGACCCGCTGAAAATGTACCTGGGCGACATCTACACGATCTCGGTCAACCTGGCGGGGCTGCCGGGCATCTCCGTGCCGGTCTGCACGGACAGCAAAGGGCTGCCGATCGGCGTGCAGCTGATCGGGGACTGCTTTAAGGAAAAGAAGATTCTTCGCGCGGCGTACGCGTACGAGCAGGCGAGAGGGCGTTTCCCGTCGCCGGAGCTTGCGGCAAAGGAGGTGGGCTGAGATGGCGAAACAATACGAGACGGTCATCGGGCTGGAGGTTCACGTCGAGCTCGCGACAAAGACAAAAATTTTCTGCGGCTGCTCCACCGCGTTCGGCGGCGCGCCGAACACCCACACCTGCCCGGTCTGCACCGGGATGCCGGGTTCCCTGCCCGTGCTGAACAAGCAGGTGGTGGAGTACGCGATGGCGGTCGGGCTCGCGACGAACTGCCAGATCCACCAGTACTGCAAATTTGACCGCAAGAATTATTTTTACCCGGACAACCCGCAGAACTACCAGATCTCGCAGCTCTATCTGCCGATCTGCCACGACGGCGGCATTGAGATCGAGACGGCGGCTGGGAAAAAGGTGATCGGCATTCACGAGATCCACATGGAGGAGGACGCGGGCAAGCTCGTCCACGACGAGTGGGAGGACTGCTCGCTCGTGGATTACAACCGCAGCGGCGTGCCGCTGATCGAGATCGTGTCCGAGCCGGATATGCGAAACGCGGACGAGGTCATCGCGTATCTCGACAAGCTGCGCCTGATCGTCCAGTACCTCGGCGCCTCGGACTGCAAGCTGCAGGAGGGTTCGATGCGCGCGGACGTGAACCTTTCGGTCCGCGAGGTCGGGTCGGAGAAGTTCGGCACGCGCACGGAGATGAAGAACCTCAACTCGTTCAAGGCGATTGCCCGCGCGATCGACGGCGAGCGCGCCCGTCAGATCGAGCTGCTCGAGGAGGGTAAGCCGGTCATCCAGGAGACGCGCCGCTGGGACGACAACAAGGAATATTCCTATCCGATGCGTTCCAAGGAGGACGCGCACGATTACCGCTATTTCCCGGACCCGGACCTCGTG
>CANQYP010000196.1 GCA_947628045.1 uncultured Lachnospiraceae bacterium | reverse complement strand
ATGAACAGATAGCGGAGGCTGGCGCTCCACAGCCAATAGCCGCCGCCCAGATTCATGCTGCGGTTCAGCACAAAGGTTGCCGCAAAAAAAAGCGAGGCAAGCAGCCCTAAAAGTACAGATTTTTTCATCATTCTTCCTCCTCTTATGACCGCAGCGTTTCTCCAATCGACTCGCTGAAGCTCGGATGGGGATAAATGACAGCGGCAAGCTGATCCACCGTCATACCGTTCACGATCGCCGCGGTAAACTGGCTGATCATGTCGGTCGCGCGCGCACACATCATCTGCGCGCCGAGGATCTTCCCGCTTTCCTTTTCAGCCACGACTATTATAAAGCCCCGATTCTGATCGGTCAACACGGTCTTCGCATTCGCTGACATCGGATATTTCCTGATGAGAACGGGAATGTTCCGGCGCTTTGCCTCCTCCTGTGTCATGCCGACGCTTCCGATCTCCGGATCTGTATAGACACAGGCCGGTATGCAGTCCAGCTGATAAAGCGGCTTTTCCCCTGCTATATGACGCACGGCATTTACCGCCTGCGCGGTCGCCGCGTGCGCCAGCATGACGCCTCCCGTCACATCGCCCGCCGCATAGATATTTTCCTGGCTCGTCCGCCCGTGTTCGTCTGTCACGATCCGGCCGCGCTCCGTCTCCACGCCGAAACCGTCCGCGAACAGTCCCTCCGTATTCGCCCTGCGCCCCGTCGCGATCAGGACTCCGTCCGCCGCGGTCTCTTTCTCCTCATCCTTTTCCAGATAATGGCAGACGAGTTTTCCGTCCTCATTCCGGGTAATGCGCTCCACGCGCGAGCCGGTATGGATTTCGACGCCTCTCTTTTTCATGATCATCTTCAGATTTTGGGAGATCTCCCTGTCCATATTCGCCAGAATGCTGTCCAGGAATTCGATCACCGTCACCCGGCTTCCCAGCGCATTGTAGACCGAGGCGAACTCCATGCCGATCACGCCGCCCCCGACTATAACGAGGCTCGGATACACTTCCTGTCTGTCCAGCAGTTCATCGCTCGTCACCACATCGGCAAGCTGTGCTCCCTGGATTGGAGGAAACGCCGGTACGGAGCCGCTCGCGATCAGGATCTTTTCCGCCGACAGCTTCTGCTCCCCGTCGACGGATATGGTATGCGCGTCCGTGATCACCGCGGTCCCTGTCAGCACGGTAACCCGGTTCTTTTTCATCAACATGGCGATCCCATCCCGCAGTCTGAGGATCACCTCCGACTTTCGTCTCTGGATCTGTCCCATATCAAAGGCGGGCGATCCGGCGCAGACGCCAAATTTCTCCGCAGCTTCCATCTGCGCGAAAAGATTCGCGGAATGGAGGAGCGTCTTTGTCGGAATACAGCCTCGGTTCAGGCAGGTTCCTCCCAGCTCCCGTTTTTCCAGCAGAACCGTCCGCATCCCCAGTTTCGCCGCTTCCAGCGCAGCCGTATAACCGGCAGGTCCGGCGCCGATCACTGCCAGATCATAACTTTCCTTCATCCTTTATACCATGCCGCAGGCTTGATGCCATTTGCGACGCTGTTTCTGCGTCACAAATAAAGATTGAAAAATCGTCTGCGGCTGCTCCTTTCCCATCAATCAAAAATTTTTCAATCTTTCCTCTCAGCCTTTTGCCTCATCCCGGTCAGCAGCTAAAGTGCGCGTAAAAGCCACGCCCGGATATCCTCCCTGAGCGTTTCGTCCGTCTCCATATGCTCCAGCCGCCGGACCATACTCTCTGCATCATAACGGCAGTCGGTCAGAAGCTCCACAAGCTGCTCCGCCAGCGATTCATCCATAGCGTCTGTATATGCCTTCAGCTCTATGATCTTCCCGGATTCTATCCGGAGCTGCAGATCCAGACTGCCCCACGCGAACCGATGCTCCAGCTCATTCCGGAAAAAGATTCTGTTCCCATACTTCCACTCCCAGGAGGCGAACCTTTCCTCCGCAGCGGCAATCGCGCTCCAGTCCAGCCTGCTTTCCGGGAACTGTTCTGCCTCGCAGCCATAGACCTCGGCAAAGGAATCCGTCAGCGCCAACTGAAGTCTCTTGATTGTCAGATCCGGCTGCAGGCTTTTCAGGTTGATAGTCCTTGCCCTCACCGATTCCACCCCGTTGGATCTCAGCTTCTCCTGCGGCACATTCAGGTACCGGGACATCTGCTTCTGGTCGACATCCACAAGCAGTGTCCCATGGTGATAACAATAATCCCCGGAACGGTAAAACGCGTTCCCGGAGAACTTCTTCCCGTCCACGGTAAGATCGTTCCGCCCGGTCCTCTCCGCACGGATGCCGAGCTTCCTCACTGCGCGGAGTATGACCTCGGTCTGCCGCTCGACACTGTAGTCATCCAACCGCACGCAAAAGGTGAAATTCAGGTTTCCCAGATCGTGAAAGACCGCGCCGCCTCCCGACAAGCGGCGGACGAGATACCCGCCCTCCTCCTCCAGCTCGCGCACACGGCACTCCTTCCAGCAGTTCTGGTTCTTCCCGATCACAACGGTTCGCCGGTTCTGCCAGAGGAACAGGATACATTCGCCCGGCTCCGTGTGGAGAGTCAGATACTCCTCAACCGCGAGATTTTTATACGGATATTGATTTTCTGTGATATAGACACTGATTCTTCTGATCATCTCTGATAACCGTCTCCGCTCTGTGTGTCACTTCTCGGGGCGCCTTTCCCCGCCGGGAAAAGAATACCGCAGCACCGGCTTTCTGGCCGCCTGCACCTCATCCGGTCTCCGGATATAAGCGTGCACAGGCGCCTCATGCAGCCGGGGCGCGTCCTTCTTCGCACAGTCATAAATTTCCCGGAACACCCGGATCGCCTCGTCCAGCGTTTCCCTGCTCTCCGTCTCCGTGGGCTCCACCATCAGCGCCTCATGGACGATCAGCGGGAAATACATGGTAGGCGGATGGATCCCGTAATCCAGAAGCGCCTTCGCTACGTCCATCGCGGTGACATCCTCGTCGCGTTTCATGTTCTCCAGGCACATGACAAACTCATGCATGCAGGTCTCCGGATAGGTCATGGGATAGAGATCCTGCAGCTTGCGCATCATGTAGTTCGCATTCAGGACCGCATTGCGGGAGGCGTCCCTGACCCCCTCTCTTCCGAGCACCAGAAGATAGGTCAGGGCCTTGACAACCACAAGGAAATTCCCGTAAAACAGTTTCACTCTGCCCACGGACCGCCGCGGCGCCGTAAACGTATATCCCGCCTCGCTCTTGGTCGGCTGCAGGCCGGGAAGGAATTCCTTCAGGAACGCTTTGCAGCCGACCGGGCCGCTGCCGGGACCGCCTCCGCCGTGCGGTGTGGAAAACGTTTTGTGCAGATTGATGTGCATCACGTCAAACCCCATGTCTCCCGGGCGCGCGATCCCCATGACCGCATTCAGGTTCGCCCCGTCGTAATAGGCGAGTCCGCCCGCCTCGTGGACGATCGAGGTGATTGCAAGGATATTTTTGTCAAACAGGCCCACGGTGTTCGGATTCGTGAGCATCAGCCCCGCCGTATCCTCGCCCGCTGCCTCGCGCAGCTTTTCCAGATCCACACACCCGTCCTCCCCGGACGGAATATTGACCACCTCAAAGCCTGCCATTGCCGCGCTCGCGGGGTTGGTCCCGTGCGCGGAATCCGGCACGATGATCTTCGTGCGCTTTTTGTCGCCCCTGCTGTCGTGATACGCCTTGATCAGGAGAAGGCCGGTAAACTCGCCGTGCGCGCCTGCCGCCGGCTGCATCGTCATATCGTCCATTCCGGTGATCTCAAGCAGCATCTGCTTCGCCGCATCCAGCACCTCCATGCAGCCCTGCACGGTATCCTCCGGCTGCAGGGGATGGATGTCGGTAAATCCGGGAAGCGCCGCCGCTGCCTCGTTTACCTTGGGGTTATATTTCATGGTACAGGAGCCGAGCGGATAGAATCCGTTGTTTACCCCGTGCACCTGTCCGGCAAGCTCCGTGTAATGACGGCTGATCTCATTCTCCGACACGTGCGG
>CANQYP010000195.1 GCA_947628045.1 uncultured Lachnospiraceae bacterium | reverse complement strand
GGATGCGGCCGCTCTGGCCCACCACGCAGGCCGGCACCACCGCGGCCCCGGTGCGATACGCCAGAAACGCCGCGCCGGTCTTGGGCCGCTGGAGCGCCCCGGTCTTGCTGCGGGTGCCCTCGATGAAAATGCCCACCTGGCCGTTTTCTTTCAGGATGCGTTCGCCCTCCTCCAGGGCGTCCGCGCCGCCGCTGCCCCGCTTCACGGGGAAAGCGCCCAGCGCCCGGAGGACCTTACCCACAAAGGCATTTCGGAAAAGCTCCTCCTTCGCCATGTAGAAGACCTGCCGCTTTTGGGCGATCCCCAAAAGGATGGGGTCCTTCACCGCCACATGGTTGCTCACGAGGATCACCGGGCCGGTCTCGGGGAGATTCTCCCGGCCACGCACCTCGATCCGGTTCACCTGCTGTTTCCGCAGGTTCCGCTCATTATAAATGACGAACACGTCATTATACAGATAAGGCGGAACGGTTCGCCGGATCTCCTTCACCAACGTCTCCTCCCCGCCGTACCATGTCTTCAATTTGTACCAAAGCACCTGATTCCCTCCTTCCGCACGTGTAAACAGGGCAAGCTCCGCCATTCCGTCCCGTCCTTCCGGTCGGCTCGGATGCCTGCTGCCCTGTCAGTTATGCCGTTTCGCACCGGGTAATTCCGGTCAGCCCGGCATATGCTGTGGCCGATATGACCCCCTTTCAGTGAAACGTCTCCTCATGGCTCACGAATCCCATCCAGGTTCTTGTGCACTGTAAATCTACGCCCCAAAAAACGCACATTGTCGGACGTCCCTGGGGTGCCTCTGTGTCGTAGAGTTAGTTACTCTACGACACACCTTCGGATGGCTCCAAAGCCGGAAACAGCGATAAATACGGGGGTTTAGCGTGAAAGGGGTATCTGTGATATGCAATACTTTCCTGCAGAGTATAATGAGAGGATTTTGGGCGAATAATATTGACAAAATGCGCATTCTTTTGTACAATGCCTATGGTAAAGACGATTTGAGAAACTTCGATTTTGTCGTAGAGTAACTAACTCTACGACATTTCTTTTTGCAGAAGACGGCTCAATATGCATTTTTTCCTCCGCCGATTTTCTGTGCTTGACTTTACTTTCTATTATTATATAATATAATTTATCGGAAACTGCATAGCAGGTTCCTGTAAAAGACGCGGATTCGCGCCGTGAATCGATTACAGGATTCGCGAAACGTTTCCTGTAAGATTATGTTATGACAAGATGTTTTACCGCATATAAACCTAGATAGAACGAATCGGATATACAGGAGATAATACCAGCCATGAAACCACAAAAGCACGGACGCAGAAGAAGGCGGGACAGGCTCGTCCTGAACCTTCTGATCTTAGTCACCTTGGTGCTTGTCGTCTTCGAGGGGAAACTGGTCTACACCATGTTCCGCCATCACTCTTCTCTGAGGGAGGCGCATGCCACAAATTCTTCCGGCACGGCTGTGTCGTCCGGCGGTTCCGTCTCGGAATCCGAGCCGGAGCGCCGCCAGAGCGCGGTATCCCTTCCTGAGATCACGGACGGTTCATACGGGGAAAAGGTGCTCGCCGGTCTTCCCGAGCGGCCGAGCGCAACGACCGTGGAGGCACAGCCCGAGACGCAGCCTGAGACCCTGCCCACCGTCTCGGATCCGGACAGCGCCGCGATCGTCCCGAAGGCGGAGACGCCCGTCGACGACTCCTATTTCTCGGACGCCGTGTTCATCGGCGACTCCCGAATGGAAGGGTTCCGCAACGCATCCGGCATCACGCAGGGACGGTTCTTCACGAGCGTGGGCATGTCCCTCTCCTCGATGAAGAGCGACCCGATCATCGCCACCGAGGACGGAAACATCACAGTGGCGGCGGCGCTCTCCGGCGGATCCTACAGCAAAATATACATCATGCTGGGCACCAACGATCTCGGCGAGTACAACTGGGATTCGTTCCGTGAAGGATTCATCTCCGTCACGCAACGTTTCCAGGAGATCCAGCCGGACGCGATCCTCTATGTGTGCAGCGTGATCTACGTGGACGAGTCACGGGCTGCGTCGACGGAGTATGTCAACAATGCCAATGTCGACAAGATCAACTCGATCCTGCTGGATATCTGTGAAGAGGAAGGCTACTACTACCTCGACCTCAACGAGATCCTGTCCAACGGCTACGGCTCGCTGATCGACGGGGCGTCCAGCGACGGCGTCCATCTGTACGCGGAATATTGCGAGCAGATGCTCGACTATCTGAAGAGTCATTACATAGAGGTGGAAACGCCCGCCGAGGACGAGACGGACGACGTGACTGCCGCCGAGACGGAATCGGAGACCGACGAGTCAAACGGCGATGAGGTTTAGGCAGACCGTCCGCCGCCGAGACGGAATCGGAGACCGACGACTCAAACGGCGACGAGGTTTAGGCAGACCGTCCGCCGCCGAGACGGAGTCGGAGACCGACGACTCGGACGGAGACGAAATATAGGCAAATCGTCTGACGAGGCAAAATCGGAGATAGACGACTCGTCCACCATCGAGACTTAGGCGAATCCTGCCGACAGACAAAACGAATCTCACAGCGGCAAGCCGGGTGCCCCGCGGGGCATATCGGGATTGCCGCTTTGTACGGAAGAAAGGAGAATAAATATTATGAAAAAATGGACATGGATCCTCTGCGCCACAGCCGCTGCGCTCAGCCTGACGGCATGCGGAGGCAAAAAGGAGAAAGAAGTATCGGTCGATGTTCCAAAGCTTGCGGAGGAGCTGCTGGGAACCGTTTCCTCTGACACGCTCACGGAGACGGCATCGGATATGCTCGCATCGATCTATTTCTACGAGCCGGACGACGTCGCATCTGCCGTGGCTTACGCAAGCTCCGGGGCGACCGCCTGTGAAGTCGCCGTCATCGAGTCGAAGGACGCCGGGAACACCGAAGAGATCGAAAAACTGTTCCAGACGAGAGTTGACAACCAGTCCGCGCTGTACGCCTCCTACAACGAAGGCGAGGTCGCAAAGCTCGACGACGCGGTCATCGAGAGCGCCGGCGTCTACACGGTGCTGTGTGTCTGCGACGATCCGGACAAGGCAAAAGAGATCCTCGAAGGATATGGATTCTGAATGTAAGCCTGCGAATAAACGAATCTCTTACAGATTCTTTTGAACGTGTTTTATTACATAGGATGCAGTTTCAGAATAAAAGCCGCACCCGTACTTTGTTTGGATTTCCGATGTGTTTTCCGGCACAAACCGTAATATCGGTTTTGACGGGAAACACTCGAGAAGAGTACCGAACAAAGTCGGGCGCAGCTTTTTAATTGTTTTTCATTAGATCCCCCGGAACCGGAACGCAAATTCCAGCGGTCTGCTCACGTCGATCCGGTGCTCATCGTGGGGTCGCGCGCCCCAGCTGTCGTCCCCGGCGACTCCCATCTGCTGCATCGCCGCGCGGATTATCGTGTAGTGCACCTGCGGCAGCTCGTAGGCATGTCTCGCGTTTTCCAGCTCGTGCGGCGTATAGGGGAGCGCCGAGAAATACATCTCATCTCCCTCAAACAGCAGCCCTCTCCCGTTCCGATTGCAGACCTTCGCCCAGCGCACGCCGGTCTTGTTCCCGCACTCCTGCGGCACCATGTAGCGCGCCAGGTTGTCCGCGACCTTATTTCGAAAGATTCCAAGCCTGCCGCCCCTGCAGCGGTCCGCATAGGTCTCCTCCGGTCCGAGACCGTACCACTCTACTCTGTCATAATCCGCATCCACCTTCATCAGCATGCCGAACTCCGGCATGTCGCCAAGCTCCTTCACCGGGTCATAGCTCAGGCGCACTTCGACCGTGCCGTCCGCAAATACCGTGTAGGCAGTCCGGCAGGAAGACGCAGGCGTCGTCGGCATCTCATAGGTATAGGTCACTGTCACGCAGTCCTTCTTCTCCTCGATCTGCGGCTCGACCCACGCGTTTGTCTCGAAATCCCGGTGGCTCAGGTACAGGCTCGCGATCTTCCACTGCGCATACCGCGCCGGCATGTGATTCCCTTCGTCGTTGTCGACCGGAGCCCGCCAGAAATTCGGCATCGGTTTGCTCTTCAACAGCTCCACGCCGCCGTAGCGGTAGGAGGTCAGCCCGCCCTCCATATAGGAAAACAGCAC
>CANQYP010000194.1 GCA_947628045.1 uncultured Lachnospiraceae bacterium | reverse complement strand
CGTGAGCTTAGTACCGTTGCGTGACCGATTCGAGCGAAAGCGTGTTTGCCGTGGCATTGACAACTCCTGTGAGGGCGTTCGGAGAAGTGCACTAAACGCGAAAGTCTGAGTATTCCCCCAGATCCATCAGCACGATGCTGTGGCTCGTCCTGCGGCTGCTGACCGGGATCATCTGCATGTAATCCCCGTAGAGGTAGGTCAAATACTTGTCATACTCCTTCGGCACCGGGAACCGGTACCCCTCGAAATCCACGTACACGACCTCCTTCAGCCATTCCTCCGGGAACGAGCCGCGGCTCAGGTTGCGCCCCATGCCGTCATACAGATAGCCCGTGTCGCGGTTCTTATAGAACTCCAGCAGACGATTCTGCGCCCACAGCGCAAACCGCATCGGGACAATATATTTCACCTTGTCCACGATCTTGCAGACGATCGGATGCCCTCCGCCGCCCGCGATATCGGTGTCGCCCCACTTGTTAAACACGATCGAGCGCATCAGCATCGTCGTCATCAGATGCAGTTTCTGCGACCACTTGCTCCGCCCGGTCCGATCATGTGCCAGAATATCGAAAAAAATGCCGTTGTGCATCCACAGAAAATGCCCGGTAAACTCCGTCGCGAACATCGTGTTGTCGATGCGCAGTTTCGTGAACGGATTGTAATTCCCCTTCTCGGTGTGCGGCAGCTGAATGAAAATATTCTCCGGCAGCTCGTCCTTCGCCACCGCAAGGAACCGGTCGTAATCCTCGCGCAGCATCATCACGTCGGCGTCGTCGTCCCACGGGATAAAGCCGTGGTGCCGGATCGCGCCGAGCAGCGTCCCGCCCGCAAGGAAATATTTGATATTGTGCTTTTTGCAGATCCGATCGATCTCCAGCAAATACGCGAGCAGGATCTTCTGCACCTTCTCCAGCTTGCCGAGGTACGTGTTGTCGAAAATAAACACCTCCCCGGTATTTTGCAGGCTCTTGACGAGAATGATCAGCCCGTCCTCCATCGAGACCGCCGGGGCAAAGCCGTAATGCCGAATCAACTGTGTATTCAGGAAAATGCCCTCGTGTCCTTCTGCCCCTTCCGCATCCGTCTGCGCGGCGCCCTGCCGCCCGGAAGTCATGTTCACCCTGCACTGCTCCGGGAAATTGTCGTAGAGGAACATCGCAAGCTCCCCGTCCGTCACGTCGGACTGCAGCCCGGACACATTCAGGATCTTGTTCGCCGGGCATTTCGTCAGCACAAACTGTATCGCCGTCAGCGCGTCATGAATACTGATATAGGAATTCCTGTCCCGGGACAACGTCAAAGAGATCTCTTCCCCCTGCGCCGTCTTCGCGGCAAGCTTTGTCGCAAGGTTTTCCCGCATGGAAATACAGGCTCCGTAGATCAAGCCTGTGCGCAGTATGTCGTACGCTTTTCCAGCCTTGCGCGCCTCCGACACCAGAATCTGCTCCAGCGCCTGCAGCGTATACTGCGCCTCAAACCCAGGCGCGCACGGGTCCGTCTGTCCCGCCTCGTACTCGGACGCCGCGAACCCATGCCCGAGCCGTCCGTACACACGCCCGTCCGAGAGAAGAAGGATCCTCTCACAGCCCAGCGACAGCACGGCGCTCACAAGCCGGCGGAACTCTCCCATCCGGTCAATCGTCCCCGCCACCGTGTCGTTCGCCTCGCGACAGCAAAGCCCAGTCAGGACGACATAGTCCGCCTCCTCCGGAGCAAATGTTTCGTCCGTATAGCTGCGGATCCCTTCAAAGCTCCCCGCGGCGGCGCCTGAATCGACATACCGCCCCTGTTCGGCGCGCACTCCGGCATGGCGCTCATCGTTCCACGCCGCAAAAGACCACCCGATCGCGGCGTCAAACGCGTCTTCCTGCCCCACGATCAAAATTTTTTTCCCTTTGATCTGTTTCAGCGAGATCAGCCCCGAGCGGACCGCCGCCTGCGCCCAGTCCAGCTCAAACTCATTTAAGCGATCACGTAGCAGCATAATTCTCCGCCTTTCCGATATCCGGGAGCACCGTGACAGGCGCGAGCGGCGAACGCGCCTTTGCGCACTCCGCGTTTTTCCGCGCCAGACCTTCCCGCGTCAGACCGGAGAGATTGTACGCCTCCCCGGCAGCCCCGTTTTCCAGAATGTTAAGTATGGAATTCAGGATCGTCCCAGACCCTTCCTCCGACTGACACATGGCAGGGATATGTTCCCAGTCCGCGCGCACGATCTTCACCGCCAGCCCCTCTTCCCGCGCCAGCCTGGAGCAGAGATGCTCCGCCGTGCGCATCTGATGCGCCGCCATCTCACCCGCGGACGTGTGCGAGAGATAGCCGATCTCCGTTTCTCCGAGCAGACGCTGCGCGCCAAAGACCTTCCCGTACACCATATTGTCCGAGACAAAAAGCGTCCGCCGCGGGCGCGCCTGCTGCACCTGCAGAATCGCCCCGGCAAGCTCCCCGAACCACCGCGGATCCGCGCCTTCGCCCGCCGCGCCGTAGCAGCCGAACAAGAACACGGAATCCTCCTGTGTCAGCGCAGGTTCCTGCCCCGCGCTTACAAAGCGGACTTCCCCCGGCTTTGCCTGTTCCAGGGCGTTTCGCAGCAGCTGTTTCACCGGCGAATCCGCCCCCAGCAATATATAATTCCCGCGCTTTCCTGTCTCCTGCATCTGATTGCCCTTCTTCGATTCCCGTTCTTCCGATTTAACCGAATTTTTGTATTCTCTGCGTTTCGTTCAGACCGAACTTCTATATTCTCTTCTTTCGCTCAGCCCAAGACCTTCTGTCCCTGTTCCTCCATCTGCCGCCGCATACTCGCGATCAGCCTGCGGAACATCTCCCGCAGGTCCGCCTCCGGCTCCCAGCCGAGCGCGCGCAGCTTTTCCGCGTTCACCAGCATCCGCGAGGTCGGCGCATAGCCAAACCTGCTCGCGTCCTCCGGGATATCAAACACAAGCTTTGTCCCGCTCTCCGGGTACTCCGCGATCAGCATCTCCGCCATCTCCCGGATCGTCGAGAACGTCGCCTCATTCGAGACGTTGTACGCCTCCCCCGGCGTCCCCTCGAGCAGCACCTTCAATATCCCCAGCACCGCGTCCGACGTGTAGCAATAGCAGTGCGCCTTGCTCCCGTCCGTGTGCAGCACAATATCCTGCCCCGTGAGAATGCTGCGCGCAAACTGGGCAAACACACGGTTCTCGCTCCGGGGGATCCCCGCGCCGAAGGTCTGCGCCAGCCGCACTGTCTTCACCGGCACGCCGTACTCGTGCGCGTACGCGCCGCAGAGTCCCTCCGCCATGCGCTTGCTCTCCGAATAGCTGCTGCGCACCTGCAGCGGATCGATATATCCGTAATCCGTCTCATGGACGTTGTAATGCTCCGCGTCGACTACGCCGTACGCCTCCATCGAGGAGAGGTACACCATTCCCCGCACCTGTTTCTCTCGCGCCAGCGCAAGCAGGTTCTCCGTCCCCCGCAGCGTCGTCAGGATCGTCTCCACCGGATGCTCCACGAAATCCTTTGACGTCGTTACGCTCGCGCCGTGCACAATATAATCTACCGCGTCCGGCAGCTCGACCGGAGCGAGAATGTCGCAGACCAAAAGCTCCAGCCCCGCGTCCAGAAACGTCCCAAACATCTGCTGCGCCTTCGCCCGGTTCCGCACTGCCGCGAGCACGCGCAGGTTCAGCCCCCGCCGCGCGTCCGCGCACACCAGAGCGCGCGCCAGGATGCTCCCGATCAGACCGGTCGCCCCGGTCACCAGCACGCATTTCCCTCTCAGCTTTTCCCAGTCGATCCGATCCGACGCGGCGATCCGCTCCAGATCCTGCTGTAAAATTTCATCCTCACACCATGCTTTGCCGCTCATACCGATTCCTTTCTGCGCCTTCTCACTCCCGGTTCCGATACCGGTTCATCTTCGCCGCCAGGCGGTCCGTCAGCCCAAAGCCGAACGCCTGCTCATTCTCCTTGTACTGCAAAAGCGCCCGGAACATGTAGACGTCCTCCGGCGTCGTCACCTTGATATTGCCGCGGTTGCCCGGCACCATATGCGGCTGCCTGCCGAGCTCCCGGTAGATCGTGCACGCGTCCACCATATTCTCGTAGCCTGGGTTCACCGCGCGGATCGCCCGATGCGCCTCCAGGATATCCTTCAGATAAAAACTCTGCGGAGCCTGCGCCGCATAGCTGTTCCTGCGCGGCGGCAGCTCGTCCACCTGCTC
>CANQYP010000193.1 GCA_947628045.1 uncultured Lachnospiraceae bacterium | reverse complement strand
AAGATAACAATATAGTTATCAATCAACAACTGTCTGTAATTCCTTCCGGCATATCTGCCCTCGTTTCGCTCTTGATGAGACTGCGGAAAAGTGTCTAAACTTAACACAGCTTTCTTAATTCTATCAACCTGCCCTTTTGCATTTTCAGGAGCCAATTTCTCATTTGCAATATATTCGTAAATGTTGTCTAATTCGCGTATTGCTCTGGGGTTAATCATTACCTTGTATTTATCCAAAATGCTTTTTCTCCAATTCCGCAAAAACTATCTCTGCATCGACTGCCTCTGCTCCGTTTGCAGTTTCCTGTTCGGATTCGTAGATAGCTTGGTCAATACGGTTAATCCTTGCGAATTTATCATACAATTCACTGCTCATTACAACCAAGTCGCTATATCCGTTTTTGGTAATAAAAATAGGCTCCTGCTCTTTATGTGCAATATTGGAAATTTCGGTTGTATTACGTAAATCCTTAATAGGCATAATAAGAGGCATAATGTTTCGCTCCTTTCTTTGGCACAATTATAGCATAATTATGTGTTGGAAACAATAGAAACATGTGATATACTCAAATGGAATTTTTCGGATGCAGTTACAATCCCCAACAATGCTGTATAAACTGGATTTAATTAACCCTTTGAAACAAAATAACGACCTAAAAATCGTCAGATTTTTAATGTTTTCAGATAAGCTTTCTGCTCAGCTGATATCCTATTGCTCTCCACACTTTTCTGAATCGTTTTATTATGCGTCCAATTATCAAGTTTCCTTCCTTCTATATACGGAAGTATGGAATCATACTGTTTCGCCAGTGCCGTTGCAAAATACCATGCGACCATCATATTGATATAGTATTCATCCGATCTGACCGCCGCTACCATGTCCGCATATTTGGGATGAAACCTCTCGCCCAGGAAATGCTCCATAAGCATACCGATTGCAAACCGAACGGTATAAACCTTATCCGATCTGATCCATGTATAGATATACGGAAGTAGTTTCTCCGGTTCTTTTTTGAAAGCCTTTGGCGAAAGCTGATCACATGTAGCCCAGTTATCGATAAACGGAAGAAACGTTTCAACTTCTGCAACGCATTTATAAAAATCTTTCTCCAATGAAATCACAAATGCATGCAGTTGATTTTCATCGAAGTATTGGTGCGGAAGGCACTCCAAAAATAAAACTGTGTCCTCGTCTTTGAAGAGCCTCTTCGCAAAGGAACGAAGTTCTGGTGTCCTGACACCGATCATTCTTTCCGTTTCTAACGTCGGAATTGACTTAGCCAGAAAGTCCGCATATTTCTTATCCTGCAAGCGGAATAATTCCGCCGTTATCTCATCTCTATTCATCTATGATTTCCTCCGTAAGACCATCGATTTTTCTCTCTGCTCCTCGAAAAGCGGAAGTTATACAATCCCCGGTTTCAAAAAAAGAGGAGCCGGGCTCTCATTTCACAGTTCGGCTCCTCAGTTTGTTTCGCTTTGCCCGGGAACGGTCTCACTCAATTCACAGCATCGTCACATGGCTGTCCCAGTCGTAGGTGTGCGGCTCCTTGCCCGTCGCCTTGTGTCCGAACGCGATCGCGATCTCGTACTGATAGCCTTCCGGATACTTCAGCGCCTTCGCGAAGTAGTCCTTCTTCTCGCCGCGCAGCGCGTCCTTGATGCAGCCGATGATCAGGCTGCCGAGCCCAAGCCCCTCCGCCGCCAGAGCCATATTCTCCACGGCGATCCCGGCGTCCACCGGGCTCCAGTAGAAATTGCTGTCGCCGCTTAAGATCATCACGACCGGCGCGTCATAGTAGAAATTGGCAGGCGCGCTCTTGCCCGCATTTTTCGTGTCCTCGATCTCCTTAAGAACCGGATTCCCCTTCTCGATCACCGTAATGTGGATCTCCTGTCTGTTCGCGGCGGTCGGCGCCTGCAGACCCGCCTTCACAAGAGTCTCGATCTCCTCCTTCGTCAGCTTGTCTTCGGTGTAGCCGCGCGTCGAAAAGCGCTCGCTGATTGCCTTTAATACGTCGTTCATCTTTACATCCCTCCTGATAATTAATTGAAGTAAACTAATCATACCCTATTTTAAGCAGAATCTTCCCGCAAGTCAACCCAATTTGCAAAATACCATCGCATGCAAATGGAACGTTTACACATTCTCGATCTGCCAGTCGATCGGCTCGATCCCGTGCTGCTCCAGAAACTTGTTCGCGCGGGAGAACGGACGGCTCCCGAAGAATCCGCGGTACGCGGAGAGCGGGCTCGGGTGCGGAGCCTCGAGGATCAGATGTTTCGGGTTGTTCAGCATGGACTTCTTCATCTGTGCCGGACGCCCCCAGAGGAAAAAGACGATCGGGCGGTCGATCCCGTTCAGAATGCGGATCGCCGCGTCGGTGAACTCCTCCCAGCCGATGCCCTTGTGCGAATTCGCCTGATGCGCGCGCACGGTCAGCACCGTGTTCAACAGCAGCACGCCCTGTTTTGCCCACTTCGTCAGATACCCGTTGTTCGGGATATAGCAGCCGCAGTCCTCGTGCAGCTCCTGGTAAATATTGACAAGCGACGGCGGAATCTCCACGTCCGGTTTCACGGAAAAGCACAGCCCGTGCGCCTGTCCAGGCTCATGGTACGGATCCTGCCCGAGGATCACGACCTTCACCTCGGAGAGCGGCGTGAAGGCGAACGCGTTGAAAATATCGTCCCCCGGCGGAAACACCGTCGTCGTCCGGTATTCCTCGAACACCTTATTGTACAGTTTCGCGTAATACGGCTTGGCAAACTCCGGTTTCAGCATGGCAAGCCAGTCATTTGAGATCGGCGGCATAGGCATCTCTCCTCTCTTGTATCGATGTTTCTCTGATTTCTTCTATAGCGCCAGCACCAGGCTCCCCGCCAGGTGCACGAGGAACGCGCAGATCCACGCGATCGCGCACTGCAGCAGAACGATCCGCACCGCCCAGCGCGCGCCGAGCTCCCGTTTCACAGAGGCGATCGCCGCCACACAGGGCGTATACAGCAGGCAGAACACGAGGAGCGACACCGCGGCAAGCGGCGTCAGGACCGCCTGCAGATGCGCCGTGCTCCCAAAGAGCACCGTGATTGTGGAGACCACGCTCTCCTTCGCCATAAACCCGGCGATCAGGGCGGTCGAGACCCGCCAGTCCCCGAATCCGAGCGGTGCAAAAAGCGGGGCGATATGCCCGGCGATCACCGCGAGGATGCTGTCCTGCGAATCCGTCACCATGCCGAGGCGCAGGTTGAAGTTCTGTAAGAGCCAGATCACGATCGTCGCGACGAAGATCACGGTAAACGCCCGCTGCAGGAAATCCTTCGCCTTGTCCCACAAGAGCTGCGCAACGTTCTTGAGTCCCGGCATGCGGTAGTTCGGAAGTTCCATGACAAAGGGCACCGCCTCCCCCTTGAACACCGTGTTCTTCGAGATCATCGCCACGATGATCCCGACCAGAATGCCCAGAAAATACAGACTCACCATCACGAGCGCCGCGTACTGCGGGCAGAACACCGCCGTGAAGAACCCGTAGATCGGCAGCTTTGCGGTACAGCTCATGAACGGCGTCATCATGATCGTCATCCTGCGGTCGCGCTCCGACGGCAGCGTCCGGCTCGCCATGACGCCCGGCACGGTACAGCCAAAGCCGATCAGCATCGGCACGATGCTGCGCCCCGACAAGCCGATCTTGCGCAGCAGCTTGTCCATCACAAAGGCGACCCGCGCCATATAGCCGGTATCCTCCAGCAATGAGAGGAAGAAAAACAGCGTCACGATGATCGGCAGGAAACTCAGCACCGTCCCGACGCCGTTAAAGATCCCGTCGATGACGAGCGAATGGATCGCCGCATTGATATGCCACGAGCCAAGCAGCGCGTCCGCCGACCGTGTGAGCCAATCAATGAACGTCTCCAGCAGATTCTGCAGCCAGAGCCCGACCACATTGAAGGTCAGGTAAAAGATCAGCGCCATGATGGCGACAAACGCCGGGATCGCCGTGTACTTCCCGGTCAGGACGCGGTCGATGCGGCTGCTGCGCAGATGCTCCTTGCTCTCGCGCGGCTTGACGACCGTCTCGTCCACCAGTTTCCGAATAAAATCAAAACGCATGTCCGCGATCGCCGCCGAGCGGTCCAGCCCGCGCTCCTCCTCCATCTGGCAGATGATATGCTCGATCATCTCCTGCTCGTTCGGCGAGAGGTCGAGCAGATTC
>CANQYP010000192.1 GCA_947628045.1 uncultured Lachnospiraceae bacterium | reverse complement strand
CAACGAGCGCAAGGAGAACCTGGACGCGGAGGAGTACAAGGAGAAGATCAACGTAAAGGCGACCTCGATCCACCAGGCGGTCGGCTCCCTCTCCGGCGGCAACCAGCAGAAGGTGGTGCTTGCGAAGTGGATGATGACTCACCCGGATGTCCTGATTCTGGATGAGCCTACGCGCGGTATCGACGTCGGCGCGAAGTACGAGATCTACTGCGCGATCAACGATATGGCGCGGGAAGGAAAGGCGATCATCGTCATCTCCTCGGAGATGCAGGAGATCATCGGCACCTGTGACCGCGCGTATGTGATCAATGAAGGTCGCATCGCCGGCGAGCTGAGCCGCGAAGAGCTGAGCCAGGAGAGCATCATGAAATGCATCATGGACAGCAACGGGAAAGGAGAACAATAATGGAGACGAAGAAAAAATACATAAATCTGGACATTAAGTCCTTCGGTATGATTGCGGCGCTGATCATCATTTTCGTCATCTTCTATGTGATGACGCACGGGTCGAACGCGACGCCGACCAACATCAACAACCTGATCATGCAGAACGGCTATATCATCATTCTGGCGACCGGTATGCTGCTCTGCGTGCTGACCGGCTACATCGACCTGGGCGTCGGCTCTGTCGTGGCGCTCGGAGCTGCGTGTGCGGCAAAGCTTGTCGTGGAGCAGGGCTGGGCGGTTCCGCTGGCGTGGCTGGTAGCGGTAGGCATCGGTCTGGCGGTCGGTATCTTCGCGGGCTTTTTCATCGCTTATCTGGACATCCCGCCTTTCGTTGTGACGCTGGCGACGATGCTCATGGGGCGCGGTCTTACCTATACGCTTTTGAAATCCCTGACGGTCGGTCCTCTTCCGGCTGACTATTCGTTCATCGGTGTCGGTTTCCTGCCGACCGTGAAGGTTGCGTTCGGGGACGGGCAGATCGATCTGGTCTGTGTCATCGTCGCGGCGGTCGTCTCCGTGGGATTGATCTTCAGCGAGATGAAGACGATCCGCACGAACAACAAATACGGTTTTGCGAACCTTGTCCCGTGGCAGATGGTCATCAAGGACGTTGTGATCCTCGTCATCGTCTGGTTCTTCTTCACGAGGCTCGGCATGTACAACGGCATCCCGATCCAGCTCCTTGTGCTGGCGGTGATCGTCGGGATCTATCATTTCGTCACGAGTAAGACGGTCGCAGGTCGTCAGATCTACGCGATGGGCGGCAACGCCAAGGCGGCGAGCCTCTCCGGCGTCAACACGCGCAAGGTGTTCTTCTGGGTCTATGTAAACATGGGCGTGCTCGCGTCGATCGCGGGTATCGTGCTCTCGGCGCGTCAGGGCGGCGCGAACCCGAAGATGGGCGACGGCGTTGAGATGGACGCGATCGCGTCCTGCTACATCGGCGGCGCGGCGGCGTCCGGCGGCGTCGGCACGATCATTGGCGCGGTGGTCGGCGCTCTGGTTATGGGCGTCCTGAACAACGGCATGTCCATGTGCGGCATGTCCACGGATCTGCAGAAGGTGGTCAAGGGCGCCGTGCTCCTCGGCGCGGTCGTGCTCGATGTGTCCACGAAGAAGAAAAAGAGCTGATCGGACGGCTGTTTTCGGATGAAGGTCCGACTCGCTTTCTGGACAATAGAATAAGGATGGAGTAATGAGAGCCGGGCGCGAATTCCTTTTCCTGGAATTCCTGCCCGGCGCTCTTATGCCCGCGTCTCGGCTTGTTTTGACAGGAGGACGCCGTTGTGGTACTATGGAAATAAATATATCGTCAATCGTCTGCCCGGTGCAGGGGCTTTGCTTTCGGAGCTGCGGAGGCGGTGCTGTGGGAGGCGGATTTTATGGAAAAGAGGTGGGTGCCGTGAGACTCTTTGTGGCGGTTCCATTGTCGGAGCCGATGAAAAATTCTCTGGTGGAAGTGATGCATGACCTGAAGAATCAGGGCGTCAGCGGGAACTATGTCCCGAAACAGAATCTGCATATGACGCTGAGCTTTATCGGGGAGACCGACAAGCGGCAGCAGATTCAGGAGATCATGAGTGAGATCGGTTTTCAGCCGTTTCGGATTGCGCTGACGGAGGCGGGCAATTTCGGGGACACACAGTGGATCGGCGTGAAGGGGAACCAGAAACTGAAGGGCTATGTGAACGAACTGCAGAAACGGTTCCGGGAGGAAGGCATCCCGTTCGACGGGAAGAAATTCACGCCGCACATCACGCTTTTGCGCAAGGCGAAGGCAAGCCGCCCGTATACGGTGAAGGCGCCGAAACTGGAGATGAACGTGGAGAAAATTTTGCTCATGAAATCAGAGCTGAAGGACGGAAAGCCGGTATATAAGGAAATGTTCTCTGTGCCGTGACGGGCAGATCAGAACGCTTACTGCTGAAGATGTGAGAAAGTTGAATTAGAGTGCTTGCTGAAGTTGTGAGAAAATGGACCCGACGGCAGTTTGCGCATGTTGATCGGGATATGATTGAGCGTGGAGCTTTACCGAGATATTTGAGGAATGAGAGATACGAATGATACAAATTGGGAGGATGCAGGGATGACATATCAGGAGGTTTTGGAGCAGGCGAGGGGAAACGTCGGCGCGTACTGCAAGGTGTGCCCGGTCTGCAACGGCAGGGCGTGCAAAAATCAGGTGCCCGGACCGGGCGCGAAGGGCACGGGCGACACGGCGGCGCGCAACTACGACAAGTGGCAGGAGATTCGCGTGGTGCTGGACACGATCTGTGAGAACGGCGCGCCGGACACGACGTTCGAGCTGTTCGGGCGGACGTTCCGTTATCCGTTCTTCGCGGGGCCGCTGGGCGCGGTGAACCTGCACTACGGCGACAAGTACGACGACACGGCGTACAACAACATTCTTGTGTCGGCGTGCAGTGAGGCGGGCATCGCGGCGTTCACGGGCGACGGCGTGAACCCGGTGGTGATGCAGGCAGCGTCGAAGGCGATCGCGGCGGCGGGCGGCATAGGTGTGCCGACGGTCAAGCCGTGGAACCTCGACCTGATCAAGGAGAAACTGGCGCTCTGTAAGGAGGCGGGGAGTTTCGCGGTGGCGATGGACGTGGACGCGGCGGGGCTGCCGTTCCTGAAAAACCTGACGCCGCCGGCGGGCAGCAAGACCGTGGCGGAGCTCGCCGAGATCGCGCGGCTTTGCGGCGTGCCGTTTATCGTAAAAGGAATCATGAGCGTCAAGGGCGCCCTGAAGGCGAAGGACGCCGGGGCGGCGGGCATCGTGGTGAGCAACCACGGCGGGCGTGTGCTCGACCAGTGCTCCGCGACGGCGGAGGTGCTCGGCGAGATCGCGGACGCCCTGCAGGGCAGCGGTATGAAGATCCTCGTGGACGGCGGGATCCGCAGCGGCGTCGACCTGTTCAAGGCGCTGGCGCTCGGCGCGGACGCGGCGCTGATCTGCCGCCCGTTCGTGCCCGCGGTGTACGGCGGAGCGGAGGAGGGCGTCAAGCTCTATGTCGAGAAGATCGGCGCGGAGCTCGCCGACACGATGGCGATGTGCGGCGCGAAGGATCTGGCGTCGATCACAAGAGACATGGTCAGAGTGTGACGGCAGAGATATCGCAGACCGGCGACGGTGCGTTTCGGGAGTCAGTGTGGGAGCGAAACAGATTGGCATAGTTAGTTGAGAAAGGCAGGTAGCAGGATGCAGTACAGGAACGACCGCAAGGGAAATCCGCTCTCGATTCTCGGGTACGGGTGCATGCGTTTCACGAAAAAGGGTTCGGAGATCGACCTGGACAAGGCGGAGCAGGAAGTGATGTATGCGATCCGCCACGGGGTCAATTACCTGGACACGGCGTACGTGTACGGCGGGAGCGAGGAGGCGGTCGGGAAGATCCTGGCGAAGAACAACTGCCGGGATCAGATCAACCTGGCGACCAAGCTGCCGCACTACCTGATCCGCTCGGTCGAGGGCGCGGAGAAGAAGTTTCAGGAAGAACTTCGCCGCCTGCAGACCGATCACATCGACTATTATCTGATGCATATGCTCAACGATGTGAAGACCTGGGAGCGCCTGAGCGGGCTGGGCATACAGGAGTGGATCCGTCAGAAGAAGGAGAGCGGGCAGATCCGGAACATCGGCTTTTCCTACCACGGGAACAGCGGAAATTTCCGCAGCCTTCTGGACGCCTACGACTGGGATTTCTGCCAGATCCAGTACAATTATCTGGACGAGCACTCTCAGGCGGGGCGCGAGGGGTTGACCTACGCGGCGGGCAAGGG
>CANQYP010000191.1 GCA_947628045.1 uncultured Lachnospiraceae bacterium | reverse complement strand
TGTCCGGATGGGAGACGCGGCTGTGCGCGCAGCGCGCTCGGTCGGGTATGACAGCGCGGGGACGGTCGAGTTTCTGGCGGAGGATGACGGGCAGTTTTATTTTATGGAGATGAACACTCGGATTCAGGTAGAGCATCCGGTGACGGAGATGGTGACAGGAATTGATCTGGTGAAGGAAATGATCCGTGTCAGCGCGGGGGAGAGGCTTGCGTTTGAGCAGAAGGACATCGTCCGGCGCGGTCATGCGATCGAGTGCAGAATCTGCGCGGAAGACCCAAAGAGAGGTTTTCAGCCCGACACGGGAACCGTCCGGGAGCTTTATCTGCCGGGCGGCAACGGCGTGCGCGTGGACACGATGCTCTATCAGGGGTACACCGTTCCTCCATTCTATGACTCGATGCTTGCGAAGGTGATCGTCTGCGGCAGGGACAGGCAGGAGGCGATCCACAAGATGAGAGGTGCGCTGGGAGAGCTGGTGATAGAAGGAATCGCCACGAACCTGGACTTCCAGTATGAGCTCGTCAGCAGTCAGGAATTTGCGTCAGGCGACGTGCGGGCGATCAATCAGAGAATAGAACTCGACTTAGAAGAAAGTCAGAGGAAAAGGTGACGGATATATGCTGAAAGAGCATTTCAAAAAACCTGCCGGGGAAACGGAAACAGAAATACCCTATCAAAAGCCGCAGGCACCGGACGGACTTTTTCGGAAATGTGACGGGTGCGGGAAGATCGTGCTCGAGGAAGACATAGAAAAGAACTGGTACTGTTGCCCGAAATGCGGCAGATATTACCGTATAGGAGCGCGAGAGCGCATCCCGATGATAGCGGATGAGAACACGTTTCAGGAGTGGGATCGTGGGCTGACGGGAGGAAATCCTCTGCAGTTTGAGGGCTACGAGGAAAAGCTGGAAACACTCCGAAACAGCACGGGCTATGCGGAGGCGGTCGTGACGGGAGAAACGCGCGTCTGCGGGATACGGACGGCGCTGGGTGTGATGTCCGCGGATTTCCTGATGGGAAGTATGGGGACGGCTGTGGGAGAGAAGATCACGCGGATGATCGGACGGGCGACGGCAAAGCGCCTTCCGGTCGTTCTGTTCTGCTGCTCCGGGGGCGCCCGCATGCAGGAGGGAATCTTCTCCCTGATGCAGATGGCGAGGACGGCGCAGGCGATCAAGGAGCATGACGAGGCAGGTCTTCTGTATATTCCGGTGCTGACAGACCCGACAACGGGCGGTGTGACGGCGAGCTTTGCCATGCTCGGGGATGTAATCCTTGCGGAGCCGGGAGCGCTGATCGGGTTTGCGGGACCGCGTGTGATCCGGCAGACGATCGGACAAAAGCTGCCACAGGGTTTCCAGAGCGCGGAATACCTGCTGAAGCATGGGTTCGTGGACCGGATCGTGAGACGCGAGCGGCTGCGCGGCACGCTTGGAATTTTGTTGAGGAGCAGCGGATATGGAAGAGAAGAATCGTGAGAGCGCTTTGAACGCGTGGGATCGGGTGCAGATTGCCCGCAGCGCGGACAGACCTTATATAAAAGATTATATTTCCCGGATATGTGACGGTTTTCTCGAATTGCACGGAGACCGCCTTTTTGGCGACGACAGGGCGGTGATCGGTGGAATCGCGGCGATCGACAGGCAGTATGTCACGGTCATCGGTCAGCAGAAAGGACGGAACGCGAAAGAGAATAAACGCCGCAATTTCGGGATGCCGAATCCGGAAGGATACCGAAAGGCACTGCGCCTCGCGAAACAGGCGGAGAAATTTTCCCGTCCGATCCTCTTTTTTGTTGACACGCCGGGGGCATTCTGCGGAATGGAGGCGGAGGAGCGCGGGCAGGGAGAGGCGATCGCCCGGAACCTGTTTGAGCTGTCGGATCTGAGAGTGCCGGTTCTATCGATCATCACCGGGGAAGGAGGCTCCGGGGGCGCGCTGGCGTTCGCTGTGGCAAATGAAGTCTGGATGCTGGAAAACGCGGTGTACTCGGTGCTCTCTCCGGAAGGTTTCGCCGCGATCCTGTGGAAAGACAAGAAACGGGTCGAAGAGGCGGCTGAAATTATGAAAATGACGGCGGCTGAATTGAAGGGTATGGGGATCATCGAAAAAGTGATCCCGGAACCGCAGCCGGCAAATTTAGCGGATATGGATGAGCTTGCGTTGTCCATGAGACGTGAGATTCTGTCGTTCTTAAAAGCTTATCAGGAAATGCCTGCGGAGGAAATCGTGAAACGCAGGAAGGAGCGGTTCCGCGGTTATGGAGTTTTTGACTGATTTTTGCTCCGACGGCGCTTGCGGACGCATTCGGTCAGCAGGTACTCGATCTGACCGTTGACGGAGCGGAAGTCGTCCTCCGCCCACGCCGCGAGCTCATCGTAGAGGGAGGAGGACAGGCGCAGCGGGATCTGCTTTTTTGCGTTTTCTTTTTTCTTGTCCATGCGCTGTCCTCCTTTCCGCTATACCAGTTCTATCATTCTCTGTAGTTTGCCGTGTGCATTCAGTCACGACAAGTCAAGGCTCGAACTTGTAGGGGCATCCGCCCGGAGACATTCTGCCCCTGCCGTGGCATCTGGAACGGTTCCTAGTAGATCGATCCGCTGTTGACGATCGGCTGCGCGTCCTTGTTGCCGCAGAGCACGACGAGCAGATTGCTCACCATTGCGGCCTTGCGTTCTTCGTCCAGTTCCACAATATCATTTTCATTCAATTTTTGCAATGCCATATCTACCATTGACACCGCGCCCTCCACGATCTTCTGGCGCGCGTCGATGATCGCGGCTGCCTGCTGGCGCTGCAGCATCGCGGAGGCGATCTCCGGCGCGTAGGCGAGACGGGAGATGCGCACCTCTAGGACCGTGATCCCGGCGTTCTCCACTTTTTCCTGAAGCTCCCTTTTCAGAATCTCCGCGACCTCCTGCGTGCTGCTGCGCAGGGTCTTTTCATCGTCGTCGTTGGTGTCGTAGGGGTAGCAGCGGGCGATGTTGCGCGTGATCGCGTCGCACTGGATCGAGAGATAGCTCTTGTAATTCTCGACGTTTAGCACCGCCTTTGTCGGATTCGTGACCTGCCAGATGACGATCGTCCCGATCTCGATCGGATTGCCGAGCTGGTCGTTGACCTTCTGCTGCTCATTGTTCAGCGTAAGAATCTTGGTGGAGACTTTTCTGCTGAGCGAGGTATAGGTGATGCCGCCGCTCCCGGCGGAGACAACGCCTGGCTTGACGGTCGGGTTCAGCGCGCCGCAGAACGGGTTGATCCAGTAAAAGCCAGGCTTTTTCATGGTACCGTAATACTGGCCGAAAAGGGCGAAGACCAGGGCTTCGTTCGGATTGATGATGTGCAGGCCGCACAGGATGAGAATGCCGCAGATCACAAGCAGGACGCCGAGGATGACGCCCAGGACGATGACGGGCACCGGCAGGCCGAGCACCGCCGGCGCGATAAAGCAGGGCAGGGAGAGCAGTATGCAGACGATGCCGATAAGCAGCATCAAAAAGCCGGGTTTCCCGGTGATTTCTTTTTCTTCTACGTTGATCAGTTTTTCTTTCATGGCTATCCTCCGTTCTTGAAAAGTGATATTAAAATGATATCAAAATTATATACTCAATCAGACGCGTTGTCAAGAATGAGATGAGGAATAAATGAACGGCAGGTGCGGAGAGTCGGAGACGCATGTTTTACGCTCCGTTTCGATTGCAATTTGTCCGGGGCTTGTATATAATGTAACTTATCGGAAGATGTGAAACAGCTTTCGATAAAAGGCGCGGATACGCGCCGTAAATCGATTACAGGGTTCGCGAAGCGGTTCCTGTAATATGAAATAGAAGAACGGGCAGCTGCGGAGCCCGAATGTGGCTTTTCAATTTGAAACCGGAAGATGATTTCGCGCTGTTTTGCAGGGAAAAGGCCGATAGAAGGGAGTCTTGACGGAATGGATACAAATGAACAGGGCAATGGATTGAGTCTGCTGAAAAAAGGACAGAAGGGGATCATGCACGCGCTGTTCAGCCGGGTGGGGATCATGCTGGTGCTGCTGATATTGCAGGCGTTGATGCTGCTTGGCCTGTTCCGCTGGTTTCAGGAATTTCTGCCGCACGTGTTGGGCGGGACGGTGCTCTTCATGATCGTCATGGTGCTGTACCTGATCAACAGCACGCTGGACCCGACGGCAAAGATCACCTGGCTGATCGTGATCATGCTGGTGCCGGTGTTCGGGGCGCTGCTCTTCTGGT
>CANQYP010000190.1 GCA_947628045.1 uncultured Lachnospiraceae bacterium | reverse complement strand
ACGATTACTTTTCATCTTTCTCATTATTGGTAATCCTCCTCTCTTCCGTTTCCTATCATGCGGTTAAACGCGAACAGCGTGAAGACCGCGCAGATAATGAATACGATAATACCGATCGCCGAAGCCATCTTGTAGTTGTAGTAGTCCTGTGTCAGGCGGAACAGCCAGGTCACCAGAAGGTCAACCTCCTTCGCCTGCGAGTTCGCCATCGCCTGGTTCGTCGTCGTGTAGACGCCCTCCGTCAACAGGTAGATGACGTTGAAGTTGTTGATGTTCTTGACGAAATCCGTCACGAGCGCCGGACCTGTCACGAACAGCATATACGGCATCGTGATGCTCTTGAAGATCTGGAACGGTCTTGCGCCGTCCACGCGCGCGCTCTCCACCTGATCGGACGGCAGGTTCATCAGCACGCCCGTCGCGATCAGCATCTGGTACGGAACGCCGATCCAGATATTGATCAGGATGATCATCACATGCGCCCAGCCCGGAGCCGACAGGAACGGAATGTAGCTCGTCGAGACCAGCCCGATGTCGCGCAGGAACCCGGTCAATCCGATATTCGCGCAGATCGTGTTGACGATACCGCCGTTCGAGAAGAAGTTCCGCACCAGCAGCAGCGACACGAACTGCGGCACCGCGATCGTGATGATAAACAGCGTGCGCCACAGTTTCGGCAGCCTCGTCTTCGCGCTGTTTAAGAGCACGGATAACAGGATGCCGCCGATGTAGGTCGTGAACGTCGCGAAGAACGCCCACACGAGCGTCCAGCCGAGGATCCGCACGAACGCGTAGCTGAACGTCGTCGTCAGCCCGCCGCCGAACAGGCTTAAGAAATTCGAGAAACCGGTCCAGGTGAACAGTGCGCTCGGCGGCATGTGCTGCTGGTCGTAGTTCGTGAACGCGACGAAGATCAGCAGCAGGATCGGAATAAACGTAAATACCGTGATGCCGATCACCGGAAGCGTCAGCAGCGTGATGTGGAATTTCTCCTCGATGTAGGAGTGCATATCCTCGCGGAACGTGTTGATGTGCTCTCCTGCCTCCGCCTTCTGCTGAAGACGGTAGACGTTGACGATGTTCCTCATCCAGATGACGATCGCCGCCGCCCACACCACGAAACTGAACAGAGAGAACAGCAGGATCGAGAAGGAGTTGTCATAATCGTTGAACTCGCTCTTCATCGTCTTCATGTTGAAGACGCGCTCCATCACCACCGTTCCAAGGCTGCCGAATTTCGGCACATACTGCATCGCAAATGTCAGGGTAAACACGATGACCGCTGCCTCGAGCGCCGTCATGATCAGCGCTTTTATGTATTGTTTGCGGCGCGCATAACCCGCACCCAGCCACAATGCGGACAGCTTGACAAAAATGTCGCCCTTGGCAAACGCGGTCCCGAATTCCCTGAAGAACCCGCCGATCGCGCCAAAGAAACCGCCGACTGCGGACATAGCCCCACCTTTCTTTTGACTTGCCATAAAGTCCTCCCATCATTCTGAAAGTATGCCCGGCGCACCCATGCGCATGGCACTTTTACGCAAAAAACCTCTGAAGGAAATGCCTTTGCGTCAAACAGGGCCGCCGCCTGATAAGCGGCAGCCCTGCCTTATTCTCTTACAAGCAATTATTCTGTTTTGCGAGCGCTTACTCCACCGGAGCCGTGACGCCCTCTACCAGAGTATCCAGAGCCTCCTGGATCGCCGCGTCGTCGTCCACAGAGAGGTTGCCCTGCGCGATCATCTCGCCGAAGGTCGCCGACGGATCCCAGAACTTGCCGCCTACGTTCTGCGCAACGCCGAACTCAGCCTGCTTGCCGAGCGCAGCCATCGCCAGGTTCGCGGAAACCGCGTCAGACGCCAGCACATTGCTGTTGCTCGGGCCGCTCTCGCGCTGATCGAAGAACTTCTGCTGAGAGTCCTCATTCGTGATGAACTCAGCCAGAAGTACCGCCCAGCCGGAATTCTCAGAGAAACCGTTCACGCCGACAAACTTGTAGCCTGCCACGGAACCCTGCTGCACCTGGTCCTCGCCTACCGTGAAGGTCGGGAGCTTGGTCGCCGCATAGCCATCGCCGAACGCCTCCTGCGCCGCGATTGCATCCCAGGTACCGGATACTACCGCGCAGAGCTGACCGCCCGCGATCTGGTTCGTGATGTCGCCGTCCGCGATCGCCATGAACGCCGGGCTCGCCGCGATATTGATCATGCCCTTCACAACGTCAACGCCCGTGTAGCCGTCCGCGCTGGTGCCGTTCCAGTCGATCGCCGTGGTGCCGTCCTCGTTCAGGCCCGTCGTGAATCCTGCGCCATAGAAGAAGGATGCGTTGTACCAGCCAGACGCCAAGGTCATGCCGACCTTCTTGCCTGCCGCATCCGCCGCAGCCAGAAGGCTGTCCCAGGATGCCACGTCTTCCTCAGAGAGAACCGAGGAATCATAGTAAAGGAAATATCCGTTGTCCGCCGCGCGCGGGAATGCGTACAGACTTCCGTCTACCGTAGCCGCCTCAACAGAGCCCGCCACGTTCGCGGCCTTCACATCGTCCAGCGTCTTGCCAGCCATCTGGAGAACCTCGCCGAAATCCTCAAGGTTCAGAAGAGCGCCCGCGTTTACAAGATCAAAGATCTGATCGCTCGCGAACGCGAACACATCCGCAGCCGCCTCCGGGTCCGTGAGGATCGTATCCTTCGCCGTGGACTCGGACTCAACGCCGATCGAGATGTCAAAGGTCTGATCCGGATACGCCGCCTTGAACTCATCTACCAGCTCGCCGAGCAGGGTCTGGTCTTCCTCGGCTCCCCAGAGCGTCAGAGCGACCGGTCCCTCGTCCGCGCTCACAACCATTGCAGAAGAGACTACCATTGCTGCTGAGAGTACGACTGCCATTGCTTTTCTCAATTTCATAAATGCTACCTCCTGTATATTTTTTATTTTTTGCCGTGCTGCATGCACCGCAAGATTTCGTAATTCAGTATACAACTAATACATTTCATTGTCAATTATATTCTTATACAGGAGGAAACATTTCTTTTCTTTGTATACATTGTCCAAAAAACAGGCTGTGTTTCCGGCGTTCATCCGAATGTCCCGATGACAACGAAAAAGCAGGGCACCTCCGGAAGTATCCCTGCGGAATTCTTTCGAAAAAGCCCTGCCTTCAATCTTGAATGTCAGTTTCCGTATCTCTGTGCGGCCGATACCGGCTTACACCTATGCGTGCGCCGTCGTCATGTGGTTGATCGCGGTCAGCAGCGCGTCGATCGACGCCTTGATGATGTCCACGTCCACGCCGGAACCGAAATGGATCTTTCCGGCTTTGTCGCGGATACCGACATAGGCGATCGCGCGCGAGCTCGAACTCTGCTCCAGCGCGTGCTCCTCGTAGGTCACGAGATCGTACTCCAGGCGGAAATGCCGTTTCATCGCGTTGCTCACCGCGTTGAGACGACCGTTGCCGGATGCGACGATCACGCTCTTCTTGCCCTCGTAGGTCGCCGTCACCTCGGCGATGATGCCGTTGTGCTGCTTGAAGTGCACTTCCTCGATCTTGTACGGCTCGGTGATGTTCTCGAATTTCTCCTTGTAGAGCTCGAAGATCTCGCTCGGCTGCAGCTCCTTGTGCAGCTCGTCGGAGACGCCCTTCGCGATGTAGCCCATCGCCTCGCGCATCTTCTTCGGGAGCTTGAGCCCGAAGTGCTGCTCCAGGATATAGCCGACGCCGCCCTTGCCGGACTGGCTGTTGATGCGGATCACGTCCGCGTCATAAGAACGCCCGATGTCCGTCGGGTCGATCGGCAAATACGGCACGGTCCAGGTCTCGCAGTTGTGCTCCTCGCGGTACTTCATGCCCTTCGCGATCGCGTCCTGATGCGAGCCTGAGAATGCCGCAAACACAAGCGCGCCGCCGTACGGGCTCCGCTCGTCCACCTTCATCCCGGTGTACTCCTCATACTTGTCGGTGATGTCCGTCATATTTGTGAAGTCAAGCTCCGGGTCGACGCCCTGCGCGTACATGTTGAGCGCCAGCGTCACGACGTCCACGTTGCCGGTGCGCTCGCCGTTTCCGAACAGCGTGCCCTCGATGCGGTCCGCGCCCGCGAGCATGCCCATCTCCGCGTCCGAGATGCCCGAGCCGCGGTCGTTGTGCGGGTGCAGGGAGAGCACCACGTTCTCCCGGTACTTCAGGTGCTCATTCACATACTCGATCTGGCTCGCGTAGACATGCGGCATCGACATCTGCACCGTGCTCGGCAGGTTGATGATCGCCTTGCGGTCCGC
>CANQYP010000189.1 GCA_947628045.1 uncultured Lachnospiraceae bacterium | reverse complement strand
AAGCTGCCCATACTGGATTACCACTGTCATATCCAGCCGCGGGAGATCGCGGAGGATCGGGGGTTCGACAACCTTGCGCAGGCTTGGCTCGGCGGCGACCATTACAAATGGCGGCTGATGCGTTCCGGCGGCGTGGAGGAGCGTTTCATCACCGGGGACGCGCCCGACCGGGAGAAGTTTCAGAAGTGGGCGGAGACGCTGGAACGGGCGATCGGGAACCCGCTGTATCACTGGAGCCATCTGGAGCTGCAGCGATATTTCGGATATCGCGGCGTGCTCAATGGAGAGACGGCGCAGGACGTGTGGGAGCTGTGCGGCGAAAAGCTCCGCACAAAGGCGTTTCACGCCAGAGGGCTGATCGAGGCGTCGCGGGTCAGGCTGCTGTGCACGACGGACGACCCGGCGGACGATCTGCGCTGGCATAAGGCGATACAAGACGACGCGGCGTTTGCGGTTCAGGTTCTCCCGGCATGGAGGCCGGAGAAGGCGATGAACCTCGCGGCGGCGGGCTTTGCGGACTATATCGCGCGGCTTGAGGCGGCGGCGGATGCCGACATACACCGTTTCGCGGATCTGAAGGCGGCGCTGCGAAAGCGAATGGATGCGTTCCATGCGATGGGCTGCCGGGAGTCGGACCACAGCCTGGATTATGTGATGTACGAGCCTGCCTCGGACGCGGAGGTCGAGGCGATCTTCGTGAAGGCGCGGAAAGGGGAAACGGTCTCCCGCGAGGAGGAGCTGAAATACAAGACCGCATTTCTGTTCTTTGCGGCGGCGGAATACCGGCGGCTCGGCTGGGTGATGCAGCTCCACTACGGGGTGAAACGGGACAACAATCGGAAACTATATCGACAGATCGGCGCGGATGCGGGCGCGGACTGCATCAACGACCATACTCCGTCCGCGGATCTCGCGGATTTCCTGAACGCGCTCGACGAGCAGGACGCGCTGCCGCGGACGATCCTCTACAGCCTGAACCCGACGGACAACGCGGCGATCGCGTCGGTGATCGGCTGCTTTCAGGACGCGGAATGCGCCGGAAAGCTGCAGCAGGGCAGCGCCTGGTGGTTCAACGACCACAGGCAGGGCATGACCGCGCAGATGACGTCCCTGGCAAACCAGGGGCTGCTGGGGAGTTTCATCGGCATGACGACCGATTCGAGGAGTTTTCTGTCCTATACGCGGCACGAGTATTTCCGCAGGATTCTCTGTGAATTGATCGGCGGCTGGGTGGAGAACGGGGAATATCCCGGCGATGAGAAAACGCTCTCGACGATCGTGCAGGACATTTGCTACCGGAACGCGGTGCGGTATTTCCGCTTTCCCGGGCTTGCAGAATAGACAGAAAGGGAGGGACGAAAGATGCTGAGACTTCCGAAACTGTTTTCGGACGGCTGCGTGCTGCAGAAGGGCGACCATTGCCGGATCTGGGGCTGGACGGACCCGCGAGGGGAGGTGCGGCTTTCTCTGGAGCAGCCGGGAGAGCCGCGTCAGGCGGCGCTTAGCAGCGCGCAGGCGCGGGCGGATGCGGACGGGCGCTTTGAGGCAGAGCTGTCCACACCGTGCGCGGGAGGTCCCTATCTCCTGCGCGTGTGCGTTTCGGGCGGGGAGGAGCTCATCGTCCGCGAGGCGTACGTGGGCGAGGTGTATGTCTGCGCCGGGCAGTCCAACATGGAGCTGCCGATGGAACGGGTGTGCGAGCGTTTCCCGGAGGAATTCCGGGACGGCGCGCCGAACGTACACGAGTACAAGGTGACGGAATGCCGCGCGTTTGACGGACCGCTTAGCGATCATGTACAGGCGGAGTGGAGACGCTGTGTCGGGGAGAAGCTGCCCGAAGTCTCCGCATTCGCCTATTTCTTTGGGAAAGCGCTTGTCAAAGCACAGAACGTGCCGGTAGGTATTTTGAACCTGAGCCTTGGAGGGACGCCCGCGGAGGCGTGGATGAGCCGCGAAGGGCTGCGCGCGTGGCCTGAGGCGCTCGAGGACGCCGACCGCTGCAGGGACGAGGCGTTCTGCAAAGAGCTGAGCGGGCGGGAGATGCGCGCGGAGGTGGACTGGCAGCGGGAGATCATCCGCCAGGAGCGGGAGAGCGCGGACGCGCCGTGGCGTCCGGCGGAGCTCCCGGGGCAGGTGCGGGACTGGGGTCTGGAGAAGTTCTGCGGCTGTCTCCATCTGCGGAAGAGCTTTTCCGTGCCGCAGGACTGCCTAGGGAAGGACGCGCTGCTGCGGCTGGGGACGTTGGTGGACAGCGACAGGATCTTCATCAACGGGAAACGCGTGGGCGAGACAGGCTACCGCTATCCGCCGCGGCGCTACCCGGTTCGCGCGGGGCTTTTGCGCGAGGGGGAGAATGAGATCCTCATCCGGCTGGTATGCCGGGATGGCGAGGGGCGCAGCACGGCAGGGCAGCCGCTGGAGCTCGTCTGGGAGGATGCCCCGGCGGACATGCCTTTGACCAGTGACACAGAGAGCCTGACGCGCCTGGCGCTGGCGGACCGGGCGCGGAGATTGCGGCGCGTGTCCCTTGCGGGCGCGTGGGAGTATCAGCTGCGCGCGGTCTGCGAGGAGGCGCCCGGACAGACGTTTCTCAGCTGGAAACCGACCGGGCTGTTTCACGGGATGCTGGCGCCCTGCTTTCCGTACCGGGTGCGGGGCGTGATCTGGTATCAGGGCGAGTCCAACGACAGCCGCCCGCAGACCTACCGTGCCGTTCTGGAAGGGCTGATCCGGGACTGGAGGAGCCATTGGCGGCAGGAAAAACTGCCCTTTGTGATCGTACAGCTGCCGAACTGTGATGTGGACGTCGCGCCGGGCGACGCCTGGCCGCTCGTCCGGGAGGCACAGGCGCAGGCGGGACAGATGGAGGAGGTCGCGGTCACGGTGAATCTGGATGCGGGGGAGGACAACGACCTGCACCCGCGCGACAAGAAGACGGTGGCGGAGCGCGCCGCGCGCGCGGTCCGGGCGATGATCGGGAAAGAAAAGCTGCAGTGGGAGGCGCCGAAGGTCTGTGGCTGGGAGACTGAAGAGGGTTGCGTTCGGCTGCACTTTGACGGACCGGTAACACTGCGGCTGTGCCCGGGAGACCCGGCTGCCGCGGGTGATCTGCGCCCGCAAGGTCCGGTTGCTGCGGAAAATCTGTGCCTGGAGGATTCGGTTGCTGTGGGCAATCTGCGCCCGGGAGACCGGGCTGTTGCGGGGAACCCGCGCCTGTTCGAGCTGGCGGGTGGCGACGGGGTCTATTATCCGGCAAAGGCGTGCATAGAGGAGACAGAGGACGGGAGCCCGGCGGGGACGTGCGTGCGCCTGTACTCAGATCAGGTGAGCGATCCGCGCTATGTGCGCTACGCGTGGTCCCGTGCGCCGGGCGCGCTGCTGCTGTACGGCGGGAACGGGTTCTGCGTCGGTCCGTTCCGATTCGACATAGAGAAGGATGCAGCGAGATAGGGCGAGCGCCCTGCACGCATGAGGAACTGAAAGGACGCGGAGAGACGGAGCGAGTGCCCTGCGCGCGTGAAGAGCGGAAGGAATGCGGAGAGACAGAGCGAGTGCCCTGCGCGCATGCAGGGCAGAAAAGGAGGCGGCAGCGGTGAGATTTTCCGGAAACGATACGATCCATGTGATCCTGGATCCGTGCGCGGACAGGGGCGTCCGCAGGATCTGGGAAAAAGTGGCAAAGGATATCTCGGACACGACAGGTGCCCGCTGCGTGTTTGCGGAGCCCGGGACGCCCTGCGCACAGGCGGTCCTGGTCGGCACGTTCGGGGAAGGGAAATTCGCGCAGAGGCTTTCCGCGCGCATTCCGCGGCTGGGGGAGCTCGCGGGGAAATGGGAATCTTATGGATTTTTCCTGATCGAGCGTCCGCTCCCGGAGGTGGAAGAAGGACTCGTCATTCTGGGCAGCGACAAGCTGGGGACGATCTACGGCATGTTCCGCCTTTCGGAGCTGCTCGGCGTCACGGCGTGGGGGTTCTGGGGAGACGCGGCGCCGCCCGTCTACGAGAGCGTCACTCTGACAGGCGGCGGACATGCGGATGCGCAGCAGACGGACGGGGACAGAGGACAGGCGTACGGGGAGGGACTGCACGGCTCCTCTGCGCGGCTTGAACTGCGCGTCGAGGGCACGATCGCGAAGGAGCCCTCGGTGAGATACCGCGGGTTCTTCATCAACGACGAATGGCCTTGTTTCGGCACATGGACGACGGAGCACTACGGCGGATTCACGGCGCAGATGTATGAGCGGGTCTTTGAATATCTTCTGCGCATGAAGGGGAATTACCTCTGGCCCGCGATGT
>CANQYP010000188.1 GCA_947628045.1 uncultured Lachnospiraceae bacterium | reverse complement strand
ACAGTTGTTGTAACCGTCCATGCCTATGTGTTTTTCAGCCTGTATGTCGTAAACGGGAATAGCTTAATGGAGGCAAATGGCGCAGGCAGCGTCCTTGCCGCGATCAATAAGCAGGGCGGAGTTTCCATGTTCGGGAAGATGTTTCCGATCTGGGCGATCATTTTGATTGAATTTGCCTGTGCGTACACGTTGGAGCTTGTGCTGGGTAGTCCGCTCTCCTTTAAGCTTGCCTCGAAGGTGTTTGACCCGCGCAGCACACATCCGGTTCTGTTTGAGACGGCGGTTATCTGCGCGACGGTGGGGATCATGTGCCCGGCGATGAGTTTTCTGGCGGCATGGATGTATTACCCGTATTATATGGGTTTCAGCGTCGTTACCCTGTTAGCGAACTGGCTCAGGCTTGTGTGTTTCAATTTTCCGTTTGCGTTTTTCACACAGCTTTTCTTTATCCAGCCTCTTATTCGTACAGTGTTTAAGACAATCTTTTCCAAACATCAAAAATGAGCAAAGCTTATAGCTTTCGAATTTAATGTGCTAAGTCATTATAAATGTATTGACTCTGGGCAAAACAACTGAACAAGAAGGCAATACTATATGCAGAAACTATGGTTGCCTTCTTGATTTTCTGCATATAAAGCACTATAATAATATGCAGAAACGGAGGAAAATGCATGAGAAGGTTTGATTATTCTTTTTTGAGCAACGGACTGTTGCCTGCGAACCTTATAAATCTGACCGCGAATATTTCGGCGCTCAAGACTATGGCAGGCGTGCGCAAATTTCCTTTGTATTCACCCGTTCCGGGACGGCAACGGCAGGATGTCCCGTCTGCTCTCATTGCTGTTGCTTTACAGGAACGGTTATGACGCCGGAAAATACGTATCTTTTGAAGAACAGATCAATAAATACAAAGTCTACTACTATGAGGCTCTGCGCCAATCCTCTGCAGGTTGGGAGGCAAATCAGAACAGTTATTTCCCGTTTATTGAGAATTTCCTGTCTATGCTCTACATGTGTTATAAGGAACTGGACCAGCGGTTTGCGATAGTCAACGGTAAGCGGATCACGAAAAAGGCACGCATTGAGGCGACGGTGTTGAACAGTCTGACGCCCCTCTCCAAAGCGGAGATATGCAGGATTCTTCCGGATGTCAGTTCCACGACGGTGGAGGCTGTGCTGGGGGCAATGGTAAAAAACGGTTTAATAAAGAAAATCGGAGTATCGAAATCTACCCGTTATGTGAAAGCGAAATGAAAAAGGCTGAAAAGTTGATTCGTGCCAGTGTAAAAGATGCCAAACGCCTCTGGGAAATGCAGGTCGAGGCTTTTACAGAAATGTATAAAACATATCAGGATACGGAGACGAGTCCGGCAGCTGAGCCGATGGGCAGAACGGTCGAAAAAAGGAGAAAGATGAATTTATGGGTACAAGAAAGGTGATTGGAGGCTCCTTGGGTGCAATCACAGTATTGGTAATAGCTCAAATATTAGCACAATTAGTGGCAAGTTTGTTTGCTTTAATTGAATTCCCGGAAGGAATATGCAATATTTTTGCAGGAGTTATCTATATTGGATTAACTCTCATTTTACTAAAACTATTTGCGGAGAAATTACTAACTAAAAAAATAACGGAACTGGGTATGCCAAGATTTTCAATTCAAATCAAATGGATAGCGGCAGCTATATTATTGCCTGTTATTGTAAAGGCTATTTATCTTTTTCTTTTTTCCGGAGAATATGTTTTTTCCGAATTGAATGATAATCAGATTTTTTCAACATTAAGTGCCGGCATCGCATTTACAGGTATAGCGGCAGGTTTTGCTGAAGAAATGGTATTTCGTGGAGTAATTCTTAATTTATTGAAATCAAGATGGAATATTAAAGTGGCAGTACTTGTTCCATCAGTTTTGTTCGGATTTGTACATATTATTGGAATGGATTTTTCCATTATAAGCTGTTTGATGGTTCTTATTGCGGGAACGATGGTCGGAATCATGTTTTCAATGATTGAAATTGAAAGTGGGTCTGTATGGAATAGCGGAATTGTTCATGCGATTTGGAATATCATAATAATTGGTGGAGGTTTAGCTGTAAACCAAAGCGCAGATGAATATTCAGTTATGACATATGTACTTGAGTCAAAATCATTTGTACTTACTGGTGGTAAGTTTGGCATTGAAGCATCCATTGTATCCCTGTTAGGTTATATTGTCGTGACGTTAGTTGCAATATGCATGATTAAGAAAAAGAAAAAAGTGTCGTGAGATCAGTACAGTATTTCTGGAAAAACGGACAAAAATGTCATAAAACATGTTGGAAAAACGGACAAAAATACAAGAAAATGTGTTGGAAAAACGGACAGTTGATTCCGGAAAGCCTTGAAAATAAGCGAAATATATGCTACTCTGTTTTCAGGAAAGAAATGGGAGGCATATCAGATGACGATTTCAAGGAAAATTGAAAGGGAACTGCGTCGTTTTTTCGAGTCAAATGAGGAAAAAGCGCTGCTTGTCACAGGCGCAAGGCAGGTCGGCAAGACCTTTATTATACGGGAACTGGGGAAACAGTACGATTCTTTTGCTGAAATCAATTTTTATGAAAATCGGTCTGCGCGATCGTTGTTTGACTATGCCGGTGACAGCGCTGATCTGCTGACCAGGCTCTCTGCGGTGGTGGATGTCCCGCTGATTCCTGGTCGGACCCTGATTTTTTTTGATGAAGTTCAGGAGTGCAAAGAAATTGTGACCGCAATCAAATTTCTGGTAGAAGAAGGCAGCTTTCGCTATGTGCTCAGCGGCTCGCTTTTGGGGGTGGATCTGAAGGATATCCGCTCTGTTCCGGTCGGGTACATGGATGTTTTGGAAATGTATCCTTTGGATTTCGAGGAGTTTGCGGCGGCAAACGGGGTATCCTCAAATGTGATAGTTTCTCTGAGAAAATCTTTTATGGATACAGTTCCGGTGGATAACCTCGTCCATGAAAAAATGATGGAGCTGTTCCGCTTATATCTGATCGTCGGCGGAATGCCCGCCGCTGTTGTGCGCTATCTGGAAACGAATAATCTGCGTGAAGTAGCGCGTGAACAAAAAGCTATCCTTACCCTGTACAAGAAAGATATTGCGCGTTATGATCCGGAGGAAAAGCTGTATCTGGAAGATATTTTCGAGCTGATCCCGAGTGAACTGAACAATAAGAACAAGCGCTTTATTCTAAAAAATCTGAATGAGAATTTTAAGTTTTCGAGATACAGCAACAGCTTTTTGTGGCTGCGCGACGCGGGCGTGGCGTTGCCCGCGTTCTGTGCGAATGAACCGTCTGCTCCGCTGCTCCTTTCAAAATCCAGGAACCTGTTCAAGCTGTTTCTGGCGGATGTGGGCTTGCTGGCATCAATGTATATGAATGACATCCAGATTAAAATACTGAACCGTGAGAAAAACATCAATTTCGGCGCGGTCTATGAGAACGCGGCGGCGCAGGAGTTAAAAGCTCACGGTTTCGATCTGTATTATTTCAACAGCAAAAAGCAGGGGGAATTGGATTTTCTGATCGAGCAAGACGGCAATGTCCTGCCGATCGAGATCAAATCCGGCAAGGATTACCAGAAACATGCCGCACTGTCCAATGTGCTTGCCAATGAGGACTACGCGATCCCGAAAGCCTATGTGTTCCACAATGAGAATGTCAGCGTTTCCGGAAAAATCTGCTATTATCCTATTTATATGCTGATGTTTGTGGAGCGAAAAGAACTGGAGCAGGAGATGATTTACAAGATTGACCTTGGCGCGCTGCGGGAATAAGGGGGCGTGGAGAAAAGCACAGGCTTCCAATTTGCCGGGCGCTTTCAGGAATAGCGGAATCCATGGGAGGGGTAATTTATCATGAAACAATATATCGTAGACGCATTTACCGATAAACCGTTTGCAGGCAATCCGGCCGCGGTCTGCGTCATGGAAAGCTGGCCGCATTCTGGGCAAAACAGCTGAACAAGAAGGAAATTTATGCTTATCAGGCGTCGAAACGCGGCGGTTATCTGCGCTGCAAAATAGAGGGAAACAACAGGATCACCATCAGCGGAGAGGCTGCTTTGGTAGCGGTTTCCGAAATTGTTGCTGAATTGTAAATTGGGATTTGAGGAGGATTCGAATAATGAATAATGTTAAGCGGAAACAGCAAGGTCTGCCGTATCGCTATGATGACCCCGCATTACTTGGTGACCAACATATCTATCAAGACAAAATGACAGAGTATAACCGCACGCTTCCTACCGAGACGGAACTTCGGCAGAAACTCTTGCCGGAGGTATTTGCGGAAGTAGGAACAGGCTGTACAGT
>CANQYP010000187.1 GCA_947628045.1 uncultured Lachnospiraceae bacterium | reverse complement strand
CCGTTCAGTATTACGATACCCGCGGCATATTGACGCCCAGCGAGCTCTCAGAGGGAGGCAGACGGCTATATTCGGAAGACGACCTCAAACGCATGAAGATCATCTGCTTTCTTCGTGACGCCGGTATTTCCATAAACAGCATTGGAGAGCTGCTCAGCGAGGCTGATCCCGGAAACGTGATCTCTGTTCTTTTGGAGCAGCAGGAGCAGGCGCTTTCCGAGGAGATCAAAGAACGGCAGGCAAAGCTCGAAGTGCTTGGCGGGATTCGGCGGGCGTTAAAGAGCGTTACCAACTTCTCCATCGAATCGATCGGTGATATAGCTTATCAGATGGAAAACAAAAAGGAAATGAGACGCCTTCACGCTATTTTGCTGCTCACAGGGATCCCCTTCAGTCTCTTGCAGTGGGGATCGATCATTCTCTGGATCGCTGCGGAAACCTGGTGGCCGTTTGTACTTTACATTCTGCTGGTCATTCCCTATGCGGTCTGGGTAACAAGGTACTATTTCTCAAGGGTCGCCTACATCTGCCCGCAGTGTCACGAGATTTTCAGACCGAATTTGAAAGAGGTATTTTGGGCAAGACATACCCCTACGCTCAGAAAGCTCAGCTGCACGCACTGTGGGTATAAGGGTTTCTGCGTAGAGATTTTCAAAAAGGAGGAAAAATAAAATGGAAAAGATTATGGAAAAAATTACAGAACTTCTCCCTTTCCTCATACCGCTTGTCATCGCGGAATTTGCCCTTCTGGGCTATACGCTGTACCATATTTTGACCCACAAGACATACAAAAGAGGGAACCGTACGTTGTGGCTTGTTGTAGTGATCATTGGTATGGAATTTATCGGTCCGATTGTGTACTTTCTGTTTGGGAGAGAGGACATTTAACATGGATATACTGGCTATACAGGATCTGAAAAAGAGTTTTGGCGGTAAAGAGGTGCTTTGCGGGCTTGACCTGTCCGTGCCGGAGCATAGTATCTTTGGTTTCATCGGCAGAAACGGCGCAGGGAAAACAACCACGATGAAAGCAATTCTTGGACTTTTGAAACCGGACAGCGGGCGGATCTGCGTTATGGGAGAAAAGGTGTATTTCGGGCAGACACGCACAAACCGGCATATCGGCTATCTGCCCGATGTGCCGGAATTTTATTCGTACATGACGCCCCTTGAATATCTGCATTTTTGCGGAGAAATCAGCGGAATGGATAAAGCAGATCTTGTGACGAGAAGTAATGAGTTGTTAGAGCTGGTAGGTCTTGGGCAGGAGCGGTGCCGCATCAAGGGATTTTCAAGGGGCATGAAACAACGTCTGGGAATCGCGCAGGCGCTGCTGAATCGACCGAAACTCTTGATCTGCGATGAACCTACATCAGCGCTTGATCCTGTCGGCCGCAAGGAAATACTGGATATACTTCTTGCGGCAAAGGAACAGACTACGATACTTTTTTCCACGCACATTCTTTCCGATGTGGAGCGTATCTGTACCGAAGTCGCGTTTCTGGACAATGGCAGAATCGCCATGCAGGGAACGATTGCAGAATTAAGAAGTATGCGTCCATCGGACGGATTTATGATCGAGACAGAACAAAGAGAAACGATCGGTACATTGATAAAAGCGTTTGACGACCTCAAAGCCACCGAACGAAATTCACTTATTTTTCATGGAAACAAGGAGCGTTTCTTTGACATTATGCGATATGTTGCCGAGAACAGGATACCTATACAGAAGATCGAGCGAATCGAACCGACGCTCGAGTCGCTGTTTTTGGAGGTGACGAAATGAAAACACTGTTTGCGTTTATGAAAAAGGAATATCTGGAAACCGCACGGACGGGCAAGCTTATCATCCTAGTGCTGTTGTTTGCCTTGTTCGGCGTAATGAATCCTGCAATCGCAAAACTGACGCCGTGGATGATGGAAATGTTTTCCGACTCCTTGGCAGAAAGCGGATTGAGCGTCACAAATGTTCAAGTAGATGCGTTTGCCTCATGGACGCAATTTTTTAAGAATATTCCGATTGCGCTTATTGCCTTTGTGCTGATTTTTAGCGACAGTTTTACAAAAGAATACAAATCCGGGACATTACTGCTCGCACTCACAAAAGGACTGTCAAGATATAAGGTCGTACTGGCGAAAAGCGCACTGCTTTTATCTCTTTGGACGTTGGGCTACGACCTATGCTTTTCTGTTACCTACGGCTACACTGCTTATTTTTGGGACAACCGTATTGTGAACCATTTATTTTTTGCGGCAGCCATGTGGTGGCTGTTTGGCGTGTGGGTAATTTGTCTTATGGTTCTGTTCTCATCACTTCTGCAAAACAATACAGGCGTCACCTTGTGCGTCGGTGGAACCGTGCTGTTGGCGTACTTATTGCGTATCGTACCGCTGGCAAAGGCATTCTCACCCGCTGTGCTGATGAATGCCAATTCGATTTTGATGGGTGTAGAAAAAACGGACATATCTATAAAAGCGATTCTTATTACCGTTTCCATGTGTATCATATGCGTTTCTGCAAGTATTCCGATTATAAATAAGAGGCAGCTTTAGGCATAAGTGTGAAAATCGCTGCAGACCGCTGCGAAAGACCGGATTGTATAATTGAAAAGGGAGATTGCAAGTAAGTTTCCCGTTTATGCACGTGAATGGGACGAAGTCCGAATTGTTTTTCACGATTTGCTATGCTATTATAATAAACACAGATCTGGTCGCGAGCGACAAGTAAATTTTTTTAACAGGAGGAAAGAGACGATGACAATTTCGGACAAACTGAGAGTAGTGATAAGCATCATAGCGGCAGCGGGGCTGTTCGGTGTGTGTTTCGCGGTGTACAACAATGAGGCGCTGCCTATGTGGGCGCGCATCGCGGTGGACGTGCTGGCGGTGACGAATCTGGTGTGCACCATCGTGACCGCGCAGGAGCTGGTCAAAAAGGGCAGGAAATAACAGAGAACGGGCGGCGGTACTTTTCTATTGACGAAGAACGCGGATAAGAAAAGAGAGCAAATACAGAATTTGGGACAAAAAGTCCAAAATATGCACCCGGAGCTGATCGAGAGATCGGTTCCGGGTGTGTTATATCCGGCTATGCGTTCGACGCTGCCGCCTCGGCTTTTGCCTCGGATCCTGCCGCCGTGTCCGCCTCTTTCAGACGTTTCTGCGCGGTGGAGAGCATCAGCTTGATGCGGTTGAGCTGGTTGACCTCGCTGGCGCCCGGGTCGTAGTCGATCGCGACGATGTTCGACAGCGGGTACTGGCGGCGCAGCTCCTTGATGACTCCCTTGCCGACCACATGGTTCGGCAGGCAGGCGAACGGCTGCGTACAGACGATGTTGTTGACGCCGGAGTGGATCAGCTCGAGCATCTCGCCGGTCAGGAACCAGCCCTCGCCGGTCTGGTTGCCGAGCGAGACGATGTCCTTCGCCATGTCGCCCAGACGCCAGATCTGGGTGGGCGGATCGAAGTGAATGCTCTTCTCCAGTTCCGCGGCAGCCGCGGATCGAAGTTTTTCAAGAACATAGATTCCGAAGTTCGCGATCATCGCGGACTTTTTCTTTGTCCCGAGGTACTCGCTCTTGAAGTTCTGGTTGTAAAAACAGTAGAGCAGGAAGTCCATCAGATCCGGCACGACCGCCTGAGCGCCTTCCGATTCCAGCAGATCGACCAGATGGTTGTTTGCCGCCGGCATGAATTTTACGAGGATCTCGCCGACCACGCCGACTTTTGGTTTCTGCTCATCGGTGATCGGAAGGGTGTCAAAATCATGGATGATCTCGCGGCACATCTTTTTGAATGCGGTGTAGGACGGCTTGCCCGATACAAATTCGCAGCAGCGGTCCTCCCAGCGATGAAACAGCGCGTTCGCCAAGCCCGGTTCCTTCTCATACGGGCGCATGCGGTAGAGGCAGCGCATGAAGATATCGCCGAACACGAGCGCGAACATGCAGCGCTTGATGAGCTGGTAGCTGAGCGTGAAGCCGGGATTGCTCTCGAGGCTGCTCAGGTTCAGCGAGATGACCGGAACATTCGGGATGCCGGCTTTCTGCAGGGCGCGGCGGATGAAACCGACGTAGTTCGACGCGCGGCAGCCGCCTCCGGTCTGCGTCATGATCACGGCCGTTCGGCTCAGGTCATATTTCCCGGAGAGCAGGGCGTCCATCACCTGTCCGACCACCATCAGGGACGGATAGCAGGCGTCGTTGTTGACGTACTTCAAACCGGTATCAATCGCCTTTCGGTTGTCATTTCTCAACAGCTCAATATGATATCCGCTCGCATTCATCGCCGCCTCCAGCATATGGAAGTGGATCGGGGACATCTGCGGGCAGAGGATCGTGTATTCCTTGCGCATCTC
>CANQYP010000186.1 GCA_947628045.1 uncultured Lachnospiraceae bacterium | reverse complement strand
TTTCCAAATCCTCAGCCGTCTCAATCGTCTTGCTGACCGTTTTCTTCTGATCTGCCATCGTAATACCTCCTGTTTCATTTTGTGGTTTTCTTGCTGTACTCAACATAACACTTTGATAAATTTTTGTCAATATGGAATCGCATAAAATACATGCGGAAAAAGAATTGTATTTTAGATTCATGTCCTGTATAATTTACATATCAAAACAGAAACGTATCCGAAAGGAGGATATCCTATGAATACGATAGATGCCACTATGTCTATGCTGGAAGTTATGCCGGAAGACGCCCGCAAGAAGGTCTATGAATTTACCCAGCAATTGTTTACAGCCAAAAAACCGGCAAACCCTTTTACTCCGGTCAGCACTGCGCAGATTCTCTCTGATCTGGAGGAGTCGCGCCGGCAGATTGCAGACGGAGACGGAATTGAGATGGAACAGGCATTAACAGAAATGGGGAAACGACATTAAAATACCACCGTGATCTCCGTCCCTTTCCCGACCTCGCTTTGCAGCGTAAGCTGCGCCTGGTGCAGCGCCACGATATGTTTCACGATCGCCAGCCCGAGCCCCGTCCCGCCGGTCGACTTGGAGCGGCTCTTGTCCACGCGGTAAAACCGCTCAAACACACGCTCCTGACTCTCCTTCGGAATTCCGATCCCCGTGTCCTTTACCGAGAGGACCACCTGTGAGCCATGCGACTCCACGCGCACATCCACGCGCCCGCCCGGACAGTTGTATCGGATCGCGTTGTCACAGAGATTGTACAGCAGCTCTTCCATCATTCCCCTGTCCGCGTGAACCATGCTGCGGTGCCCGTGGCACTGAATGCGAATGCTGTGGTTCGCCGCGCTGACCTGCAGCATCTCCACACAAGTCTGCGCGATCTCATGCAAATCAAGCTCCTCGCGCGTGAACTCCAGCTGCCCGCCATCCAGCTCCGACAGCCGGATAATATCATTAATCAGAGCGAGCAGACGGTCCGAGCTCCGATGAATCTCTTTCGCAAAACGCGGCGTCTCGTCCTGCCCCGCAAGCCCTGTCTCAATCAGCTCCGCATACCCGGAGATCGACGTCAGCGGCGTTTTCAGCTCGTGCGACACATTTGCCGTAAACTCCTGACGCATCTGCGCCCCTTTGATGATGTCGGCATGCTGCTGCCGGATCGTTAAGATAAAAGGAGCCAGTTCCTCGTAAATATCCTTTTCATTTACCGCGGCAAACTCATCCTTTTCTTCCTGCCCGATCTCCCTAGCCAAGCGTTCAATCGGACGCACGATATCCGATGTGATGTAGCGCGACAAGACTAGGCAGACCAGAAACATCAGCGCGGCGATCGCCAGGATCCCATAGATCGTCCGGCGGAACACGCTCCAGATGCTGTTCTCCTCCTTGCTGATACGCAGAATGTCCCCGTTCTTCAGCCGAACCGCAGCATAATACATATCGCTGCCCAGCGTGTCCGAGTGGCGCACGGAATAACCCTCGCCCTTCTCCTTCGCCTCGATGAATTCCGGGCGCTGCGCGTGGTTTTCCATCACCCCGTCGTCTGTCTGGCTGTCGTACAGCACCTCTCCGTCCGCGCTGATCGCGGTCACGCGAAGGGTGAATGCCGTTCCCTCTCCCGCGCTCTCCGTTCTTTCGCGTTTCGCATCCGCCATGTTCGATTGATAGCGCTGCGCAAGTTCTTCCCCGGAGGATACCATGCTCCCGAGCACGTCCGCGTACGTCCGCATATCGTCGATGATACGTTCGCGGTACATATTATGGAAAATGGCAACCGCCAGAACGAGGGTTGCCGCCAGAGTCAAAAACGTAGTCAACAGCAGATAACGATGGATCTTTTTCTTCATAATAATCAGTCTTCTCCGCTCAGTATATAGCCGACATTGCGCACAGTACGGATCAGCGCGCCCGCGTCCCCGAGCTTCTGCCGCAGCGTCTTGATGTGCATGTCGAGCGTCCGGGATTCGCCCTCAAAGTCCGTCCCCCAGACCCGGTCGAGGATCCGGTCGCGCGTCACCACGATCCCCGCGTTCACGAGCAGGAATTTCAAAAGCTCGTACTCCTTGTACGTCAGCTCACATGGTCGATCATTCACATAGACCGCCCGTTTCTCATCGTCCATAAAGATCGATCCGATTCGGATCAGGCGTTCCTCCTCTATCTCATAGCTCCTGCGCATCAGCGCCTTGACCCGCGAGATCAGCTCCATAATGCCGAACGGTTTCGTGATATAATCATCCGCTCCAATATCCAGCCCTTTGACCTTGTCGAGCTCCGTCGTCTTCGCCGTCGCCATGATGATCGGCAGCTTTTTCGTCTCCGCGGCGGACCGCAGACGTTTCACGATCGCAAGTCCGTCCTCGTCCGGGAGCATCACGTCGAGCAGCACGAGCATCGGGAGCTTTTCCCGCAGTCTCGCAAAGAACACGGAGGCACAGTCAAAGCCCTGCACCTCATAGCCCGCATTCTTCAGCGCGAACATCTCGATCTCCCGGATATTCTCATCGTCCTCCACAATGTAGATCAAAGCCACGGCACTTCCTCGCTTTCCCCATCAGATCCGCCCGGGCGTTCTCTTTTCTGTCTCCGACCCGAAATCAATCTCAACCATTCTGACCGACCAGATCCTATTGTTTCTATTTTATCCTATATTCCGCGAATGTACAACGCCCGGATTTTCCACGCTGTATCACTGCGCGAAATCTTAACGATGCACCGCTGCACAGGTCCGCGACGGCACCATACTGCATATTGCCATTCGCGGTGCGAAACAGATCCTTTTCTTCCGCATAATCCGATCACTTTTTATGAATATTTTAGCCGAGACAGGTAAAATCCGTAATCAGCGTATGTAAAATCTGGGTAAAATCATAAGACCTGCCAAAGCTGGCAAGCCTATCTGCAACATATTACTGGATATTCTTTATCTTAATCAAAAATCTCCGATTCATTCTCAATCAAATCCTGAACCAGATACCTGTAATCCATATTTTCTATCCCATAACTCCCATCATTAATCTGCTGAGACAATTTACTCCTATAATAAATGTCCATTGCCTGTCGGATAGAAATACTCTTTCTCTCTGCCAAATGGTTGATGATCTTTTCTTCCAATAATTCCTTATAGGTTCGCTCCAGTTTCTCTTTTTCGATCATAGTTTCACCTCATAAGACCTTACAAACCTCAACACATCATCATTGGCGACATTACCGATTACCGCATCATATTCTTTATACACATCTTTTCCATTCCGGCAATCCACAACAAAGCGCAACCATTCCCTATCCGTATCTCCGAATTTCTTTATGCGATATTTTTCCATAGTCTCAATTTCATATACATTGACAATCGCAGGTTTTGAAAGACGCATCCCTTTTCGCAAAGCCCATCTTTCCGCCTGAATCTGAAATGACGTCGTATAAAACCCTGTTCCGAAATCCATATGAGATTTGGAATGTCTGATATCCGGCTTTCGGATTTCCAATGTCGTTCCATGGTAAACAATCATATGCGAACCCCTTTTTCTTTCACAAAACCGGTGATATCTTCAATCAGGTACTGCTTTCCCTGTGTGTGGAGCACGTCATAAAATGGCACAATATAGCCATCAAGAATACCAGAGTCATTTAGTACCTGATATACATATCTGTATGATCGGTCCCAGGCATCCGCCAGTGCATGAATCAGAAAAACCGTGAACTCCAATATCTGCCTATCCATAATATACCTCAAATCCATATCAAAATACTTGGTTTCATACATATCCTTTACATTGTTCTATTATACAGGATATTCTCAAAGAGCACAATCTTAATTTATCTCTTAACCGTCAACAACACTAACTTGAAATCAGCAGGTTACGCCTCCCCTCTAAGCACAAAGTGTTTTCCAATGACATATACTGTCATTCTCCCATGCTACACTAAGCGCAGTTCAGAAGGCAAAAAGCAGAACATACAATACGAAAAGCCAAAAAGCACACGGTATTTCCGAAAAGGAGACAAACATATGGCACATTACAGAGAAACTCCTTGCAAATATTATCTGGCGTTCGGAAAATGCCAGAAAGGTCGGGATGCCTGTCACAGCGGATACTGCCAACGATGCGGCAAGTATGAGCCCCGCGCCCGGATCAAGCATACGAACAGGAAAAAACAAGCGCTGGAAAAGATCAGAAAGAAGGAATTTGTGTTATGAACCTGCCAATCACGGTCACTCAGAATGACCTGCTTGAAATACTTTTACATGTCGCGCCGGTTCGCCCCGTTTTCATCTGGGGCGCGCCGGGCATCGGAAAATCCGCCCTCGTGGAACAGTTTGCCCGCGAGCTTGGGCTCCCCTGCGTCTCCCTTCTGGGGAGCCAGCTCGCCCCGGAGGACATCATCGGGATCCCGCGCATCAACGGCGATACCTCGGAATTCCTTCCGCCCAAGATGATCGCGCGGAAGGAACCCTACGTGCTCTTTCTCGACGAGCTCAACGCCTGCTCACAGGAAGTGCAAAAGGCTTTCTACAGCCTGATCCACGAGCGGCGAGTCGGCGATTACCACCTGCCTGAAGGCAGCCTCGTCATCGGGGCGGGCAACCGCATGCAGGACAGCGCCATCGTCAAGACCATGTCCTCCGCCATTCTCAACCGCATGTTCCATGTACAGATGAAAGCGGACGCGGGTCAGTGGATCAAATGGGCGCAGGGA
>CANQYP010000185.1 GCA_947628045.1 uncultured Lachnospiraceae bacterium | reverse complement strand
CACCAGGGACAGCGCCTCCCTAAGCCCAGCGCAGGTGCCGCTGTGCCCTCCCGCGTTCACCATCCGGTAGTCCACCGTGGCAAACGCCGCCAGGTAACGCTCCAATACGTCATATTTGTAGTCACCGATGACGATGAACTTCTTATCCGGGTACTTCCGGAACAGGTGGAACAGCATTGGCAGGTTGTCCACCGGCACCAATGCCTTCGGCTTGTTCTTTGTCAGCTGCTCCATGCGGGTCCCCTTGCCGCCCGCCTGGACGATGATGTAGTCTGTCATCCCCCGTCTTCCCTCAATCCTTGTATTTTTTCTCGTTGTACATCTTCATCTGCCGGTACAGTCTCAGCTGTCTCCGCCCGGCTGCCACGTCGTCCATCAGCTCCTGCAGCTCCGCGCGCAGGTCCTCCCTCTGTGTCTCCAGGATCTCCAGCCTCCCCTGGCAGTCCCTGCGGAACTCCGCGTCCACGTCATCCCTGGCGCACTGCTCCTTCATGTGGTAGATCTTCAGCTCATTGATGCTCAGCTTGTCGACCAGGCTCCCTACTGTCTCCATCGTCTATCCCCTCCCTGCCTTCTGTACCTGGTCCAGCACGATCTCGTCGATCTCCTCGATCAGGTCGTTCCTGTGCTGGTTCAGCGGGTTGATGTTGCGGATCGCCTTCAGGACCACCGCGTCCTCCATGCTCCGCACCTTGTCCTCCTCATGCCACATCTCCGTGTTGGTGGCAACAAGCTCCCTGACCACCTGCCCCAGGTCGTCCCTGTGGACGTTCAGAGGTCGGATTCTGCGGATCTCGTCCGTCACGATCACATAGTCCGCCCCGCGCCCCACGCTCTCTTCATGCCAGTCCGCGATCGCGGTCTGGATCATCTTTACAATCTCACCAGATGATAAGCCCTTCATTTTCCTCTCTCCTCGCTTTCCTTCGTCTCTCCCTGCCTCAAGATTCTCTCTTTCCGATAGAAACGGATCCTCACCGCCGGTCTCAAGTACGCAAATGTCTGGAGGAAGGTGTTCTGGGACTCCCCTTCCTCCCGCGCCACCCACTTCGTCGGGATCTCATGCATTTGCACGCCCAGCCGTACCGGTTTCAGCGCCGTCTCAAGGAAAAACGGATGCCGCAGTTCTTCCCATGCGATGTGTTGCATCAGTTTCGTTGGAAAGATACGGAACCCGTAGGTCATGTCCGTCATCTTTACGCCGTAATAGAGGGAAAATATATGTTGGAAGATAAAATTCAGGATCTCCTTCTTCCTGTCGTACCCGCTGAAGGAGCCGCCCTTCAGCCAGCGGGACGCCGTGGTGATGTCTCCCGGGTGTTTCTTCTCCTCCTCGATCAGCTCATGGACCGTATCGGGATCCGTCTCGAGGTCTGTCGACATGATGACCAGATGCGAACCCCTGCACCGGTCGATGGCGTCCTGGTAGGCGCCCCCTGCATATGGGCGTTCCTGCCAGAGGACGGTGAATGGGATTCCCTCTGTTTCGCACCTGCCCTTCGCCCTTTCGATAGCTGCCAGGCATTCCTTTGTCGTCCGTTCGCAGACGACCGCGATCAGCTCGCAAAGATCCCGCCTGTCGCAGGTTCGTAAAATAATATCAACCGTCTGCTCAAAGGAGAACGTCTCATTGATTGCCGGAAGGATAATGCTTGTGTTCTTGAATGTGATTTCCTCAATCTGTTTTTCTCTCACGGAGTTCCTCTCCTGCCATATAACATTTGTTTGAATCCTAAAAGAGCGCTACGTATCAAACATAGTATCTATGTATATAGTAACTGTATATAGGCGATTCGTCAAGATGTTACTTTTCAGATAGGATATATACAGAGGTGACCTTAATTATGGAAAAAACGCTTTTTACTCCAAAAGATTACGGACATATCGAAATAGATATCAAAAAATACATGGATAAAAAACAGATTACCAGAAATTCCCTGGCACGTGCCATCAACACGCGTTTTGAAGTGATTGATAAATGGTATCAGGGACATGTAGAAAAAATCGATGCGGACGTCCTCGCTCGGATCTGTTTTGTCTTAGACTGTACGCCGGGAGATATTATAAGATTGGTCGAATAGACAAGGGTTTCTGTTTCATCCTACACATCAAAAAAGGAACCGTCATTTTCGGACAGTTCCAAATAGATTCATGCGTTTTCAGTTCTTTCTATCTCTCGTACTGTTTTTCCGCTCCGGATTCGATGATCTCGACCATCTCCTTCGGCGTTACAATAAAGGGCTCTCGCGGAAAATGTTTCTGATTTCCCGTCACAAGATACGCCTCCCCTTCCTTCCTCTTTTCCATGACGACCGCATAAAACACTACATCGTCCGGGTCAGGCAAGATAACATCCATCTGTTCCGTTTCCACGCAAACGCCCCGTTTACAGATCGTTTCGATGACCGCTCTGACCTCCTGTTCCTGAAACGGAAACTTGTCGCGGCGAAGTACGTCTTCATATTCCGCCAAAATTTCGTCATCGTACAGCGGCACAATCCTTCCGGCAATGGCTTCGTCCAAAACCCGGGCAGGAACAGATTTCCTCGCAAGAAGAGCAGAAACCAACACGTTCGTATCAAGAACGGCATAATATCTCATATCGCTTATTCCGCACCTCCCGCTTTCCGCGCGCGGCGCTCTCTCCTGGATGCAGCGATTTCCTCATTGATCTCGTCGAGACTCATCTCAGAAAGACCGCTCTTTTCCGCCAACTCTCTCATGCTCTGGATCGCCCGGATTCCCTCGATGGCTGACATATCCTGACGCTCCCCGAGTGTCATGCCAAACGGCAGCCCGTTTACCATCACAGATCGTTTCAGAAAAATCCGCACGGCAGTCTGTAGGTCAATCCCCAGCTCTTCATAAATCGCCGCTGCCTTCGCACGAAGTTTTTCGTCTACCCTTACCTGTAATACATTGGATGCCATATTTTTCACTCCTTTGCAGCATTCATTTGTATTGTCATTGTACGCTATTGTATGCAAGAAGTCAACAATATTTCAGGTCAAAAGGGACGGCGCCCATTCTATATACTCACCTGCTGTCTCCGCAGGATCGCCCATGTTCCTGCGGTTCCCGCCGCACAGAGCGCGACGAACAGCACCCACTGCAGATAGCCCGGGATGCCGCCGATCAGCCGCCCAACTGCATTCCCGATCCTGCCCCAGAGGGAATCCGGCATTTCCTCCGCCGCGTCATGGATCCGCGGAACCCCGATGCAGAGGAACATCCACACGATCCACGCCGCCGCGAGGACAGGTCTTCCAAAAAGCAGGAAAAGCGCGCCGACAAGCCCTGCCAGAATCACCAGCAGCACGATGATCGGGATCCCGATCCGAAGTAGGTAAGGCAACAGTTTTATCCCTTCCTTCACGCCTGCGTATTGTATACGGTTCAGCACTTCCTCCGCCTTACACAGCAATACCGTCAACACAAAAATCTCCGCTATCGCCAACAGAGACATCGCAAGATGCGACACAAAAAGCTCTTTCCGCGTCGAGCCCATCGACAATTCAACATTGAAATAGACGACCACTTCCCCAAACACAAAAAACAGCATCATGACCCCTATAGCCATAAGCGCGCAGCACGTCCCAATCGGAAAATAGGCCTTTTCCTCTATAAAGTGCATCGCGATCGCAAGCGCCGCTGCTCCGAGCGCCCAGACCCCAAGCATAATCCCCGCGATCACGGCATAGAGTTCCCTCTGCACATAAATCTGTCGTTTGATTGCTTTCCACATATCCCGATCTCCTTCCATTATCGCCCATGCCTGAACCTTCAACCCGGCATTCGCTCAGCATTCTGCCCAAATTGTATTGCTCTCTTTCTAAGCCCGCGCCTCACTGTTCCGCGTGAGAAAACGCGCAAATCCCGCGGCGCAAAAATCTATCACAAGCCCTATCACAAACGTCCCCATGCAGACAAGCGGCATGAGCAGCTCTGTTCCTATATGAGTCCTCAGAAATGTCATCAGAAATCCTGTTTCCGAACGATCGGGCGAAATAAGGCTCCAACCGATCATGCCGCCGATCAGCGCGCTTATGAGCATCATTGCCACCGCGCCCACGGTTCTCCAGCGAAAAGTCACCGCCCCGAGCGCAGTGCCGAACGCCGTGCCCAGCAGCTGTATTCCAAACGCAATCAGGAAAAACCACAGCAGTCCGAGTCCGAACAGTTCCTCCTGCGGCGGGTCATTTTCCACATAGCGACCAATTCCCCATGCAAGTCCTGTAAGCAAAGACGTAAGCAATGCGGTCGCGCCCTGGCTCAGAAAAAGGGTGCGGATGATCTCCTTTCTGGTGCTCCCCATGGAAAGCAGCACCGAGAAGTAGACCTGGAACAACCCGACTCCGGACATAGCCTGGATCAGCATCCCTGAAAGCAGGAGCATCGTGCAAAACTGGAACAGCATTGTCAGCCAAAAACCTGATCGCTCTCCCGGCAGCCCGGTCAGCAAAATCATCCCCAGTGTGATCGCAGCCTCAATGACTACATAAGTGATCGACGCCGAACTCCACAGCTTTACTTTTTTCATCCCCGTCCTCATACGTGTTCCTCCCCGCAAAGCGCTACGAACAGTTTCTGAAGGCTGAGTTTCTGAACGCTCACGTCATATTCCTGCGGCAGCGTCTGTCCCGGAGACAGCAGTACCGCGACGCCCTTGCTGCGTCCCAGTTTTTCCTCATGGTGAACCTCAAGCCCCTGTGTCGCCGCGT
>CANQYP010000184.1 GCA_947628045.1 uncultured Lachnospiraceae bacterium | reverse complement strand
GCTGTCCCTGCGCAACGTCGAGCTGTCCGTATTGGACGGGAAGAAACTGCTGTACCGGGAGTTCGGGGAGATGATGTTCACGCATTTCGGCGTGACGGGTCCTCTGATCCTGACGGCGAGCAGCGTCGTGCAGGATCGCCTGCGGAAACACCCGCTGGAGCTGGAGATCGACCTGAAACCGGCGCTTGGCGTGGATCAGCTTGACGCCCGGATCCTGCGGGAGTTCGAGGCGGGGAAGAACAAACAATTTCGGACGATTCTGGGGACGCTCTTTCCGGCGAAACTGATCCCGGTGATGATCCGCCTGTGCGGAATCCCTGCCGAGAAGGCGATTCATGAGGTCACCCGCGAGGAACGGCAGAGGCTAATCATGTACACGAAACATTTTCCTTTGACATTGACCGGACTTCGAGGGTATAATGAAGCAGTCATCACGCGGGGCGGCGTGAGCGTGCGGGAGATCGACCCGGCGACGATGGAGTCGAAGCTGGTGCGTGGTCTGTATTTCGCGGGCGAGGTGCTCGACCTCGACGCGGTGACCGGGGGCTTTAACCTCCAGATCGCGTGGTCGACCGGTTATGCCGCCGGGGCTGGGATACCGGCGTGAGACGGGGGCAGAGAGCGGAGCTGGATGCTGCCTATGACGAGAAAACAGGGCTGGGATACCGGCGTGAGCCCGGGGCAGAGAGACGCGTGGAGTACGACAGACAGAACAGGAGATGGAATATGAGTTTTAACATAGCGATAGACGGACCGGCGGGCGCCGGCAAGAGCACGATCGCCAGACGTGCGGCGCAGGAGCTTTCTTTCATCTATGTGGATACCGGGGCGATGTACCGGGCGATCACGCTCGGGTTGATGCGAGCCGACACGGACATTGAGGATGCGGCGGCGCTGGAGCGCGCGCTTGCGGGGATCGAGGTGACGATCGACTACCCGGACGGCGTGCAGCAGGTCTATCTGAACGGAGAGAATGTATCCGGGCTGATCCGCACTGAGGAGGTGAGCGCCAGGACGAGCGCCTGTGCCGCCAAACCGGAAGTGCGCGCGAAACTGACGGATCTGCAGAGGGAGCTTGCGAGGCGCGCGGATGTGTTGATGGACGGGCGCGATATCGGGACGGCGATCCTGCCGGACGCGCAGCTCAAGATCTATCTGACAGCAAGCGTGCAGACCCGCGCCGAGCGCCGTTATCGGGAGCTTTCCGAGCGGGGAGAGGCTTGTTCGCTTGAGGAGATCGCGAAGGAGATCGAGGAGCGGGATTACCGCGATATGCACCGGGAGACGGCGCCGTTGATGCAGGCGAAGGACGCGGTGCTGGTCGACTCGTCCGATCTGACGGTCGAGGAAGTGACGGAGCGGATCGTAGCGCTGGCGCGGGAGCGCATGGAAAGCGGGCATGGCGCCTGACGTCGGATCCCCAAAGCGGGCGCGGACGCAAAGCGACGGGAGAACATGTACGAGGGAATGTGAGAGGAGCGATACCAGAAGAGGCATGGAAGTGATCGTGGCGAAGACGGCAGGCTTTTGTTTCGGCGTAAAGCGCGCCGTGGAGCAGGTTTATAAGCAGATCGAGGAGGGCGTAAAGCCGATCTACACCTACGGACCGATCATTCATAACGAGGAGGTCGTGCGGGAGCTGCAGGAGAAGGGCGTGCGCATCATAGAGCGCGAGGAAGAGCTGGACGCGCTTTCCGAGGGGACGGTTATTATACGGTCGCACGGGGTGCCGGAGCACATTTACGAGAAGATCCGTGCGCGCGGGCTGCACATCGTGGATGCGACCTGTCCGTTCGTGAAGAAGATCCACCGCATTGTGCGCGAACACAGCGCGAAGGGAGACGGGATCGTCATCATCGGAAACGAGGGGCACCCGGAGGTCGAGGGGATCAAGGGCTGGTGTTTGGGACCGGTGAGCGTCATCGGGACGGAGGAGGAGGCGGAACGATTTTCCCCGGTTCCCGGGAAACGTCTTTGCATCGTGTCGCAGACGACATTTAATTACAAGAAATTTGATAAATTAGTTGAAATTATTTTGAAAATGAGTTATGATGAAGTGGATATCTTGAACACTATTTGCAGTGCAACAGAGGAGCGTCAGTCGGAAGCGAGAGAGATAGCAGCGAAGGTAGACAGTATGATCGTCATCGGCGGCATGCACAGTTCTAACACGCGTAAGCTGTTTGAGATATGTAAAATGGAATGCGGAAATACTTACTACATACAAACATTAAAGGATTTGGATCTTCAGCGATTGCCGTCCATTGGTTGTGTAGGTATTACAGCAGGGGCTTCCACGCCAAATATTTTGATTGAGGAGGTTTCAAAACAATGTCAGATTTGAGTTTTGAACAGATGCTGGAAGAATCATTAAAGACGATTCACAATGGAGAGGTCGTTGAGGGTACGGTCATTGATGTAAAGGAAGACGAGATCGTTCTGAACATTGGATATAAGGCAGATGGTATCATCTCACGCAATGAATATACAAATGAGTCAAATGTCGATCTTCGCACGCTGGTTCAGGTGAACGACAAGATGGAGGCGAAGGTGCTCAAGGTAAATGACGGGGACGGACAGGTTCAGCTCACCTACAAGCGCCTGATGGCGGATCGCGGGAACAAGCGGCTGGAGGAGGCGTTCGAGACACAGGAGATCCTCACCGCGCCGGTGGTGCAGGTGCTCTCCGGGGGCTTAAGCGTAGTCGTCGACGAGGCAAGGGTCTTCATTCCGGCAAGCCTGGTTTCCGACACCTACGAGAGGAACCTTGAGAAATACGCGGGGCAGGAGATCGAATTCGTGATCATCGAGTTCAACCCGCGCAGGAGAAGGATCATCGGCGACCGCAAGCAGATCCTCGTCGCGCGCAAGGCAGAGCTGCAGAAGGAGCTGTTTGAGCGCATTGCAGTCGGCGACGTGGTAGAGGGCGTTGTCAAGAACGTCACGGATTTCGGCGCGTTCGTCGATCTGGGCGGAGCGGACGGTCTGCTCCATATCTCCGAGATGTCCTGGGGACGTGTGGAGAATCCGAAGAAGGTATTTAAGGTAGGCGAGCCGCTTACCGTGCTGATCAAGGATATCAAGGGCGACAAGATCGCGCTGAGCCTGAAGTTTGAGGATCAGAATCCGTGGCTGACGGCGGGTGAGAAGTATGCGGTCGGCAACATCGTCGAGGGACGGGTCGCGCGGATGACTGACTTTGGCGCGTTCATTGAGCTGGAGCCGGGTGTGGACGCTCTGCTGCACGTGTCTGAGATCGCGCATGAGCATGTGGACAAGCCTTCCGACGTGCTCAAGACCGGACAGATCATCGAGGCGAAGGTGGTCGGGTTCAACGGCGAGGATCACAAGATCAGCCTGAGCATGAAGGCGCTCCTGCCGACGACTCCGGCTCCTGCTCCGGTGGAGGAGGCAGCTGCTGAGGAGGCTCCGGCGGAAGAGCCCGTACAGGAAACAGCAGCAGAGACTCCGGTGGACGAGCCCGAGCAGGAAACAGCGGCAGAGGCTCCGGTGGATGAGGCGGCAGCGGCAGAGATGCACGAGGAGACCGCGGAGGACGCGCTGGAGGATGCGGTACAGGCGTCGATCGAGGGCGAGGAGTAAGCATCCGGGACACAATAAGACGATAAGAATAAGAAAGCGGCGATGCGTTTGGCACCGCCGCTTTTTGGACTGCATTTGTCTGTCAGTCGAAATATTCGTAGGATTTGTTTTTGGTGTTCCAGTAGTAGAGACGACCGCTCTTGTTGACCTGACCGTTCACCTTTTTCTTTGTCTCCACATACACGAAGTATTTCTTCTTGGAAGAGATGCTCTTCCCTTTGAGCTTGGTGATGCTCAGCGAGCTGACGTTCTTCCCGACGGATTTTACCTTTTTGTAACCCGTCTTCGGCTTGGTGGACACATAGACGTCATAACCGGTTGCGCCGGCGACCTTTCCCCAGCTCACCGTGAGCTTGTTCCCGCTCACCTTGAGAGATTTGAGTCTCGGCTGTGTGAAACAATAGCACAGATCCGACCAGTCGCCGTAGAGCCGCTGTCCGGCGATATCGGCGTAGGCGCGCACTCGGATGTTGTATACCATCGAGTTGGAAACCTTGTTGAGGGAGGCGCGCTCGCTCGGGGTCGTGGAGCTGGCAAGCGTCTTGTTCTTGTTGTTGCAGATGATGTACTCATAGCCGTCCGCGGCAGGCTGCTCGTCCCATTCGACGTCGAATGTCTTGATGAAATACCACCACTTCGACTGATGCACGTTGGTGACCTTGCCGGGAGCGGTCTTGAAATCATCATAGCCAATGTAATCGTTATAGCTGCGTCCCGTGGATGATGTATAGGCATATTCAACCCGGATATAGCGTTCGCAGCCGGCGGGGAGATTGGGGATCGTGACAGTGGTCGCGTTACCGGGAAGATTGGCAAACGGCGCCCTGTCCGAATAGCTTGTCCCGACATAGACCGTGTATCCGGTCACGTTCTTTCCGGTAGGTGCAGTCCACTGAACCGTGATGGAGTCCGGCGCCGGGTTGATCTGCGTCAGCCCGTAGGCGCTTGCCCTCGACGTGAACATGAACGAGAGCAGGAGCGTCAGGAGCATGCCTGGCAGCAGCAGTTTTTTCAGATACGTTTTCATATGTAACCTCCTTATAATATAAATTTAGATTATTATACAATAGATGACGGAATATTGCTACATAAAATTTTAATCTCACAAAAGAATAACAGGACGATCTCAATTGCA
>CANQYP010000183.1 GCA_947628045.1 uncultured Lachnospiraceae bacterium | reverse complement strand
GCTAAACATCACAGGCGGCTGCAATGTGCAGTTCGCGCTGCATCCGACGAGTTTTGAGTACTGTGTCATCGAGGTGAATCCGCGTGTCAGCCGTTCCTCGGCGCTGGCGTCCAAGGCGACCGGCTACCCGATCGCGAAGGTGGCGGCGAAGATCGCGCTCGGCTACACGCTTGATGAGATCAAGAACGCGATCACGGGCAAGACCTACGCGAGCTTTGAGCCGATGCTTGACTACTGCGTCGTCAAGATGCCGCGTCTGCCGTTCGACAAGTTTATCAGCGCGAGCAGGAAACTGACGACACAGATGAAGGCGACCGGCGAGGTCATGAGCATCTGTGACAATTTCGAGGGCGCCTTGATGAAGGCGATCCGCTCGCTGGAGCAGCACGTCGACTGTCTGCTGTCTTATGATTTCTCGGGGCTTGATGAGGAGGAGCTGATGCAGCAGCTCGCGCGCGTGGACGACCGCCGGATCTGGGTGATCGCCGAGGCGCTGCGCAGGGGCGTTCCGTACGATAAGATTCACGAGATCACGATGATCGACAACTGGTTCATCGACAAGCTGGCGATCCTGGTCGAGATGGAGCAGGCGTTGAAGACGCAGGAGTTGACGGTTGAGCTTTTGAAAGAGGCAAAACGCATCGAGTTCCCGGACAACGTGATCGCGCGGCTGACCGGGCGCACGGAGGCTGAGATCCGGCAGCTGCGCTACGAGAATGGCATCACGGCTGCCTACAAAATGGTGGACACCTGCGCAGCGGAGTTTGCGGCGGAGACGCCTTATTACTATTCGGTATTTGGAAGTGAGGACGAGGCGAGCGTGACAGAATCCGCCCGCAAGAAGGTGCTCGTGCTGGGCTCCGGTCCGATCCGCATCGGTCAGGGCATCGAGTTCGACTTCTGCTCGGTGCACTGTACCTGGGCATTTGCGAAGGAAGGCTACGAGACGATCATCATCAATAATAACCCGGAGACCGTGAGCACGGACTTTGACATTGCGGACAAGCTCTATTTCGAGCCGCTGACGCCGGAGGACGTGGAGAACGTAGTGCGTCTGGAAAAACCGGACGGCGCGGTCGTGCAGTTCGGCGGACAGACCGCGATCAAGCTGACCGAGGCGCTGATGAAGATGGGCGTTCCGATTCTCGGCACCTCCGCGGAGAACGTCGACGCGGCGGAGGACCGCGAGCTGTTTGACCGTATCCTTGAGAAATGCAATATTCCGCGCCCGGCAGGAGATACCGTATACACGGCGGCGGAGGCGAGGGAGGTTGCGAACCGTCTCGGCTACCCGGTGCTCGTGCGCCCGTCCTATGTGCTCGGCGGACAGGGCATGCAGATTGCGATCAACGATGAGGACGTCGACAGCTACATCGGCATCATCAACCGCATCGCGCAGGAGCACCCGATCCTCGTGGACAAATATCTGGTCGGCAAGGAGATCGAGGTCGACGCGGTGTGTGACGGGGAGGACGTGCTGATTCCCGGCATCATGGAGCACATCGAGCGCGCAGGGATCCATTCGGGCGACAGCATTTCGGTGTACCCGGCGCAGAGCATCTCCACGAAGATCAAGCGCGTGATCGAGGACTATACGCGGAAACTGGCGCGTTCCCTGCACGTGATCGGGCTGATCAACATTCAGTTCATCGTGAGCAACGACGAGGTGTTCGTCATCGAGGTCAATCCCCGGTCGAGCCGCACGGTGCCCTACATCAGCAAGGTGACGGGGATTCCGATCGTGCCGCTCGCGACGAAGGTGATCCTGGGCGCGAAGATCCGCGACCTGGGCTACGAGCCGGGGCTGCAGCCGGAGGCGGATTATTTCGCGATCAAGATGCCGGTCTTTTCGTTCGAGAAGATTCGGGGCGCAGATATCAGCCTCGGACCGGAGATGAAGTCCACCGGCGAGTGCCTCGGCATCGCGGCGACCTTCGACGAGGCGCTGTACAAGGCGTTCCTCGGCGCAGGCATTAACCTGCCGAGACACAAGAATATGATCATGACCGTCCGCGACGCCGACAAGCTCGAGGCGGCGGACCTCGCGAAACGCTTTGAGGCGCTCGGCTACAATATTTTCGCGACGAAGGGAACCGCGCGCGCGCTGATGGAGGCGGACGTGCAGGTGCGCATGACGCGCAAGATCGAGCAGGAGTCGCCGAACATCATGGACCTGATCCTCGGACACGAGATCGACCTCGTCATCGACACGCCGTCGCAGGGCGTCGGGCATTCGAAGGACGGGTTCCTGATCCGCCGCAACGCGATCGAGACCGGCGTCAATGTGCTGACCTCCCTCGACACGGCGGAGGCGCTGATCACAAGCCTGGAGAACAACAACATCCACGGGCTGACGCTCGTGAACATTGCGGAGATCGCGACCCGCGGGCAAGAATAGGGCACGGGAAATTTCCATATATTTTGCAGGAAAATGCAATTCAGAAAGCTTGCGGAATCGAGTAAAATATCGTAATATAAAGAAAAAAGACGGGAGGATTGCCATGCGCAAGAAATCACATATCGCGCTTGCCGGTTATCTGGTCAGGAGTCTGGGGTCGGAAGAGTTGCGGCAGCACAGAAAAGCATTCTGCCTCGGTTCGATCCTCCCGGATCTGAATCCGAAGATGCTCGCGGCGCCGCATGAGTACGACACGACGTTTGAGGCTTTCCGCGATCTGTGCCGCCAGACGCTGGACGAGGCGGCGGAGACGGGCGAGGAGAGCGAGCGCGTCCTGTGGCGCAGGACCGGTGTGGCGATGCACTATCTGGCGGATTATTTCACCTATCCGCACGACGCCTCGTTCGCGGGGAGCCTGAAGGATCACTGCAGGTACGAGAGCGAGATGAAATACCGTATGCGCGTGCTGGTCTGGATGCCGGAAGGGCGGGAGATCTTCGCGCGGGCAGAGAATGCAGCAGAAAAGATCGGCAGCCTGGAGGAATTGTTCGGCTACATCGCCCGGACGCACGGGAGATATACGAGGGCGAGAACGCATTCGCCGGAGTCGGACTGCAGGCAGATCCTGGAGCTGGTCGCCACGGCGATGATAACCTTTGTTCGGCTCGCTGAGGCGGCGCGGAGAGAGGATATGGACGAGCTTTGCGCATAAAATGCAGCTTACGAAGGCTGTGCTGTCGGGGATATTCAGGAGGAAGGAAAACGAATCGAAGAGATAGAAGAAATGAGATAGAAAAAGAGCCAGAAAAGAGAGACAAAAAGCGCGAAAAAGAAAGATAGAAAAAGTCAGAAAAGAGAGAAAGAGGGGATCCTGAACAAAACATAGTCTTCGGAACCCCTCTTTTGATTTGATGCAAAATTTACGTCGGTCTCTCTATCGCCTGGATTCATGTGGTGGATTGCAGTTTGCTGTCTGCGTCATTTCACCAGCCGGATCACGTTCCAGGACGCCTTGTGCAGCAGGCTTGTGAGCGTGCCGCCGTCAAGCGTGGACTGGGAAACTGTCTTCGGCGCGACGACTTCTGCGGCGGAGCTGTTCACCGCCTTGAGGTCGCCGTGTTTGAGCACGATGTGCTCGGCAAGCGTATAGCCCTCAAAGCTGCGGACGTCGGTCGTCAGCGTGACGTCGTCCTCGAGGTTGCGGTTGACCGCGAAGATCGTCAGCTCGCCTTTCTCCTCGTTGTAGACGGAGACGGATTCGACGTCGGTCACGTCGCCGTGGTTCTTCGTCGCGTGCAGCGGGGAGTCGATCGCCGGGAGCAGTGCCGTGCCGCGCCCGTACTTCGATGCGTGCATGAACGGCCAGAAGATCGTCTGCCGCCAGGACTTGCCGCCGTTCTGGTCTGTCATGACCGGAGCGATGACGTTCACCAGCTGTGCCAGGCATGCCATGCGCACGCGGTCGGAATTGCGCAGAAGTGTGATGATCAGCAGTCCGACCATCAGCGCGTCCTCGAAGGTGTAGATGTCCTCGAGGAGCGGCGGGGCGATCTGCCACGGATTCTTCTTCATTTCCTCGTTGTCCGCCTCGGTCGTGTGGTACCAGACGTTCCACTCGTCGAAACTGAGCATCATCTTCTTAGAGCTGTGTTTCTTCGCCTTCACATAATCGCAGATCGCCACGACGGAGCGGATAAACTCGTCCATGTCGTTCGACTTCGCGAGGAAGTCGTTCGTGTTGCCGGAACGGTTGCCGTAGTAGCTGTGCAGGGAGAGGTAGTCCACGTTCTCGTAGGTGTGGCTGAGCACGGTGTCCTCCCAGGTCGCGAAGGTCGGCATATCCTTGTTGGAGCTGCCGCAGACCACGAACTCGACGCTCGGGTCGATCAGTTTCATCGCCTTCGCGGTCTCCACCGCGAGCCTTCCGTACTCGTTCGCCGTCTTCTGACCGAGCTGCCAGGGACCGTCCATCTCGTTGCCGAGGCACCAGACCTTGAAACCGTAGGGCTCCTTCTGCCCGTGGCGGATACGCAGGTCGCTGTACTTCGTGCCGCCCGGATGGTTGCAGTATTCGAGCAGGTTGCAGGCGTCCGCAATGCCGCGCGTGCCGAGGTTGACTGCCATCATCACCTCAGAGTTCGCCGCCTTCGCCCACTTGCTGAACTCATGCAGCCCGACCTTGTTTGTCTCAAGGCTGCGCCACGCGAGCTCCAGGCGTGCCGGGCGCTCGTCCACCGGACCGACGCTGTCCTCCCAGTTAAAGCTCGAGACAAAATTCCCGCCCGGGTAGCGTACGATCGGGACGTTCAGCTCGCGCACCAGGTCGATGACGTCCGTGCGG
>CANQYP010000182.1 GCA_947628045.1 uncultured Lachnospiraceae bacterium | reverse complement strand
CGGATTCTATCGCATAAACGGCAGTCATGCGGCGGAGAACATTGGTTCGTCCCGCGTGATGGAAAAATGCGGGTTTGCCTATGAGGGAACGCGCAGACAGGCATATCGGTTGCTGCAGACAGGTAATCGCGTAGACGTAGTCGAACGCGGCATCCTGCAGGAGGATTACTTGACGCGGAGGTTCCCGTGGAACGGATCAAACTGGTAGCCACTGACGGCGCGACAAACTATAAGCGGGAATATATCGATGCTATGGACGATGAGACCTTTGCGAAGTGGATGGACTATCATTTCGCGATCTGCGAACGATCCGATTTGATCGGAGCATCCCATCATACCTTGGATGTGATTCGGAAGAAAAGAGTTGAATGATATACTGCATTGATTGGAGACAGATTAAGAAAAAATAAAAGGGAGAGAAAGATGAGCAGATTAATAGCAGAAGAATATAAGCGATTCGAGGATATAAAGCAGATCAGGGCGGATGGTTCGGAATATTGGAGCGCAAGAAAATTGGGATTGGCACTTGACTATATGAAATGGGAAAATTTTATGAAAGTGATAAAGCGGGCTATGATTGCCTGTGAAAATTCAGGACATAATGCTGAACACGATTTTCCTGAAGTCAGGAAAATCGTAGAAGCGGGCGCTGCCAAAAAGCCGATATTGGATTACGAATTGTCCCGATATGCTTGTTACCTGATCGTTCAAAACGGTGACCCGCGCAAAGAAGTAATTGCGTTGGGACAGACTTATTTTGCAATACAGACATATCGTCAGGAAGTAGCAGATCATTTCAATCAATTAAATGAGGATAACCGTCGGCTAGTGGTACGAGGAGACATTAAACAGTGGAATCAGCTATTAGCTGAAACGGCGCATGATGCCGGAGTGATTACGAATGAGGAATTTGCAATTTTTCAGAATGCTGGATACATGGGATTGTATGGCGGGTTGGATGTAGACGATATACATGCGAGAAAAGGGTTGGAAGTGGGGCAAAAGATTTTAGACTATATGGGGAGTACGGAGTTGATTGCCAATTTGTTCCGAATATCACAGACAGAAGAGAAACTGCGAAAAGATAAGATTCAGGGGGCGGAAAAAGCGACTTCTGTACATTATTCGGTTGGCAGAGAGGTGCGTGGAGCGATTGAAAAAATTGGAGGTACAATGCCGGAGGATCTGCCAACACCTGAAAAAAGTATTCAGCAGATAGAAAAAGAGCAAATGAAACGACTTAAGGAGAAGGCTAAAAAGGGGAAACTGATGCTTGATGAATAAGAAAAGCGGTAGAGCTGATTTTATGATGAAGTTCTTCACAGAGCGAAATTTTCATTCAGCGAACAAAGGATTCATCGGATGCTGCAGATGATCCGACAGTTTGGCCTTACGGTTAACCTATGTACAGGTAGCGTACACGATTGTTTTGCCACATGAAAAAGATTGATTTCATGAAAAACATACTGCATTGATGGAAAACGGATTAAAAGAAAAATAAAAGGTTCTGCTCCCATAGGCTTTCTTTATCTGAAAGAATCAGGAAAGGACACAGAGTTGTAAATTGCACAGGATATAAAAATTAAAGCTTGGAAGGAGACTCAGTTATGAAATGTTATGCACAGGTATACGTAATGAATAGTTTTGAGGCGGCAAAAACATACTGCAAGGCATTCGGCGCAGAAATAACATTGGAGATGAAAAACAGCAGTGGAACTGCCTATGAACATTGTGTCTTATCAGTGAATGGCGAAGGCATTCTGGCATTAGCGGAAGCGAAAACGCCATACGATGTGGCAGCCATTCACAAGATGAGATTGGAGACAATGACGTTTAACGCTTTTGAGCTAGGGACTGTTGATGCAGTTAAGAATGCATTTGATATACTAAGTGACGGCGGCGTTGTCATTGAAGAAATCCATGAATATCCGTGGAATGCATGTGGCGCTACTGTTATTGATAAGTACGGCGTGTGTTGGTGGATTGCTATTTAGCAGGTAAATGGGACGAGTGCAATCCCTGCCAGATATATGTAATGGCATTGCGCTAAATATGAATTCGAGGAGATAAAAATAAAATGATATTTGAAACTGAACGGTTATATCTGCGTGAGATGGAGCAGACCGATTTTGAAGCTTTATGTAAAATTATGCAAGATAAAGATACAATGTATGCTTATGAGGGAGCATTTTGTGACAATGAAGTCCATGAATGGCTCGACAGGCAAATTGCCCGTTATCAAAAATGGGGATTTGGTTTATGGGCTGTTGTCCTGAAAGAAACGGATGAAATGATTGGGCAGTGTGGACTTACTATGCAGCCATGGAAAGAAAAAGAGGTGCTTGAAATCGGCTATCTTTTTGAACGGTCATACTGGCATAGAGGATATGCAACTGAGGCAGCAAAAGCATGTAAAAAGTATGCGTTTGAGACATTAAACGCAACGGAAGTGTGTTCAATTATCAGAGATACGAATATAGCATCTCAAAATGTAGCCATAAGAAATGGAATGACAATGAAAGACACATGGATCAAGCATTACAGAGGTGTAGATATGCCGCATTATCGTTATGTGGTTTCCCGTTAACTTTGTGTTTACAGATAATCGGGAAAGATATGGCAAAGGGATGGACGATCATTTCGCGATCTGCGAACGATCCGATTTGATCGGAGCATCCCATCATGCTTTGGACGGTATTAAAGAACGGAGGCATATATGGCAGAGATTTACTCAATGACGCCGGGGCATTGCTATTGGAATGAAACCCTTTCACTGGCTGCAAACTGCTCATGGAAAGCGGGTCCTTATCTGGCTGAAAAAATGAAGAAAAATGAATTTGCTGAATGGGAAAGAGTGTTTGCTGCTTGTGTTGATGGAAAAGCGGCTGGATTTTGTACATTGACCGAAAAGGACGAGTTGTCTTCGAAGTACAAATATACGCCGTTCATCGGGTTTGTTTTTGTTGACGAGCAATATCGCGGCAAAAGACTGTCGGAACGGATGATCAAAAGCGCAACTTCCTATGCGCGTACATTGGGATATGAAAAAATATATATAATGAGCGGAGAAATTGGCTTATATGAAAAATATGGTTTCACGAAACTGGGAGATTTTGAAACGATATACGGCACCATCGACCAACTTTTTGTTATGCCAACATTGTTGTAAGATCAAATTCTGCTTGTCGAGACCGTTCGTGAAAACTTGCCGTCCTGTTTGCCAGGATAACTTATCACCAGATAGAAAACGGAGGGGAGACGAGATGACACAGATTTATTTACATGGATTAGGGCAGACCCCAACTGTATGGGAGAATACGGTCATGGGATTAGATTCTGCAGAAAACATTGTGTGTCCCAATTTATTCGATCTGCTACAAGGGAAGGAAACGACCTATTTTAATCTTTACTCTGCTTTTTCAAACTTTTGCGATGGTTTCGATGAAGAATTAGATTTATGCGGTCTGTCTCTTGGAGGCGTACTGGCACTTCATTATACCATCGACCATCCGAAAAAAGTTCGCTCTCTGGTTCTGATTGCCGCTCAGTATAAAATGCCGAAACTACTATTGCATTTTCAGAATGCTATTTTCCGATTGATGCCGGAATCTATGTTCCGCCAGACAGGTTTTGGAAAAACAGATTTTCTTATGCTTTGCAAGACTATGGCGGAGCTGGATTTCAGCGTTTCTATCTGTAAAGTTGCTTGTCCGACATTGGTGATCTGCGGTGAAAAAGATTCCGCAAACCGGAAGGCCGCTATGGAATTGGCAAGTAGTTTGGAACATGCAGAATTGCAAATTGTAAGAGGAGTCGGACATGAAGTGAATGTTGACGCGCCGGACGAATTGAAAGCGATGATTCGTAATTTTTACAAATTCGCATTTGAAGAAAGGGGATAATATGAGCAAAGATTTGGTTATAAATCTGACAATATATGGCTTTATGAAGGAGGAAAAAAGAGTGGAAATAAAGACGTTTGAACGTTTCTATTTGAACGGGACAAAGGACACATTAAAAAGTGCATTATACCATGAAAATTGAATTTTACAGGAGGACAGAAATGGAAACGGCAGCGCCGTCAAAAAGGCGGTGCCTGGACTGGAGCCGTATGAGGTGAACTTTGAACACTACGCGAGTAGTGTATTGACAAAACAAGACTACTGTGGTAGTATAATGACATACTACTGCAGTAGTTTTATATTGGAGGATAAAGAGATGGATGTAAAACTGTTCGATTCGGAACTCAAAGTCATGCATGTGCTCTGGAAAGAGGGCGATTGTACCGCAAAACACGTCTCGGATGTGCTGAAGGAGAAAGTGGGCTGGAATATGAACACGACATACACGCTGATCAAGCGGTGCATCAGTAAGGGGGCGATTGAGCGGTCGGAGCCGAACTTTCTGTGTCACGCGCGGATCACGCAGGAGGAAGTACAGGCGGCGGAGACGGACGAGCTGATCAACAAAATCTATGACGGCTCGGTTGATAAGTTGTTTGCGGCCCTGATCGGCAGCAGGCGGCTGTCGGCGGAGCAGATCGGACGGCTGAAGAAGATGGTGGAAGAGAATGGCTCAGACGCGCCTGATCCGATGCAGGGGAGGACTGCCGCGGCGGAAGAGAGGAAGTGAGGTGCGCAGATATGGTTCTTTTTCAGATGAGCCTTTCGGGCGCGATTCTGATACTGGCAGTGACTGTGGTGCGTGCCCTGTTTCTCAATCATCTTCCAAAGATAACCTTC
>CANQYP010000181.1 GCA_947628045.1 uncultured Lachnospiraceae bacterium | reverse complement strand
CGCTGTTCGGCGTCACGTTCATGGTCATCGCGCCGGAGCATCCGCTGATCGACAAGTACGCGGACCGCATCGGCAACATGGACGCGATCGAGGCGTACCGCACGGAGTGCACGAAGAAGACCGAGTTTGAGCGCACGCAGCTCGTCAAGGACAAGACAGGCGTGCGGATCGACGGTCTCACGGCGATCAACCCGCTCAACGGCAAGGAGATCCCGATCTTCATCGCGGACTATGTCATGATGGGCTACGGTACCGGCGCGATCATGGCGGTGCCGGCGCACGACCAGAGAGACTACGACTTCGCGAAAAAGTTCGGCATCGATATCATCGAGGTCATCAAGGGCGGCGATATTGCGAAAGAGGCGTACACCGGCGACGGCGAGATGATCAACTCAGAGTTTCTGAACGGCTATACGAACAAGAAGGACTCGATCGCGCGCGTGATCGAGGAGATTAAGAAGATGGGCATCGGCGAGGCCGGCGTGCAGTTCAAGATGAAGGACTGGGCGTTCAACCGCCAGAGATACTGGGGCGAGCCGATCCCGCTCATCCACTGCCCGGAGTGCGGCGTCGTGCCGGTGCCCTACGAGGAGCTGCCGCTGCGCCTGCCGGACGTCGAGAATTTCGAGCCGGGCGAGGACGGCGAGTCGCCGCTCGCGAAGATCGATTCCTATGTGAACTGCAAGTGCCCGAAGTGCGGGCGCGACGCGAAACGCGAGACGGATACGATGCCGCAGTGGGCGGGCTCTTCCTGGTATTTCCTGCGCTACATTGATCCGCACAACGATCATGCGATCGCGGACAAGAAGAAACTGGAATACTGGATGCCGGTGGACTGGTACAACGGCGGCATGGAGCATGTCACGAGGCATATGATCTACTCCCGTTTCTGGCATCATTTCCTGTACGACATCGGCGAGGTGAACACGCCGGAGCCGTACGCGAAACGCTCGATCCAGGGGCTGATCCTCGGACCGGACGGCGATAAGATGAGCAAGTCGAAGGGCAACGTGATCGATCCACTCGATATCGTGGAGGATTACGGCGCGGACACGCTGCGCACCTATGTGCTTTTCATGGGCGATTACGGCGCGGCGGCACCGTGGAATGATAATTCAATGCGCGGCTGCAAGCGTTTCCTCGAGCGCGTGGCGGGCATGACCGATCTGGTCAGCGACGATCCGTCCACGCAGAAACTGGAGACGAGTTTCCACAAGACGATCAAGAAGGTGTCCTCCGACATTGAGGAAGTCAAGTTCAACACGGCGATCGCGGCGCTGATGACGCTGACGAATACGATTTACAGCGCGGGAGCGCTGAGCAAAGAACAGCTTGAGATCTTCATCAAGCTCCTTTCCCCGTTCGCCCCGCATTTGACGGAGGAGATCTGGGAGAGCCTGGGACATACCGATTTCCTGTCCGTGTCCGCGTGGCCTCAGTATGACGAGAGCAAGACGGTCGACGAGACGATCGAGATCGGCGTGCAGATCAACGGCAAGGTGCGCGGCACCGTCACACTCCCGACCGGCTGCGGCAAGGACGAGGCGCTTGCGGCGGCAAAAGCCGACGGAAAGATCGCGTCGTACATGGAAGGGAAGACGGTCGTCAAGGAGATCTACGTCCCGAACAAGATCATCAACATTGTTGTGAAGTAGCTGTAAAGCAAGGGAAGTGCCGGAAGATGGGCGATTACGCGAATTACGATATCCATACGCTGCTGAATGCGGCTGGCATAGTTCTTTTCACTCTCCTGGCGTATCTCGCGCTGTATTTTTTCTATCGCTGGAAAAACCACAGGAACATGATGCGCAAGATCCGCCGGGAGTGGGGACAGCCCCCGGAGCAGGAGTATGGGTTGGCGGAGTTCGAGAACATCAGCCGGTACTACGCGAACCGCCGGACGGACGAGTTTCAGATCGACGACATCAGCTGGAACGATCTGGACATGGACCGGGTGTTCCTCTGCCTGAACCACACCCGATCATTTCTGGGCGAGAGCTATCTGTATTATCTGCTGCGCACCCCGAGGATGAAGAAAGAGCCGCTGGAGAAATTCGAGCGGCTTGTCTCGTGGTTTCAGACGCACACGACGGAGCGGGAGGAGATGGAGTATTTCTTCTCAAAGCTCGGCAGAAATGGGAAAAGCTCGATCTTTGACTATATCTACAATCTGGCGTCGGTACGACTTGCGAGTCCGCTGATCCACTACGCGATGATCGCGCTGGTCCTCGCCTCGGTCGGAGTGCTCCTGGTCATGCCGCAGCTTGGCATTCTTCTTCTGCTCCTCGCGTTACTTCTCAGCATCTGGAGCTATGAAAAATACAAACGCCCGGTCGCTCCGTATATCACGTCCTGTATTGCGCTCGAGAAGATCCTGCGCGCGGCGGAGGGGATCGTGAAATACGACGTGCCGGGGCTGCAAAGGGAGGAGATCCGCTCCTATGTCGGGGCGTTCGGCAAGCTGCGCCGAAATATGTGGATGCTGCTCGCGGGCGAGGGCACGGGGCTGGAGAGTTTTCTGTTCGTCTATCTGAACAATTTGTTCCACATCGATCTGATCCAGTTCCACGCGGTGGTGAAGGAGATCGCGAAAAAGCTCTCACGGTTCGAGTTTCTGGTGGAGGAGATGGGGCAGGTGGAGGCGGCGATCGCGGTCGCATCGACCAGAGTGCTGTACCCGGAGCATACGATTCCGATCCTTCACGAGGAGGGCGGAATCCGTTTCCGCGCTGTGGAGATGTACCATCCGCTGATCGACGAGCCGGTCGCGAACTCGATCGACACGGAGAAGAATGTCTTGCTGACCGGTTCCAATGCGTCCGGGAAATCTACGTTTCTGAAGACCGCGGCTTTGCAGGCGCTCCTTGCCCAGACCATTCACACGGTGTTCGCAAAGGAATACGAGGGGCGGTATTTCCGCGTCTTCACGTCGATGGCGCTGCGCGACGACATCATGAGCGAGGAGAGCTACTATATGGTCGAGATCCGTTCGCTCAAGCGGATTCTGGACACCGCCGGGCAGGAGCCGCCGGTGTTCTGCTGTGTGGACGAGGTGCTGCGCGGCACGAATACGGTCGAGCGCGTCTCCGCGTCCTCACAGATCCTGAAGTGGATGGCGGGGAAGAAACTGCTGTGCATGGCGGCGACGCACGACATCGAGCTGACCTGGATCCTCGAGGACATTTATCGGAACTGTCATTTCGAGGAGGAGGTCACGGACGACGAGATCCGGTTCGATTATCGTCTGCGCGAGGGCAGGGCGATGACCCGCAACGCGATTCGCCTGCTCGCCCTGATGGGGTTTGATGAGGATATCATACGGGACGCCAATCAGATGGCGGAAAAGATGGTTGCGAAAGAGTAACTTTCTCGTAGAACAAGCCGGTCAGGAACCACAACGGCGCGTAGTCCAGCCGGATCACCCCGTTCACATGGTAAGGCGAGTCGCTGTAATCCCAGGGGCAGCAGCCGTGTTTCTTCAGCCAGCTGCCGGAGGTGAATTCCACGGCGTAGATGCCGAGCATGTAGACGAGTCCCCGCGTGACGACCCCGAAACGGTTCAGCCGGGCGGAGAGCGGACCGATCACGGACGCCATGCCGTAGATCGGGAACATGCGCAGCGACGAGGAGCCTGTCAGCTTGGGGTCGTGCTTTGCGAGCGAGTGCAGCCCGGTCCAGAGCACCTCGATGCACCAGCCGTACATGCCGCAGCGGATAAAGTTCGATTCCAGCGGGGGTTTTATGGGATGTTTCATGGGAAGGTCCTTTCATTGATTTATCCTTTCAGGCAGACAAATCGGTGTCGTTTCTTTTTCTATTATTCAGACAGAATCTGTTTTTTATAGTATCTCCCGAAACAACTTTCCGATTCGACCAGATATTGCCAGACGGAGTATGTGCAGGCTTGTACGGCTGCCCGCTCGTTTGATTTTTGCATGACTTGAATATTTTACTTGCAATCTACCGGAAGGTCTGCTACAATCGCCTTAAATAAATAATAGCGAAGTAGGAATTTGTGCGTTAAGTTGTCAGCGGCTGGGGAGTCGCCCTGAACCGAAAAGCCCATCAGAGACAGGGCTTGCGATACATTTTCCGCACCCGTTGCTACAGTATGAGAGCGTCTCATAATGTGGAGGGAGTATTATTTATCAGCCCATTGTTCAGAGCCACATTGTGGAGGCGTTTTGTTATGCGAAAATTTACAGAGCATCGGGCGTTCCATTTACGATTGGCCTGTTTCAGAGCTTACGGAGGTTTACTATGGATGAGGAGAAAATCAAACAGGGAGTGCGCCTGATACTGGAAGGGGTCGGAGAGGATGTAAATCGCGAGGGTCTTCTGGAGACGCCGGACAGGATCGCGCGGATGTACCGTGACCTGGCGGGTGGATATACAGAGGACGCCGCGGTACATCTGGCGAAGCGTTTTCATGTCGACAGCAACGATATGGTTCTGGAGAAGGACATTCGCTTTTACTCCTTCTGTGAGCATCACATGCTGCCGTTTTACGGGAATGCTGCTGTGGCGTACATACCGGACGGCGAAGTGGTCGGGCTGAGCAAGATCGCGCGGACTGTGGAGGTCTATGCGAGACGTTTCCAGCTGCAGGAGAGGTTGACGACACAGATCGCTGATGTCTTTATGAAGGAGCTGAAACCGAAAGGCGTAATGGTGCTGATAGAGGCTGAGCATATGTGCATGACGATGCGCGGGGTGAAGAAACCGGGGGCGAAGACTGTGACGGTAGTGACGCGCGGCGTCTTCGAGGGAAATGATTCTCTTCAGGCGACTTTTTACCGGATGCTCAGGCAGCAGGGGTGAGCGGTATGGCGGAGCGTGAGGTGGTTCGGGAACAGCCGGTGGAGACGGGCGCGGA
>CANQYP010000180.1 GCA_947628045.1 uncultured Lachnospiraceae bacterium | reverse complement strand
GGCGGTTCAGTCGGCGGCTCCGTGGGCGGCTCCGTCGGCGGCTCCGTGGGTGGTTCGGTCGGCGGCTCCGTCGGCGCCTCGGTCGGCGGCTCCGTCATCGGCTCCTTTTTCAGCTTATCGCAGCCGGTCGCCAGCAGCGCGACCGAAACGGTCAGCAGCGCCGCGAACAGCAGCTTTTTCATCTTGTTCTTCATTGCATTTCCCCTCCATTAACAATTCGTTTTACAGTTTCTCCCGTTTTTGCATTATAAATGCATCATACCACGCTATTTTCAAAATAGCAAGTTTAATCAGAAAATTTAGATGTTTCTTAAGCTTTCAGCCATACAAGGAAATGGAAAAACAGACCAGGCAGATTTATCTGCACTGGGCTGGATTTGCATTTCATGGATGTGCGGAACGCGCACATCCAGCCGCAGACAGGAGCTACAAGCGTAGCGTAGTAGCGAATAGCCCGCAAGGGCGGTCTGCGACGCAAAGCTAGTCCTGTAAGGGCGGCATGTATGGCTGAAATATATAATATTCACATGGACTTCCTCTCCGCAATCTCCGCCATCTTCGCGGAGTTCAGCCTCGTGTCCCCATGCACGCGGCTGTAGGACAGATAGCCGTTCATGCGGTCGATCTTTGTCAGGTTGCGCGAGCCGCACCTCGGGCAGACGTCCATCTCGAGCTCCTGATGTCCGCAGTCGTCGCAGTAGGCAAGCGAGAGATTCACGCCCTCGTAGTAGCCGAGTTTCATCGCGCGGCGAATCAGGCTCTTGATCGCCTCGATGTTGTAATCGATCGGATAGCGCACGTACTGGATCTTGCCGCCGTTACAGAGCTCCCAGAATCTCCCCTCCAGGTCCTGCTTTTCGATCGGCGTGATGTCCTCGGTGACATGGCAGTGGAAACTGTTGCTCACGTACGGGCGGTCGGAAACATTCTCCACGATGCCGTACTTCTTGCGGAACTGCTCCACCTGAAGTCCGCAGAGGCTCTCCGCCGGCGTCCCGTAGATCGCGTACAGCCAGCCGTCCTCCTCCTTGAACTGGTTCACCTTCTCATTGATATGCTTGAGCACGTCGAGCGCGAACTGCCCGTCCTGCGCGATGGATTTCCCATTGTAGAGCTCCTGCAGCTCGTTGAGCGCCGTGATGCCGAACGAGGAAGTCATCGGCTTGAGGATCGGCTTGATCTTGTCGTGCGGCTGCAGATGTCCGCCGTAGAAACCGCCCTCGCAGTAGCCGAGCGGGTTCGTCGACGCGCGCATCTCGCCCAGATATTCATAGGTGCGGATGTGGAGCCTGCGGATCATCTCGAGATACTCGTCGAGCACCTCGTAGAAATCGCGGCTCTCCGCCCTGGACTTCGCCAGAATCATCGGCAAGTGCAGACTGACCGCACCGACATTGAAACGTCCCACAAACACCGGCACGTCATTCTCATCGGCAGGTTTCATGCCGCCCCGCTCATACCACGGGCTTAAGAACGCACGGCAGCCCATCGGGCTGATGACCTTGCCGTATTTCTTGTACATGCTTGCGATATAGCCCTCGCCGGTCAGCGAGAGCCAGTCCGGATACATCGTCTTCGCCGAGCACTGGACGCCCTTCTCGAACACGTCCTCGGACACGCCGCCCGGACCGTGCAGGTTCTCATCGTAGAGGAACACGATCTTCGGGAAGAGGACCGGTTTCTTGTTGCCCTTCTTGCCCTGACCTTCCCTGTGCACCTCGAGCAGGGAGATCGAGATCATCTTCTCGAATTTGCTCGTGCCGAGACCCAGCGTCACCGTCACGAACGGATAGTCGCCGCGCGAGGAACCGACCGTATTGAGCTTGTACTCAATGCCCTGCCAGCCCTGGTCGCAGTCCCGCTTGACCTTGTCGTTCGCGTACTGCTCCGCCTTCTCCTGCGCGTGCTCCCACGACGCGTCGGCGTATTTCATGAATTCTTCTTTATATTTCTTATAACTCTTCTCCGCGTACGGGGCGAGAATCTTGTCCACCTCCGGCACCGTGAAACCGCCGTACTGCTGCGCCGCTGTGCTCAGGATAATATCGCCCATCACATCAAACGCCGTGTCGAGCGTCTTCGGCTCATTGTACCAGACATTGCCCATCTCGAACCCGTCCTTCAGCACCGCACCGACGTTGAAGAGACAGCAGTTCATCGTGTCGAGGCGCGCGGACTGGTCGTGAATATAGATGTAGCCGTCCTTGCACGCCTGCAGCTCGTCGCGCGTCATGAAGAACTTGCGGTAGAGCTCCTTGTTCAACTCGTTGAAGATCAGGCTGCGTTTCGTCGCCACGAGCGCGCTGTCCGTGTTCGCGTTGCTCTTGTCGCCGATGTAGCGGATCGACTGGCTCTTCGTGTAGACATCGTCCATCATGTGGATAAAGTCCAGCTTGTAGTTGCGGTAGTCGCGGTAGCTCTTCGCCACGGCAGGGTTCACCGCCTCGAGCGCACCCTCAACGATGTTGTGCATCTCCTGGATCGTGATGCCCTCCTTGCCCAGGGACTTCGCCTTGTCCTTCGCGAAGTCGCAGAGGAACTGGAGCTCCTCGTCTGTGAACTTGTAGAGGATGCGCGTCGCGGACTTGTTCACCGCCACGATGATCTTCTGAACGTTAAATTCTTCGTGGGTTCCGTCTTTCTTGATCACATACATAACTCAATTACCTCGTTGCGCACTAGATGTAGTGCCTTTCCTCACTTGCAAAAACTACATGTTGTATCGAGTATACAACCAATTTTCCCATTTGTAAAGAGGGATCTTTCGCGTATTGCAACGAGCCCTGCAAATACGGTGGAACACGAAATGCCTGCAAGCAGGCATTTTCGCGAGACAGCGTATTTATTGGGCGACTGCCCGCGACCGAGGAAAAGCGAAGCTTTTTCGAGGCTCGCAGGGCTCGTTGCTATCTTCTCGCGGAATCCAATATCGACGACGTCGAGAAGTACGTGCTGAAATTGCCCGGATAGTTCTCGAGCACATAGCCCGTGATCGTGCGGCGGGTCTGGCGCAGGTATTTGGAATTTACCTCCGTGTGGTCGCCGTCCGACCACATGCCGACGAGGTAACAGTAGCCCTGATTGATCAGCAGAGCCGCCTTCTCTGTCGTATAGTCCACCTCGGAGCCGGACGGGTAGAGCACGATGTCGCACTCCCCGATCAACTGTCCGACCGTGTCCTGCCACATAGTGATATCCTCGCGCAGGGAATCGTAGGACAGATTTCCCATCTCCTTGTAGCCGTAGCCCTCGGTGGCGAAGGTCCAGCCGTCCGCGCGCAGCTTGTCCGCGATCGCCCGCACGGTCTCCTGATTCTTCTCATAATCGGCACTGCTGCCCTCCTCGACCGCGTAGCCAAACGCGCCGTTCGCCCCGGAGAGCGCGATGATCCCGCGCGCGCCCCGGAACGAAAAGTCCGGGTGCTCCGCGATAAACTGCTCAAGCACCGGCACGACGTCGTATGCGCCGATCAGGTCATGCCCCTCCGCATCCGTGTAGACCGCCCCGACGTTTCCATCCTTGTCGAGCGCCAGCCTGGTCGCCACGCCGTCGCCGTTGCGCACGGAATCGTAGGTCAGATTCTCCACCGAGAGGATCAGAGGTTTCCGCCCCTCGGGGATCTTGACATTTCGCTCGACCAGAGTGGTGTCCCCGTTCGTCGAATCCACCTTCTCCGCCAGGCTGTGGATATCGATCAGGATATAGCCGCTCTCGTAGAGCGTGTTCAGGATATTTTCAAACTCTGTCAAAGTGATCATATTCTGGCGGTAGACCGAGGAATACTCATCCCCGTCGAACGCCCGGTCCGTGTCCACCACGAGATTGGTAAAGCACAAATGCCCGATCGCGCCGTCGTACTCATACATTCTGTTGAGCGCGTCGTTGTAGGACGCGACCGCCTCCTCCGCGCGCTCGTCGTCGCGCAGCTCATCGGAACCCTCAAGCAGCGCGACCGCCTCCTCATAGTGATATGTCTTCGCGAGATCCTCCGCCTGGGCGAGCAGATCCTCCTGCTCCTTCTCAAGCGCCGCCTCGGATTCCTTCCGCTCCCGCTCCGCCTTCATCTTCGGTGTCTCCACCGGCTCGTTGTTCTCATACTTCCCGAGCGTCCCGATGCTCTCGGCGATCTGGTAGTTGCGCACGCTCCTCGAGCAGCCGCACAGCAAAAGCGCCGCGGCGGCGGCAAGCGTCAGAACCACTCTTTTCTTCCCGGACATAGCGTTCCCCTTTTCGACAGACAGATCCTAAATATGCGATAAAATCGACTCCTGTAGGTGTTTTTCCACCATATATTGTTATTCTACCAGAGACGCCGCAAATGTACAAGCTCACATTCAAAAAATTATCCCAGCAATTCCTTCAGCAGCTTGTTGACCGCCCCCGGATTCGCCTTGCCCTTCATCGCCTTCATCGTCTGCCCGACGAGGAACCCGAGCGCCTTGTCCTTGCCGCCCTTGTAGTCCGCGACGGACTGCGGGTTCGCCGCGATCACTTCCTCGACGACGCGTTTCAGCTCGCCCTCGTCGTTGACCGTCTTCAGTCCGTGCTCCTCGACGTACTTCTCCGGGTCCGCATTGTCGTAAAAGATCCGCTCGAAGACCTCCTTCGCGACAGTCTGGTTGATCGTCCCGCCCTCGACCAGCTCGATCAGTTTCGCGAGGTGCGCCGGGGAGAATCCGAGCTCGTCCGGCTCCATGTTCTCCTCCTTCAGCAGGCGCAGCGTCTCGCCCATCAGCCAGTTCGACACCTTCTTCGGCTTGCCGCAGAGCGCGGTCGTCTCCTCGAAAATGTCCGCCATGCGTTTCGACTCGGTGAGGATCCCGGCGTCGTAGTCCGGGATATCGAACTCCGTCTTGTAGCGCGCCAGCTTCTCGGTG
>CANQYP010000179.1 GCA_947628045.1 uncultured Lachnospiraceae bacterium | reverse complement strand
GGTCGACGCCACGAGAAAGGAACCTGCCAGGCAGAGCAGATACGCCGCGCAGCGAACGGTCCACACATGAAGGCGGTTCCAGCTTTTCCCCGGAAGAACCGCCTCACAATAGATACAGGAGATCCCGACTGAACCCAGGCAGCCGAAAAGCTCTGTTATGATCCGCGCTGTATTCATACCACACCTCCCGGGCGGTTCTCATCCGCCTTTTCCCGTTCCCATGCCACTTTGTCTGCCGTTTCGCTTTGTCTCCCGTTTGACTTCGTTTCTCGTTTCACTCTGTTTCTCGTTTCACTCTGTTTCTCGTTTCACTCTGCTTTTCGTTCCGCCCGGTTTCTCATTTTACTCTGTTTCTCGCTTTTCCCGCTTACACTCCGGCAGGAACACGCTCAGCTCAAAACAGCCGCCGCGTTTCGCGATCTCCAGGCTGCCGCCGTATTTTTCGCAGATCGCCCGCATATTCCCGATACCGAAACCGTGAGCGAGCGGGTCGTCCTTCCGGTTTCTGAATAAATCCGATTTCGCGCCGATGACGACGCTATTTCCATATTTCCGCTCTGCCGCGCCAACACCCCGCCCATGTTTCGGCATATCGGCACGCGTGTCTTCCACTTCCCCAGATACCGCCATCTTATTCCGCACAAAGATCGAGAGGCCGCCCGCGCCCGGCAGCACGCGCACCTCGATCGAGCGCTCTTCGGGATCGGCGATACGCCTGCTCTCCTCGATCGCGTTGTCGAGCGCGTTCCCGAGCAGGATGCACAGGTCGATCTCATCGATGGGCAGATTCCCGCCCAACACCACCGAGACATGCCTGTCCGGACAGAGTGTTTCCATCTCTTTCTTCTTGGCGTCGATCAGCGCGTCCACCGTCAGCGAGCCAGACGAGCTGCCGGACGTCCGGGCAAGGCTCTCGCTGTACTCGTTCAACCGCTCTTTCGCCTCGTCAACCCGCCCCTGCTCCAGGCAGGAACGGACCTCCAGCACGAACTTCTTTACGTCGCGGACATTCCTTCCCGCCGCGCGCGCGTTGTCCTGCAGATCCTCATAGTTTTTAACCTGCAGACTGTAACGGCTCTCCATCTCGTTCAGGCGGTTCCGATATTCCCGAAACCTCATCTGGCGATTGCCGAGAACGAACACAGCAGCCAGAACGCCGACCATCAGCAGCATGGAAACCACCGCCAGAATATTTTTCCCGACCGAATAGACTTCGAGCGTCGCCTGAAGGAAAAATGCCATGTGGAACAGGATAAATAAAGCGACCACCAGCAGAGCCACCGAATAACCGTTGTCCTTTCTCTCCCGATCTTTTTTCGTACAGATCAAAATAACTCGCACGAGCAGGAGACCGATCAGCTTGCTCGCGAAGACGTTCACGGCGTATAGGAAATCTGAACCGCGAACTGTATTGATGTCAATTCCCAGAAGTGTGACCGTCGTGACTCCCGTCAGTACCTCTGCAAGATCTACGATCACGCAGACGATCAAAGCGGAGTAAACACGTTTCGGAAACGGGCATTTATAGCAGTACGTCAGCAGAACGACCCAGCACGCCGCGAGCAGCACCCGCAGCGGGATCGACTCCACGAAGATCGTGTCCGCCAGACAGATCGCATACGCCGCGCAGCGGATCGCCCACGCACGGGCGCCGCCGCGTCTCCCCGGAAGGAACGCTTCACAGTAGACATACGCGATATAGACGCTCATCATGCAGCTGAACAGATTCCCCAGGGTTCGCATAAGATTCATGAAAATTTCTCCATTGTATTTGTAAAGCCGTGCCAACCGCGAAAAGTTTACGACTTTTCTCGGTCGCGGGCATTCGCCCTATCATCCGTCGACAAACCACAGATGTTTGTGAGCAAGCTCCCGCATCTGAGTTTGTCGACGTCTGGCACGGCTCATTGATTTCGCGAAAGGTATACATTCAGATCCGCCAAAAATGTTTTGTACATACGGCGGCTGACAAACTTCCTCTCCCCGTTGTCCAGCTCCACCTGTGTCGGCTCCAGCTTCCGCACGTGGGCGAGGTTCACCAGGATCCCCTGCTCCGCCTTTGAGAACCCGTACCCGGAAAGCTGCCGCTGCGCCTCCTTGACGGTCCCGTTGTACAGATATTCGCGGTCTGCTGTCTTCACCACGAGATGCCTGTCCCGCGTCTCAATATAGAAAATATCGGAGCACTTCAGCAGAACCTTCTCATGCCCGTGGCTGACCTCAAAGGTCCGGTTCCTGCGCTGTACCGCGTTCGCCGCGCGCTCAAACTCGTAACGGAAGTCCTCAAATTCTATGGGCTTGAACATATACTGGAACGCGTTCACGTAAAACGCTTCTTTGACATACTGGCTGTGCGCGGTCGTAAAAATGATCAGCGGACCGCTGCCGCCCTCGCTGATCTGCCTCGCCGCGTCGATCCCGGTCATGCTCCCCATCTCGATGTCGAGAAAAACAAGGTCAAAACGCTCGCCCGCCCTGCACTTTTCCAGCAGTTCCTCCGCGTTTGTGGTGAGGAAACGCTCCGTCTGATATCCGCTCAACCGATCAAGATATCCGTCGATTCTCTCCAGGCACTCCTTTTCATCGTCCACTGCCGCAATCCTGATCACTTTTGTTACCGCCTTTTTGTCGATCTGAAAACACATTTTCCTTTTTAACTGCCTTCCCAGTATAGCAAAAAAAGCCTTCGTTTTCAATCGTATGTCCTTTACATTTGCCCGGAAATGCTTTATGATTTTTTCACGAGACCGTAGACCATATTTTTCTATTGTTTCAGTTGACGGCTGCCGGAGGCACAGGGATTCTTCCGCAATCATCCGGCATGGTACTGCAGTAAATGCCGTCATACATGGAAGTCAAATAACTAAAATAATTGTGATCAGCATATACAGGGGGAAAGGTATGAACAATACGAAAGTGTATTCCATACATATGGGAAAGGCAAAATGCGCCGTGGACCTGGGCGACGGCTCCGAGCGCGGCGAATACGTGAATCAGGATTATATCCTGAACAAGCTGGGCAGGCCCCACCGCAGCATCACGCTGATGTACTGCTACTATCCGCTGGACGAGGGCTGGCCGCAGCGCGCCAGCGTGGCGCACGCGAATCCCGACGTCTCGTTCGCGTGGGACTACCCCTACGACGATTATTTTCCCTACCTGGGCGGTCTGGGCGGAAACACTGAGGGCGAACCGTTTAACTTCATGCGCGACGTGCGCCGTCACGGACAGGACGTCACGCTCACTCTGACGATCGACCCGCATGTGACGGACGATCACCTGATCGCCATCGCAAATGATCTGCGCCCGTTCGGACGCCTGATGCTGCGCATCAACCACGAGTGCACCGGCGACTGGTTCAGCTATACCAAGCGCTGTACTTACAAAGAGATCGGCGAATTCTACAGCCGTTTCCACAAGATCGTCAAGGAATACGCGCCGAATGTGCAGACGATCCTTTGCACCGGCGGCGTGGACGAGGGACAGATACAGATTGAAAAGGAAGAGGATTTCGCGCAGGCGGTGCGCGACACGGATATCTGGTCGATCGACAAATACTTTGCCCTGCACTGGGGCTGGCCGTACGACGTCGCCGAGCGCGGCGGGACAACGCACAGCCGCAGCCGGATCCGTGACATCTTCGATTACACAAAGCGCAGCTACGAGCGTTTCCGCGAGCTCTGCGGCGGTCAGACAAAACCGATGGTGATGAGCGAGATGAACGCGGACGGAGATGTGACCGGTCCTTACGAGCAGGCGGAGATGGTGCAGGAATTCTGCGATATCCTGCGCAGCGAAGAAGATACGTCCTGGTTCAGCGGTTTCTCTACCTATCAGTTCCGCGACCGCGGCAGGCTCGGGCTCGAGATCGAAGACCCGAACAACCCGGAAGTCGGGATCGAGCAGCCCCTGCTGAAGACCTACAAGGAGATCATTCACGACGACTACTTCTGCCCGTCCATGACGATTGGCGAGGAAGTCTCGCTCCCTGCCACCCTGCGCTGGGGCGGCGCGGAGGACGCGGACGGTCTGGCGATCCCGCTGCGCCTCGAGAAAAACCCGCATTTCTGCGAGCTGGTCTTCGAGGACGACTCCAATCTGATGCTCGAGCTGAACGGCAGATGGTTCTACAAATCACCGAAGGCGAAGACCATCGATCTGATGAGTGCGTTCTATGAGAAACCTCTTGCCGGCGCGTGCGACCTTACCTTGAAACTGTTCGCGCCGCCCGCCTCCGGCGAAAACGACCTGAGCATCAAGGACGGGCTGTTCAACAGCTACGCCACGATCGAAAAGCTGCCGCAGATCCGCATCTTATATGAGCCGGTGGAACTGTGACAAAAATCGAGCAGGGTGATTATCCCTACTCACTGCGCGACCCGCGCGCTGCGGCAGCAGCAAATTTTTCTTCTTGCGGATCTGTGCATAAAAAAGCGCATGGTTTGCAACCTACTGTTCCATGCGCTTTTACGCTATTATTTTGATATTAAATGTCTGTTGATTACGCTAACTGCATGATCTCGGCCTCAATCTCCTTTAATTCGTCAACTGATAATGACGGAACACAATCTGCAATATCCTCAAGCGTCATCTTTCCCTTTTTTATCAGCCTTTCTGCTGTTTCTCTCGCCTCATCATGTCTTTCACTCTTAATAAATGATTTAATTATCTGCTCTTCATCAAACAAACTCATCATAATCGTCACGACCTCCTTTTCTCTCTGCGCTAAATATTCCCTTAAAACATTCCTGTCCTTGCATACGCGAATTGTTTCCGTGACTGCCTTTTGTGTCATTCCATGCTGTTTTGTCTGCTCATTAAAAACTTTGCAGAAAATGATATACTGGTTAATAATGTCATCTGTATCGCTTTCATAGAT
>CANQYP010000178.1 GCA_947628045.1 uncultured Lachnospiraceae bacterium | reverse complement strand
TGCGCAAGAACCGCCGTCCCGGGCGGTCCGTCCGTCTCCGCGTGTCCGTCCACATAAAATCCGGTCGTCAGAAAAACACTGCCCTTTTCCCATGACAGGATCTCGTCCGCCGCCTTCCTGCAGTAATGCTCGGACAGATAAGGTCGGACGTCCGGCGCGCCTCTGTCGGCGTACCGCAGGATAACATCCTCGATCGTCTTCATATAATCCCTCTTTTCTCATGCCGCAACGACGATTCCCGCCCGTTCCAGCTCTTCCCTGAGCCGTCTGGCAAACAAAACCGCCTGTTTGCCGTCTCCGTGCAGGCAGACCGTATCCGCCTCCACCGGAATCTCTTTCCCGTCGACGGAAACGACCGTTCCTTCCTTTACCATTTTGATGACGCGCTCTATCATCACATCCTCCTGCGTGATCAGATCGCCAGCCTGACCCCGCGGCACCAGCGTCCCGTCGGAGCGGTAACCTCGGTCGGCAAAGACCTCGCTCGCTGTTCTCAAGCCAGCCTGCCTTGCCGCCGACAACAACAGGCTGCCGGACAATCCCACAAGAATCAGCCCATCATCCACTTCCCGCACCCCCTCCGCAATGGCAAACGCCAGCCTTTCGTCTCTGGCTGCCATATTGTACATGGCACCGTGGGGCTTTACATGTCTGAGCGGGATCTTCCTGGCCCGGCAGAAAGCGTACAGCGCGCCGATCTGATACTGTACCATCGCCTTTAACTCAGCGGGACTCACCTGCAGATTCCGCCGACCGAACCCGACCAGATCCGGATAGCCCGGATGGGCGCCCACCGCCACCTGATTTTCCTTGGCGGCTTTGACCGTTTTGTCCATGACAAGCGGATCGGAGGCGTGGAACCCGCATGCAATATTGGCGGATGAGATATAGCGCACAATTTCTTCATCCAGCCCGCAGACATAATTTCCGAACCCTTCTCCCAGATCTGCATTCAGATCAACTTTCATATCGTCTCCGTTTCCGCGCCGCTTTTTTGCGCGGCGCTGCAGCTTTTCATATTTTAACGCAATGTTGGTTTAATATTTTAATGTAACGTTCTTCACATCGGTGAGCAGCATATGCCCCGGCGAATGGGTGATGCAAAAATCCGGTCTGGAAGCCATTACAACTGCCTGGGGTGTCACCCCGCAGGGCCAGAAGACCGGAACCTCGCCCTCTCTCACCGTCACCCGGTCGCCGAAATCCGGCTTATCCAGATCAGAAATCCCTATCGCCTCCGGCGCCCCGATATGGATGGGCGCTCCATGCACTTTCGGCATGGCTCCCGTGGCAAGCACCGCCCTGGGCACCAGCGCATAGGGAATAGGGCGCATACTCACCACCATGTTGCCATGAAAAATACCGGCGCTTTCACAGGGAATATTCGTCCTGTACATGGGCACGTTGCAGTGTTCTTCGATCTGCCGCACCGGTACGTCCGCCTGCAGCAGCTCCCCTTCAAAGGAAAAGCTGCAGCCGATCAGAAAGCTCACCAAATCCGACCGCCAGAAATCCGATACCTCCGTATACTCTCCGATCAAAACGCCCTTTTCATAAATTCGGTATCTTGGGATATCCGTCGCGATATCCGCACCCGGCGCGATCTTTTTGAGTTTCCGCTCTCCGGCCTCCGTGACCTCCAAAAGCGGACAGGCTCTCGGATTTCTGACCGCAAACAGCAAAAAGTCAAAAGCCTTGTCCCTGGGCAGCACGACCAGATTCGCCTGCGCGTAACCGTTACACATGCCGCTGGTCTCTCCTGTGATCTGACCGGAGCGGATCAGGCGTCTTACCGCCTCGGGTTTCTCGTCCGCATAATCGGCAGCTGTTTTGTTTCCCGGATATTCCGTCGTTTTCTTCTCTACCGTTTCTTTTTTACCATCTGTACCATCGATTTTTTCTTTCTCTTTGTACATCCTCTATCGCCGCCTTTTGAAAATGAATCCGGTCTCCCGGTCTTGCCTGCGCCAGATAAGGCAGATCTCTGCCTGCCACCACCGCGATCTGCGCATAGCCGCCTGTCGTCTGGTGATCCGCTGCCAGAATGATCGGAAGTCCTGAAGAAGTGACCTGAATCGAACCAAAGGTAATGCCGTCGGAGACAATGTCCATGCCGCCTTTTCCTTCTATGACCGGACCGCGCAGCCGGATCCCCATCCGATCGCTTTCGCTTGTCACCTCGTAGGCTGTTTCCAGAAAGGTCTGAATCCCGCGTTCGGTAAAGTATCCGATCTGTGGTCCCGGGATGACGCGGAGAACGATGTCTGCGCCGTACTGCAGGGGAGAAAAGCTCTTTTTCAGCAGTCTTTTCCTGGCTTTTTCGGACAGATCCGCATCAAAAACCGACAACACGTCCCCGTCCTTCAGCTTTCTTCCTTCATATCCGCCAATCCGACATTTACAGTCGGTGGAACGGCTTCCCATCACGACCGGCACGTCGATCCCGCCCGCCACCGCAATATAACCGCGTACACCGCATTTTGCCATGCCAAAGCGCACCGTCTCACCCGCCCGGACGGGAAAAGCCCTTCCCCGCTCCACGATGCGGCCGTCCGTCTCCGATCTGCCTTGCATATCCGCGCCCATACAGGCGATCAGCGTATCCTTGTCAAATCGGAAGGCGGATCCTAACAGCGTGGTCTCGATCACAGCCTCGTTGTCTCTGTTTCCCACCAGGGCGTTTGCCTTTTGAAAAGCATCCCGATCCATGACGCCGGACTGCCCGATCCCGTATTCCAGATAGCCGAACCTGCCCGTATCCTGTACGGTGGATAAAGGACCGGCGCTTATGATTTCCATTTTCATACTTTCCCCGTTTCCGCGCTGTCGATCTGCTGTCGATCTGCCGTCGCGCTTCCTGCTTTCCCAGCAATAGCCGCTCTGTCGTCGTGCCGCCCGATCTTCGCTACACCGTTCGGTCGTCGCTGCGCTGCGTCTGACCTTCGCTGCATCGTCCGGTCGTCGCTACACCATCCAATCGTCCGATCTTCGCTGCGCTGCTCTCCGTCAGGATATATACTCCGGTCGGTAAACGCCCGACTCCACGTCCTTTCGGATCGCCTCATACGCTTTTTCGTCCACCGGCACAAAGCGGATATAAGTTCCCGCCCTGCAAAGCACCGGCGGCTCCTTTTGCGGACAATAGAAATCGAGCGGCGTTTTGCCGATCAGCCGCCAGCCGCCCGGAGAATCCACCGGATAAACGCCGGTCTGACTATCTCCGATTCCCACAGAACGCGCCGGGATCTTTGTCCGCGGCACCGCCAATCGTGGCATTCGGATTCTTTCATCCAGACCTCCCAGATAAGGGAAACCGGGCAGAAAACCTAACATATAAACTTTATAATCCACGCCGTAGTGCAGGCGGACGATCTCATCGGCTGTTATCTGCAGCGCCTTTTCCATATCGACCAGATCCGGTCCGTATCTGCCGCCGTAACAGCAGGGAACCGCAAGGATGCCGCCTACTGCCTGATTTTCCTCCGTAGCCTGCCCACCGCCGACCGTCTGAGCTTTTCCCGCAACCTGTCTGCTGCCGACCGTCTGAGCTTTTCCCGCAGTCTGCCTGCCGCCGACCGTCTGAGTTTCTTCCACCTTCAGCAGCCCGGCAAGCTTTCGACAAAGACGCCTGTAGGAAAGCAGCGCGGGATCGTAAAAGATCAGCAGGCTCCGATACGTCGGCAGCGTCTCCCGGATTCCCCGTATGCCGGTTTTGTCCAGCCGTTTCTTCAAAAGATGAACCCGTCGATTGATCGTCTCGTCGATCCGCTCTCCAAACTCCACCAGCAAAGCCTCGTCGCCAACGGGCGCAATATGCACTTTTTCTTCTCTGTCCGTTTCTTCCATATCGCGTCCCTCCTCCTGTGTCCGCGAGCCCTTGTCTCCGTCCACGAGCCCTTGTTTCTATCCGCGAGCCCTTGTTTCTGTCCGCGAGCCCTTGTTTCTGTCCGCGAGCCCTTGTTTCCGGCATTTTCGTTTTTCTTAGCTCAAAAGCGTCGATGCCCTCAATATGCCCAAGCCCATACAACGAAAAAGAGACGATGCGCTTTTGACAACATCGTCTCTTTGGCTTAAAATAGCACAATTTTTTTGATTCGACAAGCTTACTTTTTCGACTTGTGCATTTGAACAACAACGCTTCACCCTGTGCCTATCCCTGCTATTCATCCTCATCCATAAAAGATGCGGAAACAACATAACAATCCTCTTTTGCTTTCCATTTTCTCTAATTTAACACGGTCCCATCCGCTAATGTGATGGTATAGCCATTGGTATTGTCATATTTTTATAAAATATGAGCTTGAAAATATGACGCAAAGAGTGTATAATACTCCTACAGGGCGAAAGGAGGATTTGCTATGGTCACAATTCATGAAAAACTCAAAATGATGAGGGAGAAAGCAGGTCTGCGGCAGGGACAGATCGCGGACTATCTGGGAGTGACTCAAACTTTCATATCAAAGGTTGAAACCGGAGAGAGAAACCTCACGGTTGATCAGTTGGAAAGTGTTGTAAATCTTTACGGATATAGTCTCGCTGCCTTTGCGGATGCAGAGGAAGAGACCCATCCAATCCAATTTGCTTTTAGAGCACAGGATGTCAGCCAGGAAGATCTGCGTATCATTGCCGATATCGGGAAAATTGCAATCAATAGCAGATTCATGGCGAAAGCACTGGAGGGATCGAAGATTGGATAAGCTGGAACTTAGCACAAAGGCACAGGAACTAAGGGAATTGCTGGGAGAAGATGCCAATTCGCCGGTTGACATTTTTTCTCTTGCGAACCAGATTGATGGACTTACACTCGTGTTTTATCCTCTCGGAGAAAACATCAGTGGAATGTGCGTCCGGGATAATATAATAAAACTGATAGCGATTAACTCGACTATGTCATATGGTCGTCAGCGGTTTTCACTTGCCCATGAGTTGTACCATCTGTATTTCGATGATG
>CANQYP010000177.1 GCA_947628045.1 uncultured Lachnospiraceae bacterium | reverse complement strand
TTTCAAATTTGACAAAAAAATATAGGCTCTATGCGGCCTGCAAGTATTTTTCATCTTGTTCAGCTGTCAAACTCCCGTGTTGCAGCCGGAATCTCTCCGTTCGCGATCTTACAGAAAATACAGTTCTCAGCCATGTTTTTCTCCTTTCGATTTGTTTTCAACAACCCACATACTTATTGATTATTCTAAAAATAATGTCGAAAAATGTCAACTGATTCTCGTTGATTTTTGCCTGATACAATGCTACATTTGTATTATTCTCAGGTGCTTATTCTTTGTTGCAAAGAGGGGGATTGCAAATGACGGATGCGGAATATATATCCAGATTTTCTCACGAGCTGAGGAACCCGCTCACCCTGATCTACAGTTCTCTGCAGCTCCTCGAAAAAGAATGTCCCTCTGTCCGCGAGTCGGCTCTCTGGGGTCAGATTCAAAAAGACATGCGCGACGTGATCCAATTATTGAAAGACATGTCCGCCCCGTTCAGCAGCTATCAGATGACGCCTATTGATCCCGTGGAATTTCTGACAGAGCTTTCCGCGTCCTTCCTGCCCTCCATGAGGATGCGCGGAATTGACTTCACCACGGATTTTTCCGCGGAGCTCTCCGGCGTGCGCATACTGGCGGATCGGCAAAAGCTCCGCCAGGCGATCACCAACCTGATCGTCAACGCAGCCGACGCCGTCTCCCAACACGGAGAGAGTGAAATCACGGTGCCCGCCGATGCAACTTCCATGCCCGATACTATCGCACTGACCGCTGATGCATCCGCCGCGCCCGGCACGATCGCACTGACCGCTGATGCATCTTCCGCACCCGACACGATCGCACCGCCCACTGATGCGTCCGCCACGCCCGGTCGAATCACGCTGTCCGCCGTTCTCGACGGCGCCGACGTTTGCATTCATGTACGGGATAACGGTTCCGGCATCCCACAGGAATATCTGGCGGATCTGTTCGACCCGTTCGTGACGCACAAGGCGAACGGCACGGGACTCGGGCTCGGCATTGCCCGGACGATCGCCGAACAGCACGGCGGCACGATCACGGTCGACACCTGCACGGATCCCGCCGTGTCCTACACCGACTTCTGCCTGCGCCTCCCGCAGAGCAGGAACGCCAGCACAAAGCCCGCCGCGATTCCTCCGATGTGAGCGCAATTGTCCACGCCGCCCGCGGTCAGCCCCTGCAGCACGGAGAGGACAGCCATGAGGATGAGCCTCTGCCCGGAATAGTCCCCCAGTTTGCCCTTTCCCCTGATCACGAGGAAGATCAGCGCCCCGATCACCGCGAACACCGCTCCGGACGCGCCCGCCGACACCGCAAAATCTCTGGTGCGCAGCGCAAACCATGCCGAGACCACATTTCCGAAAATGCCTCCTCCCAGATAGATCAGCAGATACCGCGCTTTTCCGACACACTGCTCCAGCGTATCCCCCAGAAAGATCAGCACCAGCATATTGCTGAAGAGATGGTTGATCCCGAAGTGCAGAAACATCGAGGTCGCCAGCCGGTAATACTCGCCCTGCACGACATACGGGGCGAACTCCGCGCCGTGCGCAAGCATGAACTGCGTATCCTCCGTGTCGCCCAGAATGCTCAGCACAAGAAAGACGGCAATATTTGCCGCGACAATGAGCAGATTCATCTTCTGCCTCGAGCGGATAAAATCCCTGATCTCCTCCATTCTTCTCTCCTCGATCCCCGATTGATTCCCAGTCCCCGAAACGGCGCGCAAGATGCCCTGTCCGCGCGGGACAGTATCCGCGGGACAGCGTCGATTTCCTATACTATACTCCATCAAAGCCCGCGTTTCAACCAGCTTTTTCTTGCATTTGTCCCCTGATTCATGTATGATGCAGGAGAAAAGCAAACGGACGCGGGGGAAATGCGCCTGCGCCGACGAGAAAGGCGGTAAGACAAGCTCTTATGAATGACGCTGCATATATCAAACTGATCGAGGAGATCTCCCTGAACGCCTGGCCTTCCCACAAGATGGAGCTGTACGACGGCTGGCTAATCCGGTTTTCACACAACTACACGCACCGCACCAACAGCGTGACGCAGGTCGGCTCCTCTCTGATCCCGGTGGAGGAGAAGATCGCGTACTGCGAGGAGATCTATCGAAATTACCACACTCCTACCATCTTCAAGATCAGCCCTTTGGTCGACCCGGAGTTTGACGGCATGCTCGCCCAGAGGGGCTACGAGATCCAGCACACGACCGAGGTCATGACGATGGATTTCGCGGACTTTCAGCTCGTCCCGTCTGTATCGGCAGAGTATGAATACTACGGGAGAAATTCCGGTCTTCCCTCTTTTGTCGTCTACCCGGGCGACGTGATCGTACAGCTGCAGGACCGCATCACCGAAGAATGGATCAACGCCCTGTTTCGCCTGAACGGGACGACAAATCCCACGCTGCGCCGCATCGTTCCCTCCATGTTCAAGGCGATCCCCAAGGAGACGATCGTCGCGAGTATCGAGATCGACGGGCGCATGGTTGCCTCCGGGCTCGGCATTCTGGACCGCGACCATGTGGGGCTGTATGCGATCTACGTCGACGCAAGCTGCCGCCACAAGGGTTTCGCGAAAGGCATCTGCAGCACGATCCTGTCCGAGGCACAGAAAAAGGGCGCCTCGCACGCATACCTCCAGGTCGTTCAGGGGAACGCCTTCGCGCGGAAACTCTATACCTCGTTCGGATTCACCGACCTGTACACCTACTGGTTCCGCGTCAAGGGAAACGCCGACCTCCGTGCATGAAATAAGATATGTAAATCCGCTATCTCCGCCCACACCGACATAAACGGCGTGAACCCTATCGCCACCCATGCTGGCGCAAACGGCGTGAACCTGTTATCTTCACCCATACGGCGCAAATGATATGAATCATCTTATCTCCCGCGCTGGCGCAGGACGGCGCGGTAGCCGATCTCCGCGAAGGAGATCTCGTCGCCCTGCCCGAACTGGCACTGCTCCTGCGGTCGCAGCCTTCTCCCATTGCAGAAGGTTCCGTTCCGGCTGTTCAGGTCCTTGACATAATAGACTCCGTCGCGGCATTCCAGCCGCGCGTGTCTTCTGCTCACCGTGGGGGAATCCAGAATGACGTCGGATTCCCCCTGTATTTTTCCGACATAGACCGGCGACGCTCCCAGGAAGATATCCTCCCCGGCGACCCCGGACGACCCCGCGCGCGTGCAGACCAGATACAGCTGCGCCTCTTCCGGCTCCGGGGTCAGGCATCTCGTCTCTTCGATCACATTCCTCTGCTGCGAAACGTCATACATCTCTTCCTGCAGCATGCGGTACATTTCGTCCTCGTCATCCTCCGCCCAGCGGCTCTCCTGCCTTTTCTCCTTCGCGCTCCTCCAGAACTTGTTCGCCAGGGTTTCCACGGAGATCAGCAGGAAAAAGATTCCCCCTGCCTCTGTCACCGTGACCAGCCCCAGATAAAACACGATCTCCAGCACGGCAAGCCCAAGGAGCGTCGAGAGCAGAACCGCCGGGTGGATCAGCTGAAACAGCCGGTCAAGCTTTCCCTGCGGGCGTTTTTTGCGCTCCCGGTGCGTCACCTCGTAAGAGTCCGCAGGCTCCGGGACAGGCGCCGCCGTTTCCTGTCGCGGCGTTTCCGCAGGAACCGGGCGGATCTCGGGCTCCTCTCCTTTGAGCATCTCCTGCAGCGTCTTTTGCAGACTGAAATTCTCCTCGGCGGCTTTCTCATAAAACCCGTAGCCGAGCGTCACCGCCTGCTGCTCCCTGTGATCCAGATGTTTCAGGATAAACTCCGCGAGCATTCCAATCGAAAAACTCCCCTCGCTCCCCGGGAGATAACACAACCGCACCCTGCGGCGCTGCGTATCCGCATATACATACTCCGGGTCAAACACAAGCTGCGCCGGTTCCAGCAGATACTGCTGCATCGCCTCCAGCACGTCCCGGATCCCCGCTAGCAGAAACAGAATGTCGTCATAGCGCATGGTCCGCTTTTCATAGACGCCTGTGAGCGGCTGCAGGGACGTGATCTCATAGTGCAGATACAGCGCGCCGTCCTTCCTGGAGCACTGAAACGGCAGCAGCCCGGGCACCTTGTTCTGTTCCGCCATCCGAAAACGGTAATCGTCCGCATCCGCCTCCGGCGGCGCCTCCAGGATCAGATAATTGTTCTGTAAGTCTCTTTTATACTCCGCGTTCAATAGTCGCCTCCGGTCAGCAGCTCGCCTGCTCCTTTTATTTTTCTGATCGCGTCCGCCGGATCCAGGATCTTGCTCGTCCATATCTGTTTGATCTCCAGCTTTCCTCCGGCGAGATACTTCGACGCGAACCCCGGGACCGGGTACTCCGCATCCCAGGACGCCGTCACCCGTTTGGCGCTCGACGCCGCGTTTCCGCTAATCTCACGGCTCCCGAGAAAACGGTCTCCGTTGATCTGCTCCGTGACCTTCTGCATCTCCTCCGAGCGCTCTTCCTCCGTGGAAAAATTGCTCCCAACGACCGCCGCCTCACAGACCATGCTCTGCAAAACGCCCCGGTCGTGAATATAAAATGTGCACAGGATCAGTGCCGCAAGGACAAAGATCGTCGTCGTGACCACAACCGCCGCCTCCACCGTATAACTTCCCTTCAGATAATTCTTTTTCATCTCTTATATACCTCCAATCCATTGAATCAGCGCGCCCGCCAGCAAAAACGGCACAAACGGGAACTCCTTTTTCCTCTCCGCTTTTCTGCGGACGAGCAGAAACATCGCCCACAGACCGGACAGGAAAAATGCGAGAAATAAGGTCGCCACGCCGGACGACAGTCCCAGGGACAGCCCGCACCCAAGCGCCAGCACACTGTCTCCGTACCCGAGCCCCTGTCGGCTGATCCATGACACCACAAGACAGAAGCGCCCGGGCAGCAGACTGAGCGCCATCTGCGCAAACGTCGCGGTACGCCCCGCGATATGCCCCAGGACAGCCAGCGC
>CANQYP010000176.1 GCA_947628045.1 uncultured Lachnospiraceae bacterium | reverse complement strand
TCCTTGCTCGACGAGAACAGTTTTGTTGAAATCGGCGGATACGTCACTGCCAGAAATACTGATTTCAACATGCAGCAGACGCAGACGCCGGGAGACGGCGTGGTGACGGGCTACGGTCTGATCGACGGACATCTGGTGTACGTCTACAGCCAGGATCCGGCGGTGCTCGGCGGCACGATCGGCGAGATGCACGCGAAGAAGATCGCGGGCATTTACGACATGGCGCTGAACATGGGCGCTCCGGTGATCGGACTTCTGGACTGCGCAGGTCTGAGACTTCAGGAGGCGACGGATGCGCTGAACGCGTTCGGCGAGATTTACAGGAAACAGGCGCTCGCATCCGGCATCGTTCCGCAGATCACGGCGGTGTTCGGCAGATGCGGCGGCGGTCTGGCGCTCGTGCCGGGTCTCACTGATTTCACGCTTATGGAAGGCACGAAGGCGGAGCTCTTCGTGAACGCGCCGAACGCGCTGGACGGCAACGTCAAGGAGAAATGCAATACAGCGTCCGCGCAGTTCCAGAGCGAGGAGGCAGGTCTGGTTGACTTTGTCGGCACAGAGGATGAGATCATGGCGCAGATCCGCGCGCTTGTCTGCATGCTCCCGGCGAACAATGAGGACGACCTTTCCTATGAGGAGTGCACAGATGATCTGAACCGTGCGTGCGCGGATCTCGCGAACGCGGCGGGAGACACGACGATTCTTCTCTCCAATATAGCAGACGACAACAATTTCCTCGAGGTGAAGGCGGCTTACGCGCCGGATATGGTGACCGGTTTCCTTCGCCTGAACGGCACTACGGTCGGCGCTGTGGCAAACCGCACCGAGGCGTACGATGAGGAAGGGACGCTCAAGGAGTCTTACGACTGTGCGCTGAGCGCGCGCGGCGCGATGAAGGCGGCGGAGTTTGTGAACTTCTGTGACGCGTTTGAGATCCCGGTGCTTTCCCTGACGAACGTGGCAGGTTTCAAGGCGACGAAGTGCGCTGAGAAACGCATCGCGAAGGCGGCGGCGAAACTGACGGCGGCATTCACGAACGCGACGGTGCCGAAGGTGAACGTGATCATCGGCAAGGCGTTCGGCAGCGCTTATGTGGCGATGAACAGCAAGGCGATCGGCGCGGATGTGACGTTCGCGTGGAGCCAGGCGCAGATCGGCATGATGGACGCGCAGCTTGCGGCGAAGATCATGTACGCGGACGAGGACGCGAAGGTGATCAACGAGAAGGCGGCAGAGTATGCGGCGCTTCAGTCCAGCGCGCTGGCGGCGGCGAAGAGAGGCTATGTAGACAACATCATCGAGGCGGAGGATACCAGGAAATATGTGATCGGCGCGTTCGAGATGCTGTTTACGAAGAGAGATGACCGCCCGGCGAAAAAACACGGAACTATTTAAGCGAGGTGAATCACATGAGGCGTAGATTAAGTGCAGTTTTGCTTGCGGCAGGACTTTGCGTTTCCGTCTTTTCCATGGGCGTGTTTGCGGATGAGACGGAGAGCGAGCTGCAGCAGGCGGTAGAAGAGATGGCTGAGGAAGAGACGACCCTCGCGGAGGAGGCGGACGAAGAGACGCAGAGCGAGGTCCAGACCGAGGCTCTGTCTCAGGAGGATCAGCTGAAGGAACAGCTCACCTCTATGCTGACGCAGATCGGCACATGGACCGACGAGCAGATCGATGCGTACATCGATGGAAACGACGCCACGAGCGCGGCGATCGCATCGAACTGGAAATCTGTGAAGGACGAGCTTGGCGCGTTCGTGGAAGTGACGGACGCCGAGATGGAGATGACAGAGGAGACCTTCAAGATCGTCGGTCATGCGAAATATGACAAGCTGAATGACAAGACCGACGTTGCGGTGACCTACGAGGCGGATATGGCGACGCAGGCGGTCACGCTGAACTGGGAGATCGATTATCCGCTCGGGACGTTGATGCAGCGCGCGGCGCTGAACACCGTGATGGGTCTCGGGATCGTGTTCCTGACTCTGTTTTTCCTGAGCTGGCTGATCGGTAAGCTCCACTATATCCCGGAGATGATCGAGAAGATGGGCAAGAAGGAAGAGCCGGCAGCGGCTCCGGTCCAGACGGCGGCTCCGGCGGCAGCACCTGCTGTTGCGGCGGTGGAAGAGGATCTCACGGACGACCTGGAGCTTGTGGCTGTCATCACGGCGGCGATCGCAGCGTCCGGCACGACGTCCGGAGACGGTTTTGTAGTTCGTTCTATTAAAAAAGCAAATAAAAGAAACTGGCAGAGAGCCTAAATACAGGAGGAAAGATTCATGAAAAATTATACCATCACAGTAAACGGCAATGTATATGATGTTACAGTAGAAGAAGGCAGCGGTTCCGCAGCTCCGGCGGCAGCCCCGAAGGCAGCGCCGAAAGCGGCTCCGAAGGCAGCTCCGGCTCCGGCGGCGGCAGCCCCGGCAGCGGGCGGCGCAGGCGCGGTGAAGGTAGCTGCTTCCGTGCCGGGCAAGGTATTTAAGGTAGAGGCGAGCGTTGGCCAGGCAGTGAAGGCGGGCGACAGCATCGTGATTCTCGAGGCAATGAAGATGGAGATCCCGGTCGTGGCTCCGCAGGACGGTACGGTGGCAAGCATCGACGTAACCGTAGGCCAGGCGATCGAGTCCGGGGATGTCCTCGCGACCATGAACTAAGCGGCGGCAGTGTTTCAGAGCTGTGGGACTGTGCTCTCGTGTGTGGTTCTGCGGCAATGGAAGGTTCTGCTGGCAGATTTTGTCTGAGAATACGAACTGGGAGGTTAAAAAATGTCTTACATTACAAATACATTGTCCAACCTGCTGGATCAGACGGCGTTCCTGAATCTGACATGGGGTAACTATGTCATGATCGCGGTCGCCTGTGTGTTCCTGTATTTGGCAATCAAGCATGGATTTGAGCCTCTGCTTCTCGTCCCGATCGCGTTCGGTATGCTGCTCGTCAATATCTATCCGGATATCATGGCGCAGCCGTACACGGATGTGAACGGCATCGAGCACGCAGGCGGCCTGCTCCATTATTTCTATTTGATGGACGAGTGGAGTATTCTTCCGTCCCTGATCTTTATGGGCGTCGGTGCGATGACGGACTTCGGTCCGCTGATCGCGAATCCGAGGAGTTTCCTGCTCGGCGCGGCAGCACAGCTCGGCATCTATATGGCATACTTCCTTGCGATTTTCATGGGTTTCAACGGCAAGGCGGCTGCGGCGATCTCCATCATCGGCGGTGCGGATGGTCCGACCTCGATCTTCCTTGCAGGTAAGCTGAGCCAGACCGCTCTGATGGGTCCGATCGCGGTGGCGGCGTACTCCTATATGTCGCTCGTCCCGATCATTCAGCCTCCGATCATGAAACTCCTGACGACGGAGGAAGAGCGCAAGATCAAGATGGAGCAGCTTCGTCCGGTATCCAAGCTGGAGAAGATCCTGTTCCCGATCATCATTACGATTGTTGTGTGTATGCTGCTTCCGTCCACGGCTCCTCTGGTGGGTATGCTGATGCTCGGCAACCTGTTCCGCGAGAGCGGCGTGGTGAGACAGCTCACGGAGACGGCGAGCAACGCGATGATGTACATCGTCGTTATTCTGCTCGGCACGTCCGTAGGCGCTACGACGAGCGCTGAGGCGTTCCTGAATCTCGACACGATCAAGATCGTCATCCTCGGTCTTGTGGCGTTTGCGTTCGGTACGGCAGGCGGCGTCCTGTTCGGCAAGCTGATGTGCAAGCTGTCCGGCGGCAAGATCAATCCGCTGATCGGTTCGGCCGGCGTGTCCGCGGTGCCGATGGCGGCCCGTGTATCCCAGAAGGTCGGCGCGGAGGCAGATCCGACGAACTTCCTGCTGATGCACGCGATGGGGCCGAACGTGGCAGGCGTTATAGGAACAGCGGTGGCGGCCGGTACGTTTATGGCTATTTTTGGAGTATGATAAAGGAGGAATAAAATGTCTGAACAAGCAAAAAAACCGATTAAAATTACCGAGACGATCCTTCGTGACGCACATCAGTCACTGATCGCGACCAGAATGTCAACCGAGCAGATGCTGCCGATCGTTGAGAAACTGGATAAAGTTGGCTATCATTCCGTGGAGTGCTGGGGCGGCGCAACGTTCGACGCGTCCCTGCGTTTCCTGAAGGAAGATCCGTGGGAGAGACTGCGCAAGCTGCGCGACGGTTTCAAGAACACGAAACTGCAGATGCTGTTCCGCGGACAGAATATCCTGGGCTACCGCCCGTACGCGGACGATGTGGTTGAGTATTTCGTGCAGAAGTCCGTGGCAAACGGCATTGATATCATCCGTATCTTCGACTGCCTGAACGATATCCGCAACCTCCAGACCGCAGTGACCGCTGCGAACAAGGAGAAGGCGCATGCGCAGGTGGCAATGTCCTACACGCTCGGCGACGCGTACACGATGGAGTACTGGGTTGACCTTGCGAAGAGAATCGAGGACATGGGCGCGAATTCCATCTGCATCAAGGATATGGCGGGTCTGCTCGTACCGTACAAGGCAACCGAGCTTGTGACCGCGCTGAAGGAAGCGGTTTCCATTCCGATCCAGCTGCACACGCACTATACGTCCGGCGTCGCTTCCATGACGTACCTCAAGGCGGTCGAGGCTGGCGTGGACGTGATCGATACGGCAATGTCGCCGTTCGCGCTTGGTACATCGCAGCCGGCGACCGAGGTGATGGTGGAGACTTTCCGCGGTACGCCGTACGACACAGGCTTTGATTCCAAGCTGCTCGATGAGATCGCGGACTATTTCCGTCCGATGCGCGACGATGCATTGGCGAGCGGATTGCTCAACCCGAAGAACATGGGCGTCAACATCAAGACGCTGCTGTACCAGGTGCCGGGCGGCATGCTGTCCAACCTGACCTCACAGCTCAAGGATATGCACGCGGAAGACAAGTACTACGATGTGCTTGAGGAGGTTCCGAAGGTGAGAAAAGACCTCGGCGAGCCGCC